>PCUH01000243.1:12573-13185 GCA_002770955.1 Flavobacteriales bacterium CG18_big_fil_WC_8_21_14_2_50_32_9 | reverse complement strand
TGTTTTTTGGATTTTCTCCTATAACTGTTCATGATCAACCTTTATCTTTTTTCACACAAAGTAACAATGGAACAGGTTTATTCAACTTCTTAGACCAAAGTACTCCCCCAACACAATCAATAACAAGTTGGCTTTGGGATTTTGGAGATGGTAACACTTCTACAGTTCAAAATCCGACACATCAATATACTGCAACAGGAAGTTACTATGTATGTTTGAGTGTTGCTAACAATGGTGGCTGTAATGATACCTATTGTGATTCTGTTTATTATAATTCTACTGTTGGAATTACAGAACAAAACTCAACTGCTCTTTTAATTTATCCTAATCCAGCTAATGATTTCATTACCATAGAAAATACAATTATGGCTATTGATGAAATTGTTATTTATGACATTACAGGTAAAACCATAAAAACAATTTTACCTAAAACCAATACTACCAAAGTAAATGTAAGTGACTTATCGGATGGTGTTTATTTTATTAAAATAAGTAACAACAAACAATCAATAACGAAAAAAATTATAAAGAATTAACCTCAAATTTTAAACTGATGAAAAAGCCAATTGAATATTCGATTGGCTTTTTTTTCAACTTTTATCATTACTTCTA
>PCUH01000243.1:11831-12541 GCA_002770955.1 Flavobacteriales bacterium CG18_big_fil_WC_8_21_14_2_50_32_9 | reverse complement strand
TTTGCTTTTAGTTTATTATTTCATGTTATAAATCATTACTAACCTGCTAATGTGGCTAAAGCCAATAATTTGAATTGATTACAATTTATTACCCCGACCTTAAGGTCGGGGCTATTAAAACCAAACAACAAAAGGGCTTTAGCCACATCGTATTATCTTACTCAGTTAGAATGATTATAAATATAACTCGCTCAGTTGTGCCGATTGGTTCTATAAGATTTATTTCATTTTAGCTATTTTTCTTTTTTCTTTCGCTTCGGCTTTTTTAATTTCTTCTTTTGCTTTTTTCTTCATTATGTTAATTAGTTTAATAGTTTTATTCGTTTTTTCATCATCTAACCCAGCTCTTTTTAACCATTTTAATTTATAACGAATATAATACGTATTCCAACTCGCATATCTTTTAATTTCAATATTTTTTTCTTTTTTCAACTGTTTTTCTTCATACCTTATAGATTTAGTCAGTTTTTTTAATTCTCGTCTAATTAAATTTGAGTTACTGCCATTTTTGTTTTTTGCATTTTCATTAAATGCAGACCAATCATTTTTTGAGTTTTCATATAATTCATCATAGTGTTTATCAGTAATATCATTTTTTTTATTCTCTTTTATTAATTTCAATATTGAAGCATAATTTTTAGATATTTTTTTATTGTTTGTAATTATTTCTTTTGAAATTGTAATGTGACGTAAATAATTGTTGTGCAATA
>PCUH01000243.1:6147-11811 GCA_002770955.1 Flavobacteriales bacterium CG18_big_fil_WC_8_21_14_2_50_32_9 | reverse complement strand
TTGTTAAAATGGGTTATTAATGTAATCTCAAGGCTGTCAATATAGTCAGCATAATACCAGTCAAAATTAAATACGTGCCGTGTTTCGCAAGTTTCATTTATAACATCTGCACTCAAATTAAATGTGCTATCTATTTCTAAAACTGCCGATTGTCTTAATCTCTCTATTTCATTTAAGCTATCGTTAATGAAATATCTATTTATTAATTTTAGCTGCAAGATGCTATCTTTAAATAGTTCAATTTGATGGTTATTAGCTATAATTAATTCATAGTTAATACCATCTTTCTTTTCTTTTGAATTTACTTCTTTAATAGATTGTTTTTTAATTCTATCTTGTTCTGCTGATAATCTATGATTTTCATTTTTAATTTTTGAAATAGTATTTATGAGTTGATCATTTAGTTGATAATTTTTGTTTTTTATTTTTCTATCGGCATTAATATGTTGATTATTTCTTTGTTTTAGATTGTTATAAAAAACTTTATTTTTCGAATGTCGTCTAATTTTTTCTTCACTAATATTTTGTTTATACAATTTATTAAAGTGCTTTGCCTTTTTTAAACTATCAACGGCATTATCATAAATTTCTATTTTTTCTTCATTCGATAATTCAGAAATTGATGTTTCAACAGCTAAATATTGCCCGTAATTAAAATAAGCGTCAAACAAAACCTTGTTATTTCTTTCGTTAAATTGGGTTGCTTTTTTTCCATTATAGAGAAATATATCTGGCTTTTCTCCATTAATATCTTGCCAAATTTTTCCATTAAAATCATACATCAAAAGAGAATCTTCTTTGGTAACATTTATTTCGAATTGATTCTCTTCAAAAACATCAACAGGTGTTGGTATATTGAGCAATTGCCACCAACTATTTAGGGGCAAATGGCTATCTGCAAATTTTTCTGGCTGTGCTAAATAGAATTCTTCATTTAATTTTTTTACGAACTTGTATTTTTGTGTGAATTTTATATTAAAACTCCAATAAAGAAATCTTCTAAATAGTTGTTTTTTGCTTTGTGCATTTCCACTCAACCACAATACATCAATAAGTTTCCATTCGTTATCAATCAAAACAGCATTCCATGTATGATCAGCTCTAATTAAAGTATCGTTGGGCTCAAAGTAAAATCCTTTACTATATCCGTCAATAATTTCGGATTGAATTCCTGCATGTTCACATAACTTATCAAAAAGCAGAGTGTAATCTCCACAAATCCCTGTTCTTTTTAAAAGTGTTTCATTCGGATTTTGTAGGTAAGTTTTAACCCTATTGGCTTTTTTGAAGTTGTACTTAATATGTTGACTTATCCAGTAACTAATGCTTCTAACTTTATCTTCGTCAGACGTGTAGGGTTTTGTTAAATAACTTGAGAGCTTCTTATAAGACAATCCAACAAACAAAGGGGCATGCTTGGCGTAGTTATCAATTTCTGGGTATTTTTTTACTGAAACTGAATCAAAACTAGCGAGTTTATATGATTGAGCGTTAGTCTTTAAGTGAACTAAAAGAAAAATCAACATTAAGTAACTCCATCTTAAATATATCATGAAATATTTTAAAATTGGCATATCAATTTTTGTTCCAAAAGCAGCTATGCTTTCATCTTCAAATTATTAAATCAATCATACAGCACAACAAATTTTTTGTCTAATGGATTAAGGTGTGTGAACAACTCATCTATAAATTGCTCACCATAAAAAAGCAACAACATACTCAAATTATCTTGTCGTTCTTGTAAGCCACCATTTGGAAAGAGTTTATCTTTTATGCTTCTAATTTGATTTACAGCAACTTCTTCCTTTTGTTTTTCGGCTTTCACCAATCGGGCTGCAATATTTTCTATAGATTTTATATTTTTTTGTAATTCGGCTTTGACCATTGCCTCTAACGAAGCATCAACTTTAACTGCTTTATTTGCAATTTTCGTAAAAACAGCTTCCAATAGTTTTTCTTCTTCATTCATATCTAGCTGAATGGAAGCATTTTCTTTTAAAAAAGTTTTAATTAATTCTTCTGTTTCCAAAAACAACTGTGGTGTTGTTAAATTGAGTTTATTAATTTTCTTAGCACTTCCTCCATCAACAAGCAACACTGAATTTCTGAGTATCAACATCGGAAAAAATACATGGTTTGCATCGAACATGGCTTTGAGTTGAAACCAATAAGCCAATTCGCCACCACCACCAATGTATGCTAAATTAGGTAAAACAATCTCTTGATAAAGAGGGCGAAGCACCACATTTGGACTAAATTTTTCAGGATAATTTTTCAATTCTTCTAAAATTTGTTCTTGAGAAAATTCCAGTTTAGTGTTTATTACTTTGTACTTATTCTCTTCAAATACAATACGTTCTCTCAATTGTTCATCTAAATAAAAAATGTTTATCTCTCGAGGAGTTAATTGGCTTTTGTAACCTAATTTAGTTAACTGCTGCGTTGTTTTTTCAACGAATTGAACATTTTGTTGCTCTAAAATTTCATTTTCAAAATAAGGAAGCATTGTTTTTTTTAATGAAGCATCATCTCCATCAATTATAACTAACCCATTTTTTTGGAAAAGATGGTTTACTATTGCTCTTGTTGCTTCAGTAAATGTGTGTTCGGAAGTATAAAATTGTTGAAACAAATCAATAATCTGTTCTGCTCCATTTCTGCCTTCCAAAGCTGTTTTGATTTCTTGCAACACGTCATCAACATTGCTTAATTTCATTCTTCCAACAGCTCCATCTTGTGTTTTTGGAATGTTAATTTTATTACCAAGTAAATTAAAATGATTCACTTCTTCAAAATCGTGATCTTCGGTTGCCATCCAATAAACAGGTACAAAATCGTTTTCGGGATAAATTATTTTAAGCTCCTTAGCTAAATTTATTGCCGAAATTATTTTATAAATAAAATAAAGTGGTCCTGTAAATAAATTGAGTTGATGTCCGGTAGTTATCGTAAAACAATTCTCATTTTTTAATAGTTGAATATTTGTTTTAGTAAAATCTGATGTTGCTATGTTTTTATATTGATTTTCTAATGCTTGAACAAGTGTATTTCTGTCAATTTTAGTTTCTTTTCGCTGCTGAATTAATGTTTTGAAAGCAGCTAAATTAAAAGGTTGATTGATAAATGGAGCTAATTTTTCGTTTTCAGCTAAATAATCGGTCATTAGTTTAGAAAAATAACCTGTTTGTTGATATGTAAGTTGTTGTATATTCATTTAGTTAATGGTTTTTAGCCCGCAGATGACACAGATCTTAACTTCGTTAAGCTCCCTTTGGTCGGTTCACTGAATTATTTAATCTCATTTTATTGATTTATCCACTTTAAAAATACAATTGCCATATATAAAAAACCAAAAATCATCATAAGAAATAATATTAGAAATATTGATATGGTTAAACAACCTAAATGTTCTACTAATTTCTCTTTTAGTTTCACCTTTTATACTTCATTAAGTTTCAAAATTCAAGCGATAATTTAATACAAAAAACCAAAAAGCCATAATGGAATTTTGTTATTTACGGATATTTCAATATTATCAGCAACAACCCAAGCATTTTTTTGGGCAACGATTTGTTTTATGTCCTTATCTTTTCCACCAATTTCAAAAATAAAATCGTTATCAATTTTAAAATCACCTTTGGTAGAGAAACGTACTTTATGATTTAACTTTAGCTGATTAATAAAAAAAGTTTCTCTCGCATTTCCAACATTTATATTGTTGTTTAAGGCATAACTTATATTGGTGTTATTCAAGTATATTTTTTCTGGTTTATTAAGCAAACTTACTCCTCTATTCTCGCTATATAATAAACTTACCAAATCAGCATTTTCGATATATTTTAAATATTTAATGAGCGATTCCCTTGAAATACCAATCTGCTCACTTAATTTTTTAATATTGGGTTTAAATGGGACTATTTCGGAAATTATACTTAAAAGTTTTTTGATGTTTTGCACAGCAGCATAATCAACCGCATATACTGTTGGTATATCTACTTCAATAACTGTATTAATAACCTGTCGTAACCTGTGGTGATAGGTATCCACATCTTCCTTAAAAAAAGGATAATAGCCATAATTTAGGTATTCCTTAAATTCTTTTAGTGGCTTTATTTGAGTGCTTATTTCAAAGCCTATTTCTGAATGGTTATGAATGATATCATACAAAGAAATGGGTTCAAATTTTTTGTTTAATTGGTAGTTTAAATATTCTCTAAACGATAAGCCTCCTAACCGATAAAACAAAGCTCGCCTACTTAAATCACCCTCTGATTTTAATATTTCGGTGGCAGAAGATCCACTTAGCACCATCTTTAATTCTGGGTAATTATCGTAAATATTTTTTACTTCTATCGACCAGTTTTTATATTTTTGAATTTCATCTAAGAATAGATACTTTCCTCCTGTTTGTACAAATTCTCCTGCAAAAGTTAAAAGACTATGGTTGGCAAAATATACACTATCTAAACTTAGATATAACCCTTCTTCTTTGGTGATTTTTTTCTCTTTTAACGTTTGTAGCATTAAAGTCGTTTTGCCTACTCCTCTTGAACCAATTAATATAATTAGTCTATTCTGCCAATTAATTTGATTGATTAAGTATCTCTTAAAATTAAGATTAACACCTTGAACATTTTTAGTTGACCAAATTTTTAAGGTTTCCATTTATTATTTTTTGCAATATAGAGATTACAAATATATACAAATTATGCAATATACAGATTGCAAAAATTAAATTATACCAATTACAATTATAAAACAGCCCAAACTGATTTATAATTCTGTCCCGAAAGTTTTCGGGAGTTAATGCCGATATAACATGAAAATAGCACAATGAAATTTGACTATATTGAATGTATAATCGGTATTACTTCCCCATACAAGTCAAAATCACCTGCTGAAGTAATTTTCACACGAGCAAAATCTCCAATTCTGACAAAATAAGCTGACGCATCCACCAACACTTCATTATCAACTTCGGGAGAATCAAATTCAGTTCTTCCTACAAAGTAACCACCTTCTATTCTATCAAACAACACATTAAATGTTTTTCCTACTTTTTGTTCATTGAGCGACAATGAAATGCTTTGCTGCACCTCCATTATTTCTTCTGCTCTGCGTTCTTTTTCCTCTTCCGAAACATTATCTTCTAACTGAAAAGCATGCGTGTCTTCTTCGTGTGAATAGGTAAAAACACCCAATCGTTCAAATTGCATTTCCTTTATCCAAGCCTTCATTTCTTCAATGTCAGCCTTTGTCTCGCCAGGAAAGCCAACAATAAAAGTAGTTCTAATAGCTATAGTTGGGATAATTGCTCTTATTTCTTTAATTAATTGTGTTGTTTTTTCTCTTGTTGTTCCTCTTCGCATGGCTTTCAACATATTGTCTGAAGCGTGTTGCAATGGTATATCCAAATAGTTACAAATTTTGGGCTGGTTTTTCATTGTTTCAATTACATCCATCGGGAAACCTGTGGGGTAAGCATAATGCAAGCGTATCCATTCAATGCCCTCTACTTCGCACAACGCATCTAAAAGTGGAGATAATTTGCGTTCTTTATAAATATCCAAACCATAAAAAGTAAGTTCCTGAGCAATTAAAATCAATTCTTTAACGCCTTGTTTTGCTAAACTTTTTGCTTGTTTCACTAATTCTTCAATAGGA
>PCUH01000243.1:3523-6122 GCA_002770955.1 Flavobacteriales bacterium CG18_big_fil_WC_8_21_14_2_50_32_9 | reverse complement strand
GCGGAATAGCACAAAAAGCACAAGGTCTGTCGCAGCCTTCAGATATTTTTAAATAAGCGTAGTGGCTTGGAGTGGTTATTATTCGCTCACCAATCAATTCGTGTTTATAATCAGCTTTTAGTGTTTTCAATAATTTTGGCAATTCTCTTGTTCCAAAATAAGCATCCACTTCTGTAATTTCTTTTTGCAAACTATCTTTATATCTTTCTGACAAACACCCTGTTACATACAGCTTATCAACTAATCCTTCTTTTTTCGCTTCCGCATAACGTAAAATGGTGTCAATAGATTCTTGCTTGGCATTATCAATAAATCCACAGGTATTGATGATTACAATTTCCGAGTCATCGGTTTGTGCTTCATGTTCAACTTCAAAACCATTGGCTTTCAGTTGAGCCATAGTGATTTCTGAATCGAATAAATTTTTGGAGCAACCTAATGTAATTACGTTTACTTTATTTTTTTTAAGTGTTTTTGTTTTCAAACAGTGAAATTTAATTTTATGCAAAGATAAGAGGAGATGGGCTTAAATTGTTAGAAATTCATGATAATTCGTTTTAATAAAATCTGTTTCTATTTATATCCTGTCTCTTATGCTTTTATTATTAATTTTGGACTTCAAAAAAAAGAACTTTATGAATTTTATAGAAGAACTTCGTTGGAGAGGCATGATACACGATATGATGCCAGGAACTGAAGAACAATTTGCCAAAGAAAAAACGGCTGCTTACATCGGTTTCGACCCTACTTCCGATTCGTTAGGTGTGGGTAACTTAGTGCAAGTAATGATTTTACTTCATTTGCAACAAGCAGGACATAAACCTTTTGCATTGGTTGGAGGTGCAACTGGAATGGTGGGCGATCCCTCAGGAAAATCGGACGAGAGAAATTTATTAGACGCTGAAACATTACAACACAACCAAGCAGGAATTGAAAAACAACTCCGAAAATTTTTAAATTTCGACAATGGGGAAAATGCTGCTGAAATGGTGAATAATTACGATTGGTTTAAAGAAATGTCGTTTTTGGATTTTATTCGTGATGTTGGTAAGCACATTTCTATCAATTATATGCTGGCAAAAGATTCTGTTAAATCTAGGTTAGAAACAGGAATGTCATTCACCGAATTTTCTTATCAATTGGTGCAAGGCTACGACTTTTATTGGCTCAACACACACAAAAACTGCAAAGTACAACTGGGTGGGTCTGACCAATGGGGAAACATAGTTACAGGGACAGAATTGATTAGAAGAAAATCGGGTAATGAAGCTTTTGCGGTTACTACTCCTTTGATAAAAAAAGCTGACGGAACAAAATTTGGAAAATCGGCAAGTGGAAATATTTTTTTAGACTCTAAAAAAACTTCTCCTTATAAATTTTATCAATTTTGGTTAAATGCTACGGATGAAGATGCTGAAAATTACATCAAGATATTTACATTAAAACCCAAAGTTGAAATTGACGCTTTAATAAATAAACATCAAGAATCTCCTCATTTGCGAATTTTACAAAAAGAATTGGCAAAAGATATTACCATTCGAGTACATTCCATTGAAGACTATGAAGCAGCACAAAATGCATCTGAAATTCTTTTCAAAACTGGTCAAGAAGCAATTGATGGATTAAAAAATCTTCCAGCAGATTTGTTTGAAGCCATTTTTGAGGGCGTTCCTCAAGCAATCGTTTCAAAAAATGTACTAGAAAACGGTATTTCTATTGTTGATTTATTGGTTGTAACCACCAATTTTTTAAGTTCTAACGGAGAAGCAAGACGAGCTTTAAAAGAAAATTCAATAAGTGTGAACAAAAACAAAGTTAATGAAGGTGACACAATAAACCTTTCCCATGTAATTAATGGTAATTATATTTTATTACAGCGTGGTAAAAAAAATTATTTTGTTGTAAAAATAGTTTAAATGTGAAAATTTCTAATTTTTTGCCCGCAAATTACGCAGATTATCGCAGAATTTCTAATCTCTAATTTTCTTTCTATGCTTTCAATACTTAGAATAACATTAATGATAATTTGGACATTTAGCTTAATGTTATTTGCCCCTTTATTTATACCATTTACTTTAAACAGGCAATTTCCCCTAATGGTTGCCCGTACTGTTTTTGGTCCAGTTTTAATGCGAATTGCTGGCGTAAAATTAACTGTAAACGGGAAAGAAAACGTGCCTAAGAATGAGCCTGTTATTTTTATTGCCAACCATTGTTCTCATCTCGATATTGGTGTTTTATGTGGAAGTTTACCAGTAAATCTTCATTTTTTGGGTAAAAAAGAATTGATGTGGACTCCTGTTGTTGGTTGGTATATGTTTGTTGCTGGTCATATATTTGTGGATCGTTCAAATAGAAAAAAAGCTATTGTAAGTATTGCAAAAGCGGCAGATAAAATATCAAAAGGTAAATCATTGATGATTTTTCCTGAAGGAACAAGAAGCAAAAGTGGTAAAATAGGCGTATTCAAAAAAGGAGCATTTCATTTAGCACTTCAAGCCAATGTGAAAATAATTCCTGTTACCATCAATGGCACTTACAAGGTTTGGAAACCTGATTCATCACAAATTAACCCTGGCAAAGTTACTGTTTTCATAGG
>PCUH01000243.1:0-3508 GCA_002770955.1 Flavobacteriales bacterium CG18_big_fil_WC_8_21_14_2_50_32_9 | reverse complement strand
GATCAAACACAATATAGCAAAGAAAATATTTCCGCTTTTGTAAACGAAGGTGTAAATCGTATTCTTGAAAATCTAAAAGAGTAAAACTTGAATTTAAAGGTTTTTCGCTAAATAAAGTAGATAATTTTCACTTCTAATCTTTATACAAAACCAAATGTCTAATTATAAAATGAGACGCATTGTCCGTTGTTGTATTGTCTGCATATAAATATTTTTACACGCTATATATGAATAAGGATAAACTACTAAAAAAATTCGGTGAAAAAGTTAAACTCAAAAGAGCTGAACTTAAACTGACACAAGAGGGGCTTGCATTTAAATGTGGGTTTGATAGAACATATATAAGTCTTGTGGAAAGAGGATTGAGAAACATTTCTTTTTCAAACTTATCAATACTTGCCGAAGGTTTAAATACAACTATTAGTTCATTAACAAAAGAGTTATAATGGCATTAACCCCAAACGATTCAAGACACGCTCTTCAAATACAAGCAGGTATTGCTGGAAGAATTGCAGGACATAATTTTGAAACTAGTCTAGCACAAATCATTAATAATTTACCCTGTCCCATTTCACAAAATCCATTACCTGAATATTTGATTAATGGAAATCCTGAAATTTCAATAATAAAAAAGGCGTTGAAAGTCTTAGACTGGGATAATTGTCATATGGTTGAAGCTATTGCTTTAGGTTCGCTTGCAACTGCAGAAGAAGGAAAAAAATGGCTTGAAGTAAATGGGATGCGAGTAAGGGCTTGTAAAAGTGATATTCTCTTAACGCTATATAATAATGACTTAAAATTTATGGAAACAGTTGGAGTATCTGTTAAACAATGCAGTAACAGAACACCAACAAATGCACAATTGTATTTTACAACTGCAAGGGCTTTTTGTGAATTGTTGCGAAACAATGGTATTCCCGTTTCAGATGTTGCTGTTAATGCGTTACGCCAATTTTGTGGTGATAACGGCTATGCTCCAAAAGATAATCCAACCGATTTAGTTGGAAGATTAACTGACCCTCGTAGATATTTTTGGGAAGAAATTAACAAAAAAGGTCGAATTGAACTTGAAACCATTTTAACCGAAAGACAGCGGGATATAACTCGGCTTTTATTACAAAAGGCATACATTAATGATCCCTATGCACCTGAGTTACTTTTACATTTAACTAAAAAAGTACCCGATGGTCAACCACAAGAATTTGCATTATATACAATTGATGAATTAATTGAATTATCGTGTAACTACAAAGGATTTGAAAAGAAAAAATACAGTGTACGCAAAGGTTCATATAAAGACCCTGTTGGTGTTCAACATGATGCTCCAAGATTTGGAATAGTTCAAATGCAGCGGGGTGGACAAGCACAACATCCCGAACAGCTTCAATTTAATTTACAAGCAGGGTATTTTTATAACATATAATACTATTTTAACTTCTTAATGCCGCTATGGTATTTCCTTAAAGTATAATGCCGATGTAGATTTTAAGGAGCATTTATGCGACATTTAAAATCACAATCGGTATAATTTTCCTTTATAAATTTTGCTAATTCAAAACCTAACAAAGGAGGAACAGCATTACCAATAACTGTTCTGATTGTTCCATCATTACCTGTGAGTTTAAATGAATCAGGAAAACTTTGTAAACGAAGTGCTTCTCTTGTTGTTAATGCTCTTGTGGCAATAGGATGAACATTTCTGCACCCTGAAATCATACCGTAGGTTGTTGCAACTGTTCCAGCGGGTTCAGTCCAAACTTGTCTTTTGTAGGTGGTGTTATAACCTGACGGTGGACGTAAATTGGGGTCAATGTTGTCGTGTGCACTTTTTCCTTCTGGCACATCAACTAACCATCTTATTACATGTTCTGGATGCTTAACAGCCCGATGAAGTTTATCTTTTGTGCTTAATTCTCCCGATTCAAGATAGTCTAGATCTGAAACAGCATCACCGAATGTAAAATATGGCGGATTGGAGTTAAATAGATTAATTGAATTTCCATATTTTGCTTCAGCAATTGAAGAAGGTTTTTTTAAGTCTTTTCGAACGGCAATAAATATTACTCTTTCTCTATGTTGGGGAACACCATAATCCTTTGCATTTACACTATAAAAATTGCTTTTATATCCCATTTTTTCAAATGTGTCAAGTATCCGCTTACTAACTAAACTTCCATTTGGGTCTTTCATTGAAGTGAGTAGTCGGACATTTTCAATTAAGATTACTTTTGGCTGTATTTGTTCTGCAATTTTTAGATAGTATTCAAATAGTGTATTTCTTTTATCATTAACATCTCTTTTTCCTGCCAAACTAAAACCTTGACAGGGTGGACCACCAACCATCAAATCAATTTTTTTATGTTTCTTTAAAATCTTTTCAATATCAGACTTGGTTATCTCTTGGACATCATTGGGTAAAAAGTTTACATGAGGAAAATTCAATTCATAAATAGCTTTATAATTCTCAATTAATTCGTTTGTTGCTACAATTTCAAATCCGGCAGCCTTAACACCATAACACAAACCACCACAGCCAGCGAAAAATGAAACAGCTTTTAGCCCTGTGGTTGGTGGATTAAAAAATTGGGATTCTAAGCTTTTTAGAACTTCTAAATACTCGTTGTTTCGTTTGGTTTTTGAATATCCTCTGCGAGGTCTTTGAGCAGTAATAGAATCTAAATGTTGGCTATTTTGAAACCTTTTCTTTTTTAGTTTCAATAGGGCTGGTTCATCAATTTTTTCTAAATGAGTAGCAATTTTATTTACTTCATTGATGGACAAGTTCAATTTACCCAATTCGTATGCAGAGATTCGGGCTTGTTCGATACCAGTTATGTCAGATAGTTTTGATTGACTTAAACCTATATCGTTTCGTCTTTCTCTTATATCAAATCCTGTCATAGCTATTATTTTCTTTTTTTGTCTTCGATGTTATACCTGATTTTTTCTTCTGCAACCTGCATTGCTTGTAATGCAAGGTCTTCATCTTGCACTTCGTAAAATAATTTATCTGAGAGCCAAGCTATAATAACATCATTTTTTTGATGCTTATAAAATTCGCCAAGTGCTTTCACTTGTTCTTTTGTAGGCATCCGTCTGTCTTGCTCAATTTTACTCAAAATTGTAGGGTCAAGCGAAAGTTGAGCACCAACCTCTCTTAGCAAAAGACCTTTTTCTTCTCTTAGTTTTCTTAATGTTGTTCCAATTGTTTTACTCACTTTTATTCAATTTTCATGGTGTTCGTGAACCTTTCGGGTTTAAAGATGCTTCATTTTGACTTGACAATTATTGGCAAATGTAAAAAATAAACTTGAAAATTCATTAATTGTTGAAAAAAAAATTTCTATTAATTTCTGAGTAGCCAACTGTTTAATAAGACAATCAAACAAACTAAAATGTTTGGCAGCATATTTATCCTAATTTCAAAATAATCTATACAAATTAAAATAAATTGTAATTTAGCCAGATGCAAAAATTATTACCCCATTTTGTATTTTTTTTATTATCA
>PCUH01000244.1 GCA_002770955.1 Flavobacteriales bacterium CG18_big_fil_WC_8_21_14_2_50_32_9 | reverse complement strand
GTGGAATTAAGAATCAAATTTCAAGAGGTAAAGCATTATAAAATAAAAAAAAAGGAGGCAAATCTGATTTGCCTCCTTTTCATAATTGATATTTTTGATTAATCTTCGTAGTCTAATCCTAAGTGCGTAATTAACTCCTCACCTTTCAAGTGTCGAAGCGTGTTTAGCATTTTCATTTCTTGCTTAAAAATATCATGTATAGGTCTTAAACCCGCTTTAGTTTGAGGTGATTTAAAGAAGAAAGAAAGCCATTCTTGAATACCCGACATGTTTGATCTTGAAGCTAAATCTAAGAAAATTGCTAAGTCCAAAACAAGTGGTGCAGCCAAAATAGAATCTCTACATAAGAAATCTATTTTAATTTGCATTTTGTATCCTAACCAACCAAAAATATCAATATTATCCCAACCTTCTTTGTTATCTCCATGAGGAGGATAGTAATTGATACGTACTTTATGGTATAAATCTTTGTATAAATCAGGATGTTTTTCAGGCTCTAAAATACTTTCAATAACGCCTAATTTAGATACTTCTTTACTTTTGAAACTATCAGGATCATCTAATACTTCTCCATCTCTATTACCTAAAATGTTTGTTGAGAACCAACCAGCTATACCTAAAGAACGCACTTTTAATCCTGGAGCAACAATGGTTTTCATTAATGTTTGTCCGGTTTTAAAATCTTTACCGCAAATAGGTACATTGTTTTCTTTTGCTAGCTGAATCATTGCAGGAACATCGGCAGACAAATTGGGAGCTCCATTAGCATAAGGCACACCTTCTTTTATTGCTGCATAAGCATAAATCATGCTTGGTGGAATATCATCATGATTGTTTCTTAATCCTTCTTCTAGACTTGCTATGGTTTGATGTACTTCACTTTCTTGAATATATATTTCGGTTGAACCTGTCCAAACCATAACCAATCTTTCGCAGTTATTTTTTGCTTTAAAATCTCTAATATCTTGGCGAACTTGCTCTGCCAAATCCATTTTATTAGCACCAGTTTTCACATTTGGCCCATCAATTTTTGTGATGTATCTTTTATTAAAAACAGCTTTCATTGGTTTAATAGCTTCCAATTCTGGCTTCAGTTGTTCTAATAAATAACGATCTAAAACACCAGCGTTAGTGGCTGATTGGAACATATTATCTTCAAAAATATCCCATCCACCAAAAACAATATCTTTAATATTTGTTAACGGGACAAAATCCTTAATGAGTGGTGTTCGGTTTTCAGTTCGTTTTCCTAATCGAATTGTTCCCATTTGAGTTGTAGAACCTATGGGTTTGGAGATTCCTTTGTTTACAGCGTAAACCCCTGCAATTACAGTTGTTGCTACGGCTCCCATTCCTGGTAATAGCACACCTAATTTGCCCGTTGCTTGTTTAATGTTTGTTGTCATTTTTTTGTTTTTGTTAGATTTTTTTTGAATAATTTTCTATCCAGTTATTGATTATTTTGTTTTTATTGATGATTTTTTCATACAAAGTAATTCCTAAAAATGCACATAAAGCTCCTGCTAACAAGTCAATTACATAATGATGACCAGAATATACAGCAGAGAACCAAATTCCGATTAAAAAGAGGGCAAATATAATAATTCCTATTCGTAATTTTTGTCTTATTCCATACATTAAAACAATAATTGGATAGGCAGCATGTAAAGAGGGCATAGCAGCAAACACATTTGAATTTTTTTCATATAAGGAATGAAATAAATTAATATTAAAAAATTCATCAAATCGACTTAATCCTGCTGCACTTCCGGGCGTGTTATAAATTATTTCTGTGCCGTATTTTTCTAAATACCATGGTGGAGCTGCTGGATATATATAGTAAAAAAGGAAACCAACAAGATTGACTATTAAAAAGGCAGCAAGAAAATGAATTAATAAAACTTTGTTGTTGAAAAAAAGATAAAGTGCAAATAGTAAAGGGATAGGTACCCAATTAATATAAAATAATCCGCTTAAAACATCTAAAAAAGAGGAACTATGCACAACAAAATATTCGTTAGGAGAGAGAATTTCTTGATTTACTGCAATTCCAAACAATGCTTTCTCTATGAGGTAAGGTTCTAAAACACTTACAGTGTTAAATAAATAATTAGGAAAAACACGCATAGAATCATAAATGATCCAATAGATGATAAAGAAAAGAAAACCCAATACTAATTTTTTAGAAAAAGGGTGAATAACATAACCAATAAGCACAATGGATATAAGATAAAGATGATCGGAGCGGAGTCCTACAAAAAAATAAACCCAGCAAAAATAAAGTATGGTTGACAGGAATAGGATTAGGTGTTTTTTCTTTAACAAAATAAGAATTATGGTTTTTCTTTATTAGTGAATTTTTGATAGAGTGGTTGATGTGTTTTAATTTCCTTTCCAAAAACTTCTACTGAAAATACTTTAGGGAGAATATTGATGTGTTCGGCTGTAACAAAAACTCTTTCTATTTGAGCCGATTTTTTGTCTATTATTGTTGCTACTTGTGGTTTCCCTTTTTTATCGAGGGTTATAATAAATGACATATCTTTTAATGAAACAAGAGTGAATGAATAACTATTAGATCTATCTTTAATGGGTTTAGAATTAACTCCATAGCCAAAAGTTCTTTCAATAATTTTTAATTCTCTTTTTTGTCCATTCTCTTGATACCTTCTCCAAAAAACTAGAACAGGTTCTTTAGCATTAAGTTTTCCATCAGCATCAATATTTGCTGCGTAAACTACAGTGTTGGTATTGTAACTTTTTTGTATATAGAAAAGCATATTTTCATCAGATGGCACAGGATATTCGTCAAATACTTTTATTCTTGAAGCATAATCATCATCTATTAAAGATAGACTAAATATGGCAGTTGAGATGAATAATAATAGTATTAAATTTTTCATTTTAGAACCTTACTTTTCTTTTTTTTCTAATTCAACCTTGCAATGATTGAGCCGTTGTATGGCTGTAATGTTAGAAAGAACAGCTACAACAGTAACTGGAAGTGTGAATATAGTAATTGTTTCAAAAACAATTAATGGTGAAGTTGCTAACCGAATTGGACCAACATTTCCGAAAAAATAATAGAAAATCCCACAAAACATTGCAGCTGCACCAATAGTTACCACTCTAGCTGGTCGTTGCATCATGCCAACACTACAGTTAATACCCAATCCTTCAGCTCTTGCTCTGGTGTAACTTACCATCATAGAACCAATAAGTGCAATGAAAGCAAATAGAGAACTTAAAAAGAAACTTTGAGCAACTAAATAGTAGCAAATGCCTAAAAACATTATCATTTCACTGTATCTATCTAACACAGAATCGTATAAAGCACCAAAAGTACTAGACATATTTCCTATTCTAGCCAATCTGCCATCAATCATGTCGAATAAACCTGCAATTAATATTGTAAAACCTCCCCACCCAACGTAGGTCATATCATTTCTCTCACCAAACTTTGCTCCTATTATAAAGATAACACATGCAACAATATTTAACAATAAACCAATTGTTGTTATCATATTTGGAGTTACCCCTACTTTAACAAATAGATTGATTAGCGGATTGATAATTTTATAAATAATTTGTTGGGCTTTAATCTCTTTAGACATAATTTAACGACCTTCTATCAATTAGAATTAGTCAACAAAAGTAAAAATAATTTTGGTTGATTTTTTGAAATTAAAAATTAAAATTTTAGAAAAGAAACTCAATGAATAATGAATTGCTAAACTTTATTACTTTTGCAACCTTTTAAATTTATCATTATGGCTCTAAAATGTGGAATTGTTGGTTTACCAAATGTAGGTAAATCTACCTTATTTAATTGTTTGTCAAATGCAAAAGCACAGTCGGCAAATTTTCCTTTTTGTACAATTGAACCAAATGTTGGTGTGATAACTGTTCCTGATGAACGATTAGAGCAATTAGAAACTATAGTTAAACCTGAACGAGTACAACCAACCACCATTGAAATTGTTGATATTGCTGGTTTAGTAAAAGGAGCTAGCAAAGGTGAAGGATTAGGTAATAAATTTTTAGCAAATATCAGAGAAACGGATGCAATTATTCATGTGTTACGTTGTTTTGACGATGGCAATGTGGTACATGTTGATGGCTCAGTGAACCCTGTGAGAGATAAAGAAATTATTGATATTGAATTACAATTGAAAGATTTGGAAACCGTTCAGAAAAGGCTAGATGGGATGAAAAGAAAAGTTCAAACAGGAGATAAAAGTGCTGTAAAAGAAGCTGAAGTATTGCAACGCTATGTTGATGCTTTAAATTCTGGTAAATCTGCTAGAACTGTTGATGTTACGAAAGATGAATGCCTTTTTATAAAAGACTCCCACCTACTCACCAATAAACCCGTTTTATATGTATGCAATGTTGATGAAGCGTCTGTTGTAAGCGGAAATAAATATGTTGAGCAAGTTAAAGAAGCTGTGAAAGATGAAAATGCAGAAGTAATTATGATAGGTGCTCAAATAGAAGCTGATATTGCCGAATTAGAAACCTATGAAGAGCGTCAAGAGTTTTTACAAGACATAGGATTGGAAGAAGCAGGAGTAAACAAACTCATAAAAGCAGCTTATAAGTTATTGAATTTAGAAACCTATTTTACGGCTGGAGTAAAAGAAGTAAGAGCATGGACTATCTATAAAAACACAACAGCACCTCAGGCAGCTGGTGTAATTCACACTGATTTTGAAAAAGGGTTTATCCGTGCAGAAGTGATTAAATACAACGATTTTGTTTCTTTTGGTTCTGAAGCAGCAGTGAAAGAAGCTGGAAAAATGGCTGTAGAAGGAAAAGAATACATTGTGCAAGATGGTGATATTATGCACTTTCGGTTTAATGTGTAACTTTTACAATATCATAAACACAAAAAAATACCATTTTTTAAAGATGCTTTTATTTGTGCTGTGTCTTAGATTTTATCAACTACCACTTTGTAGGTTGGATCTTCAACTACGTTTACATCAATAATTTTATCGGCATTTTTCAGAAGTAAACGACAATCTGCACTTAAATGTTTTAAGTGTATTTTTTTACCTACCTTATCATAACGCTCCGTAAGTTTGTTTAATGCTTCAATGGCAGACATATCTACTACTCTACTTTCTTCAAAGTCAATTATCACTTCATCAGGGTCATTCAACACATCAAATTTTTCATTAAAAGCAGTAACGGAACCAAAAAATAAAGGTCCATAAATTTCGTAATGTTTAATTCCATTTTCATCAATATGTTTTCTTGCTCTAATTCGTTTGGCGTTATCCCAAGCAAAAACTAAAGCAGCTATAATAACACCAACAATAACTGCCAATGCTAAGTTATGAAGAATTACAGTTACCAAAGTAACTGTAATCATCACAAAAATATCTGATTTAGGCATACGTTTAAAGGTTCTTAAACTTGCCCATTCAAAAGTGCCTATTGCCACCATTATCATCAAGCCTGTGAGTGCAGCCATAGGAAGTTTTTCAATTAAACCTGAACCAAACATAATAAAAACAAGCAACATTATTGCTGCAACTATACCCGAAAATCTTGCCCTTGCTCCTGATGAAATGTTAATTAAACTTTGTCCTAACATGGCACAACCACCCATACCTGAAAAGAAGCCTGAGCATACATTGGCAATACCTTGGGCAACGGCTTCTTTATTTCCTCTTCCTCTGGTTTCTGTTATTTCATCAATAATATTTAATGTTAACAAACTTTCAATTAAACCAACACCAGCCATAATTACGGCATAAGGAAATATTAAAATAAGTGTATCCAAATTAAATGGAATTTCAGGAATATGAAAAGGAGGAAAACCACCTTGTATAGAAGCTATATCACCAACAGTTTTAGTGTCTATTTCAAAAAAAGTAACTACACCAAAAACAACAATAATTGCAACCAACGAAGCAGGAACAACCCTCGTTAGTTTTGGAAGTCCCCAAATAATGAGCATTGTTAATACTACTAATACTACTAAAATATACAATGAATTTCCTGTTAACCATGCACCATTTATGTCTTTAAATTGATTGAGTTGCGACATAAAAATAATTATAGCTAACCCATTCACAAAACCAAAAATTACAGGATGAGGAACCAGTCGCATTAATTTTCCTAAACGAAGAAAGCCTGCTGACATTTGAATGAGACCTGCTAAAATAACAGTTGCAAAAATATATTCTGCACCATGAGAAATAGCTAAACTAACAATTACAACAGCCACAGCACCTGTTGCTCCTGAAATCATACCTGGTCGTCCACCTAAAATAGAAGAAACTAAACCCATAACAAAAGCTGCATATAATCCTGTTAGCGGAGATAAACCAGCTATTAAGGCAAAAGCAACAGCTTCAGGAACTAGTGCTAAAGCAACTGTTAATCCAGAAAGAACTTCTAATTTGTAATCTACTTTTTGTTTTAAATCGAACAGGTTAAAGTATTTCTTCATACTAAATTTTTATTTTAATTTATTATTTGACAACTATCAAGCACTATCAAGGACGTACGACAAACTTCCCTTTTACTGTTTTTCATCAGTTAAAGG
>PCUH01000137.1 GCA_002770955.1 Flavobacteriales bacterium CG18_big_fil_WC_8_21_14_2_50_32_9 | reverse complement strand
CATTGAAAGAAAAAGGATTAATGTAGAAAGGATTGCAGCTTATAAAATACGTATTAACTTTAATGAAAACCAAAATTTTAAAATAAGAATCGAACTCCTATTAATATTTCGTTCTGAATGACACAAAGAAATAAACTACACATTTTCATGCTTTCACTTTTTCAACTTTGGATTCATTGCATCAGTAAGTCCTTCTCCTATTAAATTATAAATAGTTACGGTAATAAAAATAGCAAACCCAGGAATAATTGCCAACCACCAAGCAGAAGAAACTTCTCTAGATTTAGAAAGCATAGAACCCCAAGTGATAGTTTCTGCTGGTACGCCAACTCCAATAAATGACAAGGTAGATTCTATTAAAATCGCTGATGCGATTCCAAATGCAATAGCAATAAGTACGGGGGACAACGCATTTGGCAAAGCATGTTTAACAATTATTCTCAATTCTTTATAACCCAACGCACTTGCAGCTTCAATAAATTCTAAGTTTCTGATTCTTAAAAATTCAGCTCTTGTAAAACGAGCTATTCCAGTCCAAGTAGTAAGTCCAATAATTACCATAACAATGAAAATTGATGGTTTAGCAACTACGGCAGCAATAGAAATAATTAAAAATAGTTGTGGAATAGAGACTACTATTTCAATCAATCGGCTTATTAGAATATCTATTGGAATAGATATTTTTTTAAAATTGAGTGGTATTTTGTTAATAAAGAAAACAAGGACTCTAAAAAAAGCCATAATGGCAACAAAAAGCAATATACTCCAAAACAACTCTACAACAAAACTCCCAAAAGATGTTCCAATTGCATCAGTTAACACGTAAGAACGAGTTCCAAAAGCATAAAAAACAGCAATAAAAAAACCTAATACATAACTTATTATAGTGGGTATGTTCATTTTCAATTTGTCATCACCATAATATCCAGCTATTGCTCCAAAGAAAATTCCTATTAAAGCAGCAATACCCATAGAAACAATACCTACTAACAATGCAATTCGGGTTCCATGTATCATTCCTGCCAACACATCGTGTCCTAAATCATCGGTTCCTAACCAATGTTTCCATTTTGAAGATTCCACATTTTGAGAATCAAAAGGACCTACCCAAGTATTGATAACATCAATGTTTCTTGGTAAATAAGGAACTAAAGGCCAAACTACAAAATCATAGTTAAGGTCTTTCCATGAAACATTTCGAAATTCAGGTTGCCAGTCAGACATGCCTAAATCTACAGCATATTCTTTAAAAACAGGAAAATAGAGTGTGTTTTCATATTTAGCCACTAAGGGTTTTTCATTTGCCAAAAAATCAGCAAAAAGGGCAATAAATACAAAGGAAAATACCAATCGAAGACAAAATACAGCAATTCTGTTTTTATAGAATTGTTGCCTGACAATAGTCCAATAACTTTCATTGTTATTTTGCATTGCTACGATTTTTTCTTCTCTTGCTTTTCTATTAAAAAGATTGAACATATTCATGGTTTCTTATTTTTTATTAGAAAAAGAAATTCGAGGATCAACAAAGGCATACATAATATCTGCGACTAAAATTCCTATCAATGTCAATATAGATGAAAACATTAATACAGTAAATACTATAGGGTAATCACGCTGAAAAATTGCTTGTAAGGTTAATTGTCCCATTCCTGGTATTGAAAAAATAACTTCTATGATAAATGAACCAGAGATAGCTGCGGGAAATATATTTGCAAATAATGTTATGATAGGAATTAATGAGTTTCTAAAAGCGTGCTTCCAAACAACCACTTTATTTTTAAGTCCTTTTGCTCTGGCAGTTCTGATATAATCCATTTCTAACACATTCAAAACACCGCCTCTCATTTGCCTGGAAATAAAAGCAAATGATGCGTAAGTTAAACAAAATAAAGGTAATATGAAATGATAAGCGGTTTCAAAAAATCTGTCCCAATATGGAGCTGATTCTGGTAAATCACCTAAACCATGAGTAGGAAACCAACCTAAACCATCCCCATCACCTAAATACTGAATAAGCATAGTGGCAACCCAAAAATTAGGTAACGAATACAATAAAAATAATAAGGTAGTAATAATTTTTTCGGAAGTTTTTCCTTTATCAACAGCCGATTTAACACCTAATGGAATTGCAACAATATATGCTATAAAAATAGATAATACGCTTAAAATCATTGACCATTTTAATGCATCAAAAATTTTAGAACTAACTGGTCGTTTGTCTTGATAGGATATACCAAAATCACCTACTAAAAAACCTGATATCCATCGGTGATATTGATTGTTTAGTCCATACCAATAAAAAACAGGTTTGTATCTATTACTAATTTTTTTATTAATGAGCATGTGCTCATAACTGTTTTTAAAATCATAAAAGTCGTTTTCGCAAGTTTGTTTGATGTTACTATCTTTAAATATATCAAATTCAATATTTTCAATAGTTTGCATCATTTTTTTCTCATCATAATTAATGTATAACAAATTGATGTTATCTTTTAAGTTTCTAATTTTTGAGGAGTTATCTTCATTTGGCATTAACTCAAATATTTTACTTTCTAAGGCTCGTAATGCGTGATAGTAAGCGGATACATTTGCCCAAACGCCATATTCAAATGAAAGTCTATTTAAAGTTTCTCGATGAGCTTTTTTGGGAATCCGGTGTAATGTATCTGGGTAGGTGGAATTTGTGATTGAAAAATAAAACATGGGAAGATCAAACCCTAGTTCTTTTCTTTTTTCATTGTATGTTTTTTCATTAGCTAATTTTTCTCCTGAACGTCCTTCTCCCCCAACATTTTGATTCAACATTGACTCAACAGGGTCACCAGGAGCATTAATGCTTATCACAAAAGTTAAAAGGGAAATAACTACTAATGTTGGAAGAAAAATTAAAACTCTTTTTAAAATATATTTAAGCATGATTTATGCGTTCTTTTGATTTAGCTATTCAATTTTCGGTACAAATCTAATAAATTAATTCACAGCAGAAGGTTGTTGCGTATTTGATATTGAAAAGCCGCTTAATCTGTATCCAGGTCGCATCACACTAGGTTCTGCATTTGAAAATCTATTATGAATGGCTATTTTTTCTTTTGGATGATACAAGAATATGTAAGAACATTCATCATGTAATATTGCTTGGAATTTTTTATTCAAGATTGCTCTTTTATCTTCATCAAGCTCTAAACGAATTGCGTCAATAAGTGCATCTGTTTCATCGTTTCCAAAACCAGTATAGTTTGAGCCTCCATTATAGGATTCTGTATGATAAATTTGTTTATGATCTGATGGTATTGGAGTACTTATCCATGCACCATAATACATATCAAAATCATGTTGTTTGGTACTTTCTAAGAAAATAGACCAATCTTGAGAAATTACATTTATAATTATCCCAATTTTTCTTGCTTCTTCTTGCAAAAGTAATCCTACAGCTTTTCTCAAATCATTTCCTTGATTGTATAAGTAATTAAACTCAAATTTAACTTTATTACCATTAATAACATTATCTAATATCCCGTCATTATCGGTGTCTTTCCAACCTGCTTCAGTTAGCAGTTGTTTTGCTTTTTCAATATCAAACTCGTAGGGTTTAATATCGCTATTGAATTGTTTTTTCTTAACTGGATCAATAGGTCCTATTGCTCTAATTGCATAGCCTAAAACTACAACATCTATCATTTTATCAACATCAACCAAATGAGCCAATGCCTGACGTGTTCTTTTGTCTGAAAAAATTGGTTTTCGAACATTTAAACCCAAATAGGTGTATGCCATTTGGTTTGGTGTATGAGTTACAAAGTTTTTAGTAAATTTTTTAGATTTAGGTAAGTCTTGAAAATCTTTAGACTTAATTCCTCTCATTACATCAACTTTACCTGCAATAAGTGCTTCTTTAGCTGTTGTTTGATCATTAATTGTTTGATAGATAATTTCTGGAGGTGCAATGTTAAAATACATTCCTTTATCTTTTAACTGATCACCCCACCAATTTTCTTTTTTAACTATAGTTATTTTTTGTCCAGTTTGCCATTCTTTGAGCAAATATGGTCCACAACCTTGAATAAATTTTGGGTCTCTTTGGTATTTCTCTGAATTGAAATCGGTTGCAAATTCAGTTATTTTAGGATTTGTTACTAACGCTTCATTGTTTTCTGATAATTGTTTTATAGTAAATTCATCCATCAATCCTTTTGGGTCATAAATATGTCGTGGTAATAAATCAATATCTCCACTTTGAACTTCAGCTAAAATATAAACATCTTTACAGATAAAAGTAAATTTTAAAGGATCATCTTCATAAAATTTCATGTCCTCAATAAATTCGTAGTAAGGCTTGTTATTTAAGTTATCTACTTTCGGGTTTTTAATTACTTTAAGAGCGAATTCAACATCTTTAGCAGTTATCTGTTCGCCATCATCCCATTTAGCTTCAGGTCTTATTTTGTAAGTAATGAGCATACCTCCATTTTCTGTTATTTCTATTTCAGGTCTTGATTCTGCTACAACTGGTACTAATTCTAATGTGTTAAAATCTATTTCTAGCAATGAATAAAAAATATTTGATAAAATATAGCCTGCACCTGCATCTGAATAGTTAATCGGATTTAACATTTGTGCATCAGATAACTCATGGCTTATAACAACAGGGTTTTGATTAGCTGAATTAGTCGCATTTTTTTCAGAAGAATCTCCTCCACAAGAAAATAATGTTACTATTGAAATTACAGATGTAATAGAAAGTATATTCTTAATATTCATAATTTTTTTAATAATTTATACGTTTGTTTTCTTTCGGGCAACAAATATAATATTACAAGTTGATTTTTTTTATGATTTTAGACAAAAAGAGCTTTTAGTAAGATGAAGAAATAGCATTATATCTTATAAATGACTATTTTATAAAGTAATAGCTCATTTTATTTAATGAACTCACCTGCCCAAAGTTTTTCAAGAAATATTGCCCAAGGCATAATCCAAATATTGCCATGTTTTCTGGGTAAAATTTCATTGCAAATTAAAATGGAATGTTTTACTTGATATTCTTCTGAGAAACTTTTTAACCCTTTGAGGTGTCGCTCATTTATTTTATCTGAAGATTTTACTTCTATGGCGACTTCGTGGTTTCCTAAAACAAAATCTATTTCAATTTGAGAGGCTGTTCGCCAATAACTTATAGAATAATCTAACCCAGTATAACTACTATGGGCATAAAGCTCTTGATAGATGAAATGTTCAAAAGCATTTCCAACTATTTCACTTCCTTTTTCAATGTTTCCTCTTTTTAATAGATGATTAACTATTCCTATATCAAAGTAATAAAATTTAGGAGCAGTTATTACCCTGCGCTTAGGTTTTTTCTGATAAGCTGGCACAAACCTTCCTATTAAGGTGTCTTGTAAAATTTGAAAATATTCTTTAACGGTTGGTGCTGAAACACCACAATCAGCAGCAATATTGGCATAATTCACCATTTCTCCATTGCTAAAAGCAGCGGCTTCTAAAAATTGTGAAAATACATGCACATTTCTGATTTTTGCTTCGCCTACAATTTCATCTCTCAGATAATTACCAACATAAGCCGAAATCATTTTTTTAGGATTATCAGCTAAATAATGGCGAGGCAAAAGTCCATTGTTTAATGCTCTCATTAAATCAAAATTGGGTATTTCTTGGCTGATAAGCGGAAAAAGTTCATAACGCAACGCTCTGCCTCCAAGCAAATTTGCACCTGAGCGTAAAATTTTTCGAGCACTTGAACCACTCATAATAAATTGAGTGTTGGTATTAGTTATTATCCAATGTATTTCATTCAGCAGTTCAGGTATTCGTTGAATTTCATCAACAACAACTATTTTTTTATCGGTATTACCTAAAATTGTTTCACGGAGCAAGGTTGGATTAGTTATTAAGCGTTGATATACATCTGCCATTAATAAATCAAAACATAAAGCGTTCGGGTACATTTGTTTTAACAATGTGCTTTTCCCTGTTTGCCTTGCACCCCACAAGAACAAACTTTCGCCTTGAGCATCGAGTAATAATTGCTTCCTAATAAACATCCTTCTATTTTTAATATTGCCTGATAAAATAAATATATACTTTATATTATCATGATAAACAAAAGTATAAATTTATATTTACTTGACAAAAAATATCTTGACAAATTAAAATAAAATCTATTGCCAGCCAAAAGTTAGTTTATTTTATTACTTCAAGCTGATGATAGAAAATACGAGAAAAAGAATTTATCATTAGCAAATCGTATGCAGCAAACATTCTAAATAAAAAGAATGAATTTGTTCAACAAATGACCGACAGAAAAAATATTTTATTATTCATAATCATACATTAAGTACTTAATTATACTGCAAAACATCTCACTAACCTATTATTTGAACAAAACTAGCTATAAAAAGAATCAAACAAAGAATCCATAATACATAAACTTTAACTCTCAAATCCTTATACTTTATTCCATTATTTTTCCATTCTGTTATTATTTCAATCATTTTATGCTCTCTATAAATAAT
>PCUH01000306.1:6766-8235 GCA_002770955.1 Flavobacteriales bacterium CG18_big_fil_WC_8_21_14_2_50_32_9 | reverse complement strand
GACAAAGAAAAATTTCAGCAAGAAGTAGAAAATACCACAGGTAAAGCTGCAAAAGCAGATAAAATTGCCAGTCGAACTGCGAAACATATTTCAGAAAAAATGGACGAAGACCCAGCTTTCTACAAAAAGTTTTCGCAAATGCTTAGTGAAACCATTGCTGATTACGAAGCAAAAAGAATCAATGAAGCACTTTACCTGAGCAAAGTTCAGGAAATTATGGAAAATGTTTTAGCACATACCGATAGTGATATTCCTGAAGTATTAAAAGATAAAGACGTAGCAAAAGCATTTTATGGATTAACCATTGAAACTTTAAATGATAAAGTACAGGATTCTATCATTAAAAAAGAAATTGCAGTACAAACAGCATTACAAATAGATGAATTCATAAAAAGTGCTGTTTTAGAGAATGGTAAACCAGTTATTGATTGGAAACATAAAACAAACATTACTGGAAAACTTTTGATAGAAATTGGTGATTACTTGATTGATGAAGTTAGAGATAAATACAATATTCCGTTGTCGTTTGAAGAAATGGATGAAATTGCAACAAATTGTATTGAAGTTGCCAAACTACGTTACAAATAATGAACGCATCTATTCAATTTGGTTCTAAAAAGATTGTTTTTCATATTGAATATTCAACTAGAAAAACATTAGGTATTACCGTAACTCCTGATATGGATGTAATGGTAAAAGCTCCTATAGATAGTACTCTTGAAAAAATAGAAGAGAAAATTATTAAGAAAGCTCCATGGATAATTAAGCAACAAAGTTATTTTCTGTCTTTTCATCCAAAAACAACCAAACGAAAATACATTAGTGGTGAAACACATTTGTATTTAGGCAGACAATATCTTTTAAAAATAGAGTTATCCAAAGATGAGTCCGTAAAGCTTAAAGGAAAAAATATTGAAGTAAGAACTTCAACTATTTCGAATGTAAAAAAGATGATGCAATATTGGTATTTGCAACAAGCAAAAATTAAGTATCATAACATTGCTCAACCACTGATAGAAAAATTCAAGAAGTATAATGTTGAGCCCAATTCAATAGTTTTAAGAGAAATGCCAGCTCGTTGGGGTAGTTGTACACCGAAAGGTAAAATAATATTGAATCCCGAATTGATAAAAGCTCCCAAAGGATGTATTGAATATGTAATTATCCACGAATTGTGCCATTTGATACATTATAATCACACACAAAAATTTATTGATTTACAAACAAAAGAGATGCCCGATTGGGAGAAATGGAAATCGAAATTGGAGAAATTACTTGCATAGATAATTTTTTTATTTTATCCCAAAATCTAGTAAAGTTGTTGGTATTATTAAGCTAGATAGTTTTTTTAATGGAAAATATAATACTATGAAACAGCACCTAGAACAGCACCCAAACAAAAAAGCCCTTGAAAAACAAGGGCTTTAGAGTATTTTGGCGGAGAAAGAGGGATTCGAACCCCCGGTACC
>PCUH01000306.1:3973-6747 GCA_002770955.1 Flavobacteriales bacterium CG18_big_fil_WC_8_21_14_2_50_32_9 | reverse complement strand
GGGATTCGAACCCCCGGTACCTTGCGGTACAACAGTTTTCAAGACTGCCGCATTCGACCGCTCTGCCATTTCTCCGCTGCAAAAGTAACAATTGATTTTAAATATGAAATAGTTTTCTGCTTTTTTTGAAAAAATATATTTAAACCCCTTAGCATCATACTATACTCAACGCACATAGATTTTCTATTTTTCACTCTTTCTTTTTCTCTTTCTCTGCTTTAAAATTTTAAACCATAGCTACGGCTATGCTTGGCTTACACACAAACTCGCTCAAACAGCCACTGGCTATTTGCCGTGCCTTGATAAAGAAAAAAATAAATTCTTCAAAATTCCCGAAAACCTATGTGTGTTGAGCATTTATTAATTATTTTTGCTACCTAGTATTGATTTTTCGATTATTATAAATCAACCTCTTGTTAGAAAAATGGTATAATTTTTATTAATTTTCTAAACTGAATTTTATTAACTTTGAAATTAAATGAAAAAAATTAGCTCTTTACTTCTATTACTTTTTGTATTAACAATAAGTTCTTACGCACAAAATTTAAAAGCTTATTTTACGCATTGTACTTTCTATTCTCCATTAAGTGGCCCTTACATTGAAACCTATTTATCAATTGTAGGAAATTCTATCAATTACGTTAAAAATGAAAACAATACTTTCCAAGGGAGTATTGAAATCACTTATCTTTTTAAGCAAGGTGAAGAAATTAAACAATTTAAAAAATACAACCTACTTAGCCCTGAATTAGCAGACACTTCATCCGAAAAGGTTAATTTTATTGATCAACAACGTATTTCTTTGCCTGCTGGAAGTTATGAATTTGAAATTTTAATGAAAGACTTAAATTCCTCTCATCCTCCATTTAAAAACAATCAAATAATCAATATCAATTATAATGATAAAAAAATGGCCATCTCTGATATTGAATTAATTGAATCATTGAGTAAAACAACTGAAAAATCTATTATTTCTAAAAATGGGTATGATATAATTCCTTATACTTCTGATTTTTTTCCTGAAAATTATGAAAAAATTGCATTTTATGCAGAAATTTATAATGCTAATAATATAATTGGCGATGAAGATAGTTATCTGATTACGTACGCTATAGAGTCTTATGAAACCAAAGAAGTAATTGGCAATTTAAAAGGTTTCAGTAGGGAAAAAGCAAAACCCGTTTCTATCATCTTAAAATCTTTTTCTATTGTTGATTTACCTTCTGGAAATTATAATATCAACATCGAAGCTCGAGATAAAAACAATGAACTCCTGTTGCAAAAAAAGATATTTTTTCAACGCAGCAATCCAAAAGTAATATCTACTCATTCTCCAACAGATATTTCTTCCTCTTTTGTAGCAGAAATGAGTAATAATGAATTAACTGATTATATAAAAAGCGTAGAACCTATTTCATCTGCTATAGAACTCAATTATGCTAGAAACCAATTGAAAGGAAACAATACGGAACTCATGCAGAAATATTTTTATAATTTTTGGTTTACACGAAACCCAGAAAATCCAAAAGAAGCATGGATAACATATAAAAAAGAGGTTGATATTGTGAATAAAGAGTTTAGCACGGCTATTAAAAAAGGTTATGAAACCGACAGAGGCAGAGTATATCTTAAACATGGAAAACCTAACACCATTGTTCAGAGATACAGCGAACCAAGTGCCTATCCTTATGAAATTTGGCACTATTACAAAGTAACTAATTTTAGTAATATTCGATTTGTATTTTACAATCCAGATTTAGTGAGTAACGATTTTCCTATGCTTCACTCCAATTTACCTGGTGAACTTAACAATCCTCAATGGAAAGTTCAATTACACAAAAGAACCAACCAACCTAAGGATATGGAAGAAAAAAACAATAATGAACATTGGGGAGGACAATCTGATGATTTTTTTAATAATCCACGATAATCGTTTAACGTGAATAAGATAGCTATTGTAATTCTTAATTGGAATGGAAAAGGCTTTCTTGAAAAGTTTCTCCCATCCGTAATAAAATTCAGTCAAAATGCTGAAATTATTATTGCAGATAATTGTTCTACAGACAATTCCATCGATTTTTTAATAGCAAACTATCCTGAAATTCGCATTATTAAATTAAAAGAAAACTACGGGTTTGCAAAAGGCTATAATGAAGCATTAAAAGAAGTTAATGCTACTTATTTTGTTTTACTGAATTCGGATGTGGAAGTAACCGAAAATTGGTTAAATCCATGCATTAAATTACTTGAAAGCGATGCATTTATTGGTGCTTGCCAACCAAAAATAAAAGCCTATCACAATAAAGAATATTTTGAATATGCCGGAGCAGCAGGTGGTTTTATTGATAAATACGGATATCCATTTTGCAGAGGAAGAATTTTTGATACCCTAGAAAAAGATACCAGCCAATATGATAATGAAACAGAAGTTTTTTGGGCATCGGGAGCTTGTTTGTTTGTTAAATCATCAGTTTTTAGCCAATTAGGTGGTTTTGATGCTACATTCTTCGCACACATGGAAGAAATAGATCTTTGTTGGCGAATGCAACATTTAGGCTACAAAGTGATGTTTACACACCTATCAACTGTTTATCATGTGGGTGGCGGAACATTAAACAAAACAAATCCAAGAAAAACTTTCCTTAATTTCAGAAATAATTTACTGATGCTTTATAAAAATTTACCCAAACAAAAACGATTCTCAATTATTTTGATTCGATTACTTTTGGACGGCATTGCAGGAATTAAATTTTTGGTTGAAGGAAAACCAAAAC
>PCUH01000306.1:2413-3929 GCA_002770955.1 Flavobacteriales bacterium CG18_big_fil_WC_8_21_14_2_50_32_9 | reverse complement strand
CGACACGCTTACCCAAGTAAAAATATTCCTTGTCTAAATCTAAAAGGATATTATAACAAAAACATCCTTGTTTCTTATTATTTAAAAAAGCAGCGACTATTTTCAAAAATAGGATTCCGTTAAATAATGTTAAATAAAATAGCTTTTTACTTGTTTTTTAATAAAAAAAGTCTAATTTAGAGTATTGTAATTTTAATATTGAACTTAATTAAACGAAATGGGCAGACCAGCAACAAAACCAACCAAATTAAAAGACGGATTTTATTTAGAAATAAGAAATAAAGGTGCCAAATCTGGCATCAAAATAAGAAGAGATTCCAAAGAAGCTATGTTATCAGCTATTAAAGAATATGAAAGAGTGAAAGATGTAGTCGTTCTTGGTGAATCAAAAAATGGCAAAATAAAAGCAGTATAATTGAGTTTGTCCAGAATGTCATTGTTTTGACAAAGGGTCATGACCCCTTGGTGAACTTTATAGACATACTCTAATAGGTTAATTGCTTTCGGCTATTTGAATCATTATTCTTTCTAACTTAATTTTCATCGCAGCAGCAGAGCAATTGTAGTTATTAACTATTATAGCAAATGCAATTGTTCTACCGCTCTTTGTTTTAGCATATCCAGCATAGCTTCTCACTCGGTTCATATACCCACTTTTTGCGTATATATTTCCTTGTGCAGCTGTATTTTTACCGATGTTAATTAATGTTCCTGATTTTCCAGCAACACTAAGTGTGTTGTAGAAATCTGTTTTATTCTTACTTTTTTGATGCATATAAATTAGCACATCAACCAATTGTTTTGAAGTTAATGCATTAAACCTCGATAAGCCACTTCCATCAAAAATGCTCATACCTTCTACATCAATTCCACTCTTTCTCCAAAAAGAAAGCATTGCTTCTGTCCCTGAAATTGTTGATCCCACTCCGTTTTGTTTTAATCCTATGTGATTAATTAAGTGTTCGGCATATAAATTTATACTATGTAGATTTGTTAATTTAATAAGCTCAAAAAGTGTAGGCGATTCTGTGTACGTTATTTCTTTAGTTTCTTTGGGATTATACAAACTATCCTCCGTGTTTGCTGACAAAAATTTGATTTTTGTTTTCACGCCTGTTTCATTTAATCTACTATTCAACAGAAATGCCGCAAGTGATTCTGGATTAGGAATTGAGCCTTTTATATTAAATTCATTTCTATTTTTTGGAATACTTCCTGAAATTAAACGGTTAAACTGATTTGGCCCGCCATAGATGTAGGCTAAATCTTTTCCAACACTATTACTAACTATATTGTTTGTTAAATCTAAATTAGGAATTTTAGGTGTAACTGAATTAATTTCGACCTTACCTCCTACTTCGCTAGCTGATTTTAATGAAAGGGTATAGAAATTTTCATAAACACTAAGTCCATTGGCTCCAGCACCATAATAGTTACCAATATCGCCCCAAATCCATGTTGAAGGAAGTTGATTATTAAAAATTGTTGCATCGGTAATTATAGCACCGTTAATTGA
>PCUH01000306.1:0-2403 GCA_002770955.1 Flavobacteriales bacterium CG18_big_fil_WC_8_21_14_2_50_32_9 | reverse complement strand
ATGTTTTTAATTTCTATTGCCCATTTTCGAAAAATAGCTCCATAGTGATTTTGAAAACGGTGCGAGCCTAATGCAGGATCACCACCTCCTTTAATAATTACATTGCCATTGAGGACTTTGTTAATTGTATCAATTTCCCCTTGATATAAAATTGATGTTTTAAAACGAGTTTCTTTACCTAAAATTTCGAAGGCTGTAGCTGTTGTGATTAGTTTTAGAGTTGAAGCTGGAATCAACGCTCTGTTTTCATCATAGAACGCTACTGGCAAATTGTTTTCTATATCAAACGCATAAAAACTAATGGAAGCATTTTTTAAATCCACATCAGAAACTAATGCTTTTAGTTCATTTTGCAATGGTGTTTGTTGTCCTAATAAGCTAAATGGAAGTATGGTAAAAATAAATTTGAATGCTTTAATCATTAGTTTTTAATTTGTTTTATGGAAAGATTATAAGCAAGTTCTAGTTTTTTATATCGTTCTGACGAAATAATACTACAACCACTATTAATTAGATTAAATACTTCTATTTCTCTAGTTTTGAAGTAAGGTTTTGATGTTTTGAAAATAGATAAACTTTGATTTCTTATATCTGAGGATTCTTTGACTAAAGTAAAATCAAATTGTTTATTTTCTGTACTAATGCCTATTAGCTCCATTTCGTTTTCTTTACAATAAAAGGCATTAATTCCGTTGTTGGTAATTATTTCTAAAAAAGCAATCTTTTTGATTGCTTTTTCGATAACTAAATTGCTAAAAAGCACAATTAGCTCTTCTACTTTTTGGCTTTTTTGTTGGTTCAACAACTTCCATTCATCATCGTAAATTTGATTAATTATAAGGAAATGTTTAAATTCTTCCTCTAGTTCACGAAGCTCTTCGCTGGTTAATAAACGATATTTTAACATCTTAACTTAAAATAAAAAAAGGATGCTTTTTGATACAAAGCTATCCTTTTACAAAAAAATATAAAAACAATGTATTTCAGTTTAATTCATTGTTTTCCAAATCATTATTATTTACTTTTTCATCTAAAAATTTATCGTTTGGATATTTTTTTAGCATTTCTTCATTTAATTCAACATCAGCAATTCCTTCGCCAAATAATTTTTGTTCTTCATCAGTGAAATTCCAATCTGAATTGATAACTCCTTTGTTATATCTAATAGCTTTAAAAGCATAAATTCTAGCCAATCGAGAATGATGTAAGGCTCTGAAATAATTATTTTCAGTTAGAAGTTGCTTTGCAATTTGTTGGTGTTTCACTGCTTTAGACAAACTTTCTGTATAAACTTTACCTTTTTGTGTTTGTTCATACGCATAGAAAATAACATTGTTGGTTTTTTCTAATGTGTTAGTAATTGTTGTGCTTTCTATGTTGTTTTTTGCAATTGTTACTTGTCCGAAAGAAAAATTACTAATAAAAAATAGTGTTAAAAGAATAGTAGTTGTAAGTGTTTTCATTTAGTTAGTTATTTATTGATTATTAATACTATATTCAAATCAAATGTAATTTCAAAAATAACAATTAAATTTTGCTTAATTATTAAAAGCTATATTAATTTAAACAAAACACTCATACATAGTATTTTTTGCACAATCTATACGTATTTATACTTATTAAAATCGTAGTTTAATTCTTTATATTTGCTAGAAAAATAACTTTGATATTATGGAACATATAAATGTATTTATTGTTGATGACCATTCTTTAATCAGGGAAGGTTATAAATTGATTTTAAAAAAATATAAAACCGAAATTAATCTTGTAGGTGAAGCATCTAATGGTATAGAAGCGTTAGAATTTCTTGAAACCAACACTAATGTTGATGTCGTTTTATTAGATATTACTATGCCAGATATGGATGGTTTTGAACTAGCAAAAATAATAACTGAGAAATACCCATCAATTAAAATTTTAGTTCTAACCATGCACAATGACGAACCTTATATTTTTAAAATGATTTCTTTGGGTATTCATGGGTACATTTTGAAAGACACCACGCATGCAGAACTTATTATTGCATTAAAAACAGTTCATGAGGGAAAAAAATTCTATAGTAATGAGGTTTCTAGCATGATGCTTAATCGGTTGTTACATAAAAACGAAACTACAAAAAAAGAGGAAGTATTAGAACTCACTCCAAAAGAGCTTGAAATTTTAACTTTAGTTGTTCAAGGATTAACAAGTACTGAAATTGCTGAAATGTTACAAACAAGTAATAGAACTATAGAAGCTCATCGAAGAAGTGTTATGAAAAAAATAAGTGTTAGAAACACTGCAGAGCTTGTGAGTTATGCCATAAAAAACAATTTAGTAGCTTAGAGTCTGTCTTTAAAGTCCAACTTCTTTACTCATCATCTAGTTTAAAAGGAAAAACAATATTAAAATTAGTTTGTTTTT
>PCUH01000292.1:3201-9875 GCA_002770955.1 Flavobacteriales bacterium CG18_big_fil_WC_8_21_14_2_50_32_9 | reverse complement strand
GTATAGATTTCTCAAATAATCAACTTTCTTATGCGTTTTTTATAGTTGCAGCAACCATTTGCTATGCTATAAGTGTAAACACAATCAAAAAACATTTACAAGATGTTCACTCTGTTGCAATTACATCTATATCATTTTTGTTTATAGGAATTCCTGCCATTTTATACCTGTTTACAACCGATTTTTTTATCATCACAACATCAAACCCAAATGCATCTTTATCCATTTTTTACATAACTATTCTAGCAATTTTTGGAACCGTAATTTCTATTATAATATTCAACAACATTATTAAACATACCTCTGCTGTTTTTGCATCAACAGTAACCTATTTAATTCCAATTTTTGCAATCGGTTGGGGTGTTTTTGATGGAGAAACAATTCATTTAATTCAATTGATTGCTATTTTTATCATTTTAATAGGAATTTACTTTATCAACAAAATAAAATGATTGTTAGTTTTTTAACTGAATTAGTTCCTTGTATATTCTATAGGTATTATTAATTTTGTCCCTTTAATTTTTTAGCTTTATAAAATGTCATCATCTACCAAATATGTTTTTGTTACGGGAGGAGTTGCCTCTTCATTAGGAAAGGGAATTATAGCCGCATCATTGGCTAAACTATTGCAAGCTAGAGGATATTCTACTACAATTCAAAAATTAGACCCCTACATAAACATAGACCCAGGAACACTTAATCCTTATGAACATGGCGAATGTTTTGTAACTGACGATGGAGCTGAAACAGACTTAGACTTAGGTCATTATGAACGCTATTTAAATGTACCTACTTCACAAGCAAACAACGTAACCACAGGAAAAATTTATCAACATGTTATTAATCAAGAGCGTGAAGGTGCTTATTTAGGGAAAACTGTTCAAGTTATTCCACACATTACTGATGAAATTAAACGCAGAATAAAATTATTGGGCAACACGGGCGAGTATGACATTGTTATTACCGAAATAGGAGGAACTGTTGGTGATATAGAATCCCTTCCCTATATTGAAGCTGTGCGTCAATTAAAATGGGAACCCGATTTTGATTGCATTGTGTTGCACCTTACATTTGTTCCATTTTTGGCTGCATCTGGAGAATTAAAAACAAAACCAACACAACATTCGGTAAAACAACTATTAGAATCTGGAGTTCAACCCGATATTTTAGCCTTAAGAACAGAACATAAACTAACTGAAGGAGTTAAAGATAAAGTAGCTCTTTTTTGTAATATCTCACCAAAAGCAGTAATAGAAGCAATGGATGCAGATACAATTTATGATGTGCCTTTGTTGATGCTAGAAGAAGAATTAGATAAAGTGGTGTTGGATAAACTAAATTTACCCTATGGTGAAGAACCTCAACTCATTGCTTGGAAAGAGTTTTTAACCAAACTAAAAAATCCCAAACAAACCATAAAAATTGGTTTAATTGGAAAATATACAGAGCTTCAAGACGCGTACAAATCTATTGCGGAATCATTTATTCATGCAGGGGCTCATTTAGATACAAAAGTAATTGTTGATTGGATTCATTCAGAAGATATCAACGAAAAAAACATAAAAAAAAGATTACAAGGGTTAGATGGAATATTAGTAGCTCCAGGTTTTGGAGAGCGAGGCATTGAAGGTAAAATTAGTGCCATAAACTATGCTCGTGAAAATAAGATTCCATTTTTTGGTATTTGCTTAGGAATGCAATGTGCTGTTATTGAGTTTGGAAGAAACGTGCTTGGCTTAACCGATGCTCACTCTACAGAAATGTACCTAGAAACTCCTCATCCTGTAATTTATTTGATGGAAAGCCAAAAAAATGTAAGCAACAAAGGTGGTACTATGCGTTTGGGTGCTTATCCTTGTGTTGTTAAAAAAGATTCCAACGCATATTTAGCTTACAATACAGAAACGATTAGTGAACGTCATCGTCATCGTTATGAATTTAACAACAAATACCTCAACGATTTTGAGAAAAATGGTATGATAGCCACAGGAACAAATCCTACTAACAACTTAGTTGAAATTATGGAATTGAAAAATCATCCATGGTTTGTTGCTGTTCAATTTCATCCCGAATATAAAAGTACGGTAACAAATCCTCATCCTTTGTTTTTAGCATTTATAAAAGCAGCTGGTGCGTATCATAAAAATTAGAGATTGGAGATTAGAGATTTTGCGAACCGACCAAAGGGAGCTAAACGAAGTTAAAATCAGCGTTATCTGCTGGAAACAAAAAAGAAATTACAAAATAGTTAAAAACAAATAAATGAGTGCAAAAGGTTTAGATAAAAATTCAATAATAGGTTTAGTTTTAATAGGTGCTATTTTATTAGTATTTACTTATTTAACTCAACCAACAGCTGAAGAATTAGCTGCTAAAAAACAAAAAGAAGCATTAGAAAAGCAAAAAACAGAACAACCTGTTCCCTCTCCTGAAACTGCCAATACAATAGAAGAAAAAAGTGCCGTACTTTCAGCAGATTCAACTTATAGTGCTACTGAAAATAATTCTTTTGATTCCAGTAAAGATTCTTTAGGAAATTTACAATTGTTGGCAGACTTTGGCCCTTTTGTTTCTGCTGCTCAAGGTGAAGAACAAACATTTACAATAGAAAATGAGCATTTAATAGCTACTATTTCTAACAAAGGAGGAAGAATTACTTCCGTTGAATTAAAAGAATTTGTAACCTACGATTCGTTGCCTTTAATTTTATTTAATAAAGACTCCTCTCGTTTCAACATAGAATTAGCCATTCCTGGCTCTACTGGAGGAAACTCTTTGAGAATAATAAATACAGAAAATTTATTTTTTGAAACCACAAATTCTTCTTTTGAAGTAATGGGGCAAGATGCTAAAAACATAACCCTTAGACTTTACACCAATGATAAAAAAAGCTATGTAGAATATATCTATGCCCTTGCAGGAAACTCGTATTTAGTAGATTTCGATTTTAATATAGTAGGATTTGAAAATGTTTTATTAGAAGCCCCCCTATTGAAATGGGAAATGTTTACACCAAGCCAAGAAAAAACCATCAAAAATCAGGAGATGGCCAGCACTACTTACTATAAATACAACAAAGATGAGGTTGATTATATTGGTTATGGCTCTTACAAAAAAGAAGAACTCATTTCAGCCATTGATTGGGTAATGTTTAAACAACAATACTTTAACAGTACACTTATTGCCAAAGACATTCCTTTTGAACGTCCTAATTCTTTTGTAGAAACCATACAAATAAAAGATGAAGTTAATCGAAATTATATTAAGCAAATGCGGGCAGGAGTAACAATTCCATTTGCGAATACAAACAACGAAAAATTCGCTATGCAGTTCTATTTTGGACCAAATAAGATAGAAACCCTAAAAGAAATAGGTATAGGATTAGATAAATCCATTGATTACGGTTGGGGTATTTTTGGCTGGGTGAATCATTTAATTGTAAGACCTGTCTTTAACTTTTTAATGGGTTTTAATATGTCTGTCGGAATTGTAATTCTTCTTTTAACAATTATCATTAAAATGCTACTTTTTCCAATCACATGGAAAACATATTTGAGTAGTGCAAAAATGAAAGTGTTAAAACCAGAAATTACTGAGCTTACAGAAAAATATAAGAATGATGCCATGAAAAAACAGCAAGAAACAATGGCACTGTATCGAAAAACAGGTGTAAATCCTTTAGCGGGCTGTATTCCTATGCTAATTCAAATGCCTATCTTATTTGCCTTATTCCGATTTTTTCCTGCCACTTTTGATTTAAGACAAAAAAGCTTTTTGTGGGCTGAAGATTTATCTTCTTATGACTCAATTCTTGAACTTCCTTTTGATATTCCTTTTTATGGAGCTCATGTAAGTCTTTTCACACTACTAATGGCAATTTCTATGATATTCTATACCAAAGCGAATAGCCAAATGACTGCAGGAGCAGGTATGGAAGGAGCTATGGCAGCTCAAATGAAAATTATGATGTACTTAATGCCGGTAATGATGTTATTTTTCTTTAACAGTTATGCCTCAGGGTTAAGTTATTACTATTTAATAGCCAATATGATAACTATTGGACAACAAGCTGCAATTAAAAAATGGTTTATCAATGAAGATAAATTATTAGCAAAAATTCAAGAAAACAAAACTAAAGTTAGAAAAAAATCAGGGTTTGGAGCAAAATTAGAAGCTAGAATGAAAGACGCTCAGAAACTACAACAACAGCGAAAAAAGAAATAATTAATGTAACAATTTAATAATTTGAAAATGTAACAATGTAGTTATTTGAAGATTTGATTGCTATTGTCATTCTGAACGAAATCCCGAAAGCTCCCGCGAAAGTTATCGGGACGGGATGAAGTGAAAGAATCTCTAATGACTAATGACTAATGACTAATCTCTAATCTGTAAAATGAAACCAATTATACTCCTGCTTCTACTTTTTACATTAAATGCTTGTAAGCAAAATAAACCTATTAAAGAAAATAAATCCAACTCAGCAACAGAAACCCCAAAAGAAACTATTTTTATTTCTATGGAACGCACACCTTGTTTGGGTAAATGTCCAGGATACACCATAACTATTTACGAAACAGGCATGGTAATTTATGAAGGAAGAGATTTTGTAGAGCGAGAAGGAAAATATAAAGCAATGCTTTCTAACGATGCAATGGACGAACTAAAAAATTACATAAATAGTATAGATTTCTTTAACTTTAAGGATAAATACGACAAAGAGATAACCGACATCCCCTCTTGTATTATAGCCGTTAGTTTAGATGGAAAATATAAAAAAATAATCGACAGGTACGAAGGACCTCAAGGATTAAAAGAGTTAGAAAAATTAATAGATTATTTTGTTTTAACAGACAATCTAAAAAAAATGAATTAATAACAACAATGGAGTTTGCTACATTGTTAAGTAAAACTATATATAACAACGATGAAAATTGAAATTAAAGAAGTAGTTGAAAAGAAACATTTTAATGATTTCGTTAATGTGCAATTTAGTATATACAAGAATAATAAATTTTGGGTTCCTCCCATTAAAAAAGACGAAATTAAAGCACTGAAAAGTGAATTTAATCCAGCATTTCGTTTTTGTAAAGCTAAATTTTGGGTAGCCTACAAAGACAACAAATGTGTAGGCAGAATTGGAGCAATTATTAATGAGCAATACAACAAAAAAACAGGCGAAAAAGTAGGTAGATTTACTCGTGCCGAATTTTTTAATGATGATGAAGTTGTTCGACAATTATTTGAAACTGCCGAAAAATGGCTTTCAGAACAAGGCATGACTTCTGTTCAAGGTCCTTTAGGATTTACCAATCTCGATCATCAAGGAATGTTAGTTGAAGGATTTGATCATTTGCCTTCCGCAGCATCAGAATACCATTTGCCTTATTATAAAGAACAAATGGTTCGTTTGGGCTACGAAAAAGAAATTGATTGGCTAGAATTTAGATTATTTCTAGAAGGAATGCCCGAAAAAGCTAAAAGAGGTGCTGAAATAGTGATGCAAAGAAGTAATTTAACAGTAAAAAGCTTTAAAAAAACAGCAGAACTTCAACCATATTCTGTTCAACTGTTTGAAATATTAAACGAAGCTTTTGATGAGTTGCCTTTTGTAGTTCAGTTAGACAAGCAAATGATTGATTATTATGTAAACAGGTATTTATTGTTGTTAAATCCAGAGTTTGTTAAATTAGTTTTCAATGAAGAACAACAACTAATAGCGTTCATATTAGGTGTTCCATCACTTTCAGAAGGATTGCAAAAAGCGAATGGAAGCATCTTTCCTTTTGGTTGGTGTTATCTCAAAAGAGCATTAAACCATCCTAAAGTAATTGATTTAATGTTAACAGGGATTTTACCAAAATATCAAGCAAAAGGAGTTACAGCAGTTTTGTTTTATGAGTTACACAAAGTGATGGAAAAATTTGGTGTAACAGAAATGGAAACGACAGGAGTTTTTGAAACAAACCAAAAAGTAATTCAAAACTGGAAAAATTACGAACACCTTCAACATAAACGTAAGCGTTGTTGGAAAAAAAATATTTAAATTTATCATAAATTAAAACTATTTATCATGAAAAAAATAACATTAAGTATCTTATCAATAGTTCTTTTTACTTGTTTTTCAATCGCTCAAACAGACACATTAAAAAACAAAAAAGATGGACATTATTATTTCATAAAAGTAAAAGATATAGAAGCTCTTGATGTTCAAAGTCAAGGAAGAACAGGCACTTGTTGGTCTTTTTCTTCCCTCTCCTTTTTAGAATCTGAAATTATCCGTAAAGGAAAAAAACCAGTATTGCTTTCTGAGATGTTTGTTGTAAGAAATGCATATTATGAAAAAGCAGTTAGGTATGTTAGAATGCATGGCTCAACCAATTTTTCAGCTGGTGGTGCTTTTCACGACATTCCTTTTATTGTGAAAAAATATGGTATTGTTCCTGAACAAGTTTATGCAGGTTTAAATTACGGTGAGGAAAAACACAACCATGCTGAGTTAGATGCAATTCTGAAAGCTGCTGTTGATGAAGTTGTTAAAAATCCTCAAAAAAAACTTACTTCAGCATGGAAAACCGCCATTGAAGGAATATTAGATGCCTATTTTGGTAAAATACCCAACGAATTTGAATACCAAGGAAAAAAATATACACCTAAAACATATTCCGAAAGTT
>PCUH01000292.1:0-3150 GCA_002770955.1 Flavobacteriales bacterium CG18_big_fil_WC_8_21_14_2_50_32_9 | reverse complement strand
CTTTTAAAAATGGTTTGGCCATTGTTCCTGAAGATGAAGCTACTATTACTGTTGCAGGAAAAGACAACAAACACTTTAGTGATGCGGGTGCTGAAAAAATTAGTAATGCGTTTGACGAACCTGTGAAAGAAAAGCAAATTACACAAGAAATGCGTCAAGAAGCATTTGATAATTACGAAACCCAAGATGACCATGGAATGCACATTACAGGCATTGTAAAAGACCAAAAAGGAACAAAATATTACATTGTTAAAAACTCTTGGGGCAAGGATAATTTTGCCAGTGGGTATTTCTATGCTTCTGAAACTTACTTGAAATACAAAACCATTGACTTCATGGTTCATAAAGATGCATTGTCATCTGAAATGAAGAAAAAATTGGGGATAAAGTAAATGAAATTGTTTAAAATTTAAGAAAATTGTTACTACTCAGCCCTATTTAACTCAATAGAACGCTTACAATACTGATTAAGAGTGTTTTAGTAAATAAATAAATGAAAAAAAATAAGTTTTAGTATAAAAATTCTGTGTATATCCACTATATCTGCGTTATCTGTGTTCTAATTACATCAGCTGAGTAGTAACAGAAAATTAAACTAAAAATCAATATTTTTCCTTTCATCTTCAATTTATAGGCTAATCATCCAATGATTTTGCGTAAGTTTGTAGGCTATTTTCAACCGTTATTGACTTATGACATTTATTGAAACCGACCAGCTAGAACGAACAACGGGAAAAAAATTATACGATTATCAAAAAGAGGCAATGAATAAAATTTTCGATTGCCTCGAAAGAAATCCATCCAACTATAACCTCCTCTACCAACTCCCCACAGGAGGAGGCAAAACGGTTATTTTTACTGAAATAGCTAAACGATACATCAACATTTCCAATAAAAAAGTATTGGTATTAACGCATAGAATTGAACTTTGCAACCAAACATCAAAAATGCTTGGTGAGTTTAATGTAAATTGCAAAATTATTGATAGCAAAGTAAAAGAATTACCCGACCAAGATGATTTTCAATGCTTTGTTGCTATGGTTGAAACACTTAATAATCGCTTGAAAGATGATATGCTCGATTTAAAAGACATTGGTTTAGTGATTGTTGATGAAGCCCATTATAACTCGTTCCGAAAATTATTTCCAAACTTCAATGAATGCATCGTGTTGGGAGTTACAGCAACACCACTTAGTTCCAACATTAATTTACCCATGTTTCAAAATTATAAAGAGTTGATTGTTGGCGATTCGATTTCTTCATTAATCAAAAAAGGTTTTTTGGCTAAAGCAACAACTTATTGCTATGATGTTGGATTAAGTGCATTGAAAATTGGAGCCAATGGCGATTATACTGTAAAATCTTCCGAATTACTTTATAGCGATTATCCCATGTTGCAAAAATTACTTTATGCGTATGAAGAAAAATCCTTAGGTAAAAAAACGCTAATTTTTAATAATGGAATAAATACTTCGCTTAATGTTTACGATACTTTTACGAAAATTGGTTACAACATCAAACATCTCGATAATACAAATACTCCTCAGGAGAGAAGAGAAATTTTAGATTGGTTTAAACACACACCAAATGCAATTTTAACATCTGTAGGTATTCTTACCACAGGATTTGATGAACCAACAGTTGAATCCATTATTCTAAATCGAGCTACCCGCTCGTTAACACTTTATCATCAAATGATAGGCAGAGGTTCCCGTGTATTACCCAACAAAAAAGAATTTACAGTACTAGACCTTGGCAACAATGCAGCTCGTTTTGGTCCTTGGGATACAGAAATGGATTGGCATGAAATTTTTAGAAACCCAGATTTTTTTCTAAGTAATATTTTTTCTGATGAAGAAATTGAACGTAAGTTTAGATATACCATGCCCGATGATGTAAGAGAAAAATTTAAAAATTCTATAGACATTCATTTTGATGTTGATGCCGTATATCAAGAATGCTTGAAAAAAGGACTAAAACCAAAAGTGGTGCTTGATAAATCCATAGAACAACACAAAAATATGTGTGTAGAAAATAGTGAAGACCTTATGGATGCTCGTGTGTTAGCTCGTCTTTTAAAAGATGATATTGCATATCGTGTTCGCCTTTTTTCCTACAACATTTGCAAAAGCACTGAAAACTATCTAAAATGGTTAAGTGAAGATTATTTTAGACAACTTAGTTCTAAGATAAATCAGCATTATGTGGATTAAGAATGCTTTTTAATTATCTATCTCAATTCCAACAGGACAATGGTCAGAACCATTAATTTCTTGATAAATACGAACTTCTTTTATTTTTTCAAGTATTGATTTACTCGTTAAAAAATAATCTATTCTCCAGCCCACATTTTTAAACCTTGCACCGCCTCTGTAGCTCCACCAAGAATAGGCATCTCTTTTTTCTGGATATTTATATCGAAAAGTATCTACAAAACCTGCTTCTATAAAATTATCCATCCCATCAATTTCTTCTTGCATAAACCCAGCACTTTTGTTGTAATTCGCTTTTGGACGAGCCAAATCAATGGATTTATGAGCAACATTGAAATCACCACAAACAATCACCGGTTTTTTGCTTTCTAAGCCTTTCAAAAAAGCAAGAAAACAAGCGTCCCAATTCTGCCTATCATCCAAACGAGATAAATCGGCTTTTGAATTAGGTACATAAACGGTAACTAAATAAAAATTATCAAACTCTGCAGTAGTAACTCGTCCTTCTTTATCATGTTCTGTTTGGTTAATATCAAAAAATACATTTATCGGTTTTTTTTTAGTCAAAATAGCTGTTCCCGAATAGCCTTTCTTTTCGGCAGAATTAGAATAAATATGATAGCCTTTTAATTCCGCTAAAGCTTCTTGCACTTGGTCATCTTGAGCTTTGGTTTCTTGCAAACAAAGCACATCTGGATTCATTTGTTCAATTAATTTAAAAAAACCTTTTTGAGCAATTGCTCTTATTCCGTTTACATTCCAAGAGATTAAATTCATTTTATTTTCTATTTTTGTCAAGTTAATTTTGATTTTGAAAATTACAATTTTTAATTTTATTTTTTTACAATCTTTAAACTAAAATAGTATGAATAATCACGAATTAGATTATAAAATTTATGGAGACGACATGCAGTGCGTTGAAATAGAACTCGACCCT
>PCUH01000197.1 GCA_002770955.1 Flavobacteriales bacterium CG18_big_fil_WC_8_21_14_2_50_32_9 | reverse complement strand
AGCTGTTTTCAATAGCCCAAATTTGGGTATTACTATTCCTATAATTATCGGAAGGGATTAACCGCTTTGCATCCCACAGCCCTTCGCATATTCATACAATTCGCTTCGCTTTTGCATGAATAAAGCAGGTTAAGCACTTATTAAAAATCCTTTTTTAAATTTATAAAAAGAATAAAAGACCTTTATATCTTTTATTATGAAATATTTTGTACTTTTGTAATGTAAAATAATTAATAATCATTTAAAATATAAAATTATGGAAACATTAGATGTAACTCAAATTGAGCCAAAATTCAAGCATTCAACTATTTTTCAACGCTTTGATGCGTTAGTTGGTGGAGAATCATTTGTTATTCACAATGATCATGACCCAAAACCTCTTTATTATCAAATGGTGGCAGAAAGAGGTCAAACATTCGATTGGGAATATATTATGGAAGGACCTCAGTTTTGGGAAGTAAAAATTAGTAAATTAAACTCAGGCGAAAAACCTACAACCATTGGCGAATTGGTTGCTGCAGATTATAGAAAAGCAGCAGTATTTAGTAAATTTGGTTTGGATTTTTGTTGTGGAGGAAAAAAATCATTGAAAGAAGCTTGTGAAGCCAAAGGAATTGACGAAAAAGTGGTTGCTTTTGAGCTTTCTGAAGTGGAAAATCAAGTAACCAATACACAACATGATTTTAATTCTTGGGAATTAGATTTTCTAGCGGATTACATTGTTAATGTGCATCATAAATATGTGAAAGACAATGTTGGTATGCTTTATCAATACAGCGACAAAGTTGCTAACCGTCATGGAAGCACACACCCAGAAGTGATAAAAATTGCTCAGTTGTATGAAAAAATTGCAGTAGAATTTAAAACCCACATGGAAAAAGAAGAAATGATACTTTTCCCATTAATTAAAAGATTGGTTGCTGCTAAAAAAGAAAACAATTCATCAAATAATGCTTCATTTGGAGATATTTCAGGGCCAATTAATGTAATGGAAAATGACCACGAATTAGTGGGTGGTTTTATGGAAGAAATTAACCAGTTAAGTAATTCATATTCTCCACCAGCAGATGCTTGCTCTTCGTATCAAGTGCTTTACAGTAAATTGGATGAGTTTGAAAAAGATTTACACCAGCATGTACATTTAGAAAACAACATTCTTTTTCCAAAAGCAATTCAATTGGCAAAAGAGTTAATGAATTAATGATTGTAATTAAAAAGCCTTAAATCATTGTTATCAGTTGTTGCTATGCTTAATTTTACCCGTACAATCCTACACGATTGTATGGGTATTTAGGCTAATTAAAAATCAATAATATGGAAAAATCAAATGAATTTACTAAAGGAATAAAATTTTCTTTTAACGAAACCATTAACTATGCTGATCAAGCTGTGGTAAGCAAGCAAATTTTAAAACAACAAAAGGGAAACATCACCTTGTTTGCTTTTGATAAAGACCAGGAATTAACCGAACATAAAACACCTTTTGATGCTTTGGTAACCATTATTGATGGAAAAGCTAACATTATTATTGATGGAAAAGCTAACATTCTTGAAGCAGGAGAATCTATCATTATGCCAGCAAATATTGCCCACGCTTTAAAAGCTGTAGAAAAATTTAAAATGGTATTAACCATGATTAAAAATGACTAAAAAATAACCATTGACAAATAAAACACCCATAAAAAGAAACCAAGAATTGGTGGTGCTTTCTCAAGAGCATCACCATGCGTTGGTGTTTTGCACTCGTTTAAAAAAAGCTTATTTAACAGATGTAAAAACGCTTCAACTTTTTGTCGATGATTTTTGGTCAACCAATATGGCTACTCATTTTGATAATGAAGAAAAATGGTTGTTGCCTGAAATGGAAAACAACGAAATTAAAAACCAATTTATAGCCGAACATCAACAAATAAGAGCATTGGTGAGCCAGATTAAAAATGCAACCGATGAAGTTGTTGAGAAGGCTGTGGAATTGGCTCGGGTATTAAATAACCATGTTAGGTTCGAAGAAAGAATACTTTTTCCTTACTTAGAAAAAAAAATACCTGCCGATAAAATGGCTGAAATAGGAATTGCTTTGTCGGAAGTGAAAATTACTTGTCAGAAATTTACACCAGAATTTTGGAAAATTGAGAAAAAATGAAAATAAATAAAAACACAAAAATATCAGAACTCATTAAAGAAAATGAAGCAACCATAGAAGCTATAGTTTCTATCAACGCTCATTTTAAAAAACTGCGAAACCCACTATTACGCAAAATATTAGCATCGAGAGTAACCATTGATGATGCTGCCCGAATTGGAAAATGTGAGGTTGATGTGTTTTTTAATAAATTAGAAGAAATTGGTTTTGAAATAGAAAAATCTACATCCGAACCACCAAAAAAAGATATAGCAATGAATAATAATGAAAATCAAGAAATTGTAACAGTAATTGCATCAGGAAAAGTAACCTCATTGGATGTTCGACCTGCTTTAGCACAAGGAAATGACCCTTTTAAAGAAATTATGGGAGCTTTAAAAATGCTTCAAGATGGATATGTATTGGAAATTATTAACACATTTGAACCGACTCCATTGATAAAAATAATTAACTCAAAGGGATATGTGAGTATGGTGAAAAACGAAGATGAAGTTATTTATACGTACTTTTTTAAATCTGATGAAGCTGCTAAACCAATAGCAATCCCTAATTTAGTTTTTAAAGTTACACTGAAAGAACTGGAAATTGAAAAATTAAAATGCAAAAAAGAAATTCACGAAGTTGATGTGCGAGATTTGGAGATGCCTTTGCCTATGGTTACTATTTTAAATAAATTAGAAGAACTAAAACAAGGCGATGTGCTGTATGTACATCATAAAAAAGTTCCACAATATTTGTTGCCCGAATTGGCTCAGCGTAATTTCAAAACTTACATTGCAGAAATAGATGATGAAAATGTTAAACTGTTAATTTGTCAATAAAATGAATCCGATAGGTAGTCAAAATGCACCATCGCCCAAAGTTGTTATACCTCATTTTGTGTTTGGGGGTTTAGTTTGGTTGGTTGTAACACTACTTATTACTTTTAATTCAGAAGCTTTTACACAACATTTTTTTAATCCCGTTTTACTTTCCATTACACATTTATTAGCATTGGGTTGGATAACTATGGTGATTTTTGGTGCATTATATCAGCTTATTCCTGTTATTGTAGAAGTTAAATTACATAGTGAAAAATTAGCCGTTATTTCTTTTGTGTTACTTGGTTTAGGATCACTTCTTTTAGCCTTTTCTTTCTGGAATTTAGCCTTCGGAACACTTATGTTTACTGCTGGAGGACTAATTGTGGTAGCAGTGAGTTTGTTTTTAATTAATGTTTTAACTACGATTTATAAGTCAACTAAAAAAAGCATAGAACGCACATTTATTGTTTCGGCAGTAATTTGGCTACTTTTTACTGTTTTGGCAGGATTAACACTTGCCATCAATTTTAATCATCCTTTTTTAAAACCTGCACACTTGGAATTATTAAAATTACATGCTCATGCAGGAATTGTTGGTTGGTTTCTTCAGCTAATAATTGGGGTGAGTAGCCGATTAATACCTATGTTTATGGTGGCTCACAACCTGAATACTAAAAAACTAAATGTAGCATTTTACCTTATCAATTTTGGATTAATAATTGGAATTATTTCGCTGTTTTTAGGAATAAAATGGGGGGTAACAACAAGTATTTTTATTGGTTTAATAGGAATTTTTAGCTATTTGTCATTTTTAGTCGAAGCTTATCAAAAAAGAATTAAAAAGCAACTCGATATAGGTATGAAACAGTCGGCTTTTTCATTTTTACTTTTACTTATTCCTTGTTTACTCATTTTAATGCTCTTGCCAAATTTTAGCCTGTTCACGTCTTTTTCATTGCCATTGATTTTAGCTTACGGTAGCATTTTGATGGTAGGATTTATAACATCCTTAATAATGGGACAGACATACAAAACATTGCCCTTTATTGTTTGGCTAAAAGTATATCGAGGTAAAATTGGTAAATTAAAATTACCTTTACCCAAAGATCTTTACAACGAAAAAATAGCGGTAGCACAATTGTGGCTTTTTGCCTTAGGAATTGTTGTTTTTTTAATAGGAATAATCAATAGTAACACGTTTTTAATTCAACTTAGTGGAGTTATCTTGTTTTTATCAGTAATGCTCTACAACATCAATATGTTAAAAATAATTTTTCATCAACCAAAAAACATAGCATAATCATGTCAACAATAAACAACCCTACAATGAATCCTGAAGAGGAAAAAATTTTCAATTTACTCAAAGGAGTGATAGATCCTGAATTAATGGTAAACATCGTTGATTTAGGGCTGGTTTATGGCGTTTGGTTAAATACGCCCGAAAATGTAATAGATATTGATTTAACTTTAACTTCTCCTGGCTGCCCAATGGGAGATATGATTACAGAGGATATTACTAAATTAGTTGAAGCAAATTATCCCGAATGTAAAGTAGAAATTCAGTTGGTTTGGGAACCAGCGTGGTCACTCGAAAATTTAACAGAAAAAGGAAAAGAAGCGTTGGGAAGATAATTTCAACTTTCATAACTTCCAGGAACAGTACCAAAACCAACAGATAATCTGTTCCAACTATTAATGGTAACTATTACCATAGATAAGGCAACCATTTCTTTTTCATTAAAATGAAGCAAAACAGATTGATACAAAGCATCGGTAATTTCTTTTTCTGAGATTAGAGTTAAACTTTCAGCCCATTTTAATGCTGCACGTTCTCTGTCTGTATAAAATGATGTTTCTTGCCAAGAATTTAGCATATAAATACGTTGTTCAGATTCACCATCTTTTCGAGCAATTTTGGTGTGCATATCTAAGCAATAAGCACATTTGTTGATTTGCGAAATTCTAATTTTCACCAATTCATACAAAGAGCTTTCAAGTCCTGATGTTGCTACATATTTTTCAAGTTCCAACATGGCTTTTAATGCTTCTGGAGATACTTTTGCATAGTTTAATCTTTCTTTCATCGGGTTTATAGTTAGCTTTACAATGTGTTTTAATTATGCCTAAATTAATAAAAAAATGATAACTATTGAAAACCAAAAGAAAACGCTTCGTAAAGAGATGCTCATTCAACGAGCTAAAATGGATGTTAACGATAAAAAAGCCTATGATTTATGGATTTGTGAGGAATTAGAACATCTTATCTTGAAAAAAAAATGCAATGTAATTCATGCTTATTTGCCTATGGGAAAAGAAATTGACATTACGCCTCTTTTAACAAATTTGTTAGAAAAAAAAATAACTATAGTTGCTCCAAAAACACTACCCAAACGAAAATTAGAAAATAGAATTTTAAGCTCTTTAGAAACTATTGAAAAAGGAGTTTTTGGAACTACACATCCAGCAAATCCAACTGAATATAAAGCTTCATTTGATTTAATTATTGTTCCAGGTTTGGCTTTTGATGATGAACATTATCGGTTGGGTTATGGGGGAGGTTACTATGATAATTTTTTGGTAAACCACCCTGACGCTTATAAAATTGGAATCTTTTACCCTTTTCAACAAGTGGCTAAAGTTCCTATCGAATCGCATGATTTTAAACTGAATGAGATTTTATACAAAAACAAGATAGAAGGTTGAGACTTTTATTTAGCATTAAATTCGTGCAGCCAAATCTGATACATTCTAACATATTCTAAAATTGCGAAGGCTTCGTTTTCGTCTGTTAAATTAACAACGCAATTTGTTTCAAATTTTTGATTAATTCTTATCGTAATACTATCTTTTTCAAGCATTTCTTGATGATTTAACAGGTAGTTCATCACCCATTCTGGCTGTCTTCTTGCAAGTAAATCACTTAAATCTGGACCTGAATTTTTATATTCCATAGTATGACAGGAAGCACATTTTAGTTTGAAAGTTTCCATTCCAATTCTCATAATGGAATCATTAATAGGGTTGAGTTCTAATTTTTTAAAAGAGCCAATTCCATAGATAGATTGTTCTATTTTTTTATTTTCTGAATCACAAGAAATTGAAGCTAAAAAAAATAAAAATATATAGCCTAACTTATTCATATTCATTTTTTAGAGCCGCTGAATTTCAAATGTTGGATAACCTTTTTCTCCGATGTTGTTGTAAAAATCAATAAACCTGATTTTATAGAACAAACCTTGGGTTGTTTTTAAAACATAGCTTTTCTTTTCATCAATGGTAAACGAATTATCGTTGCTGTTTCTAATTTTCCAATCGTATCCAATTTCATCCCAATAATTAGTGAAATTATAGTTTATCGTATCCTTTAGCGTGATATTAAAAAAATTATTGTTGTTATCTTCCGCAACTACAACACCATTGTGTTTATTAGTTAAAACTTGAGTTAAAACAAAGGGTAGGGCAAGGTTGTCGAATTTGTGGTGGTGGTTGGTAAATAATAAATCCCATGCATTTTTCTCGGGTTCTAGCAATTTTGTTTCACCGTTGTTTTTAAAACTAAAATGAATAAAGTTTCTACTACTATTTTTTTGAATGGAATAAGTTATTTCGTTGGATCCGTCTAAATTGGCATATTTAAAGGTAAATTCGAGATTGTTTACTGAAATAAATTGTATTTTTTTATATCCTTGGTGATTTCCATTGTCATCATATTGCCTATCAATAATATATACATTATTGGTATTTTTCCAATTACCAAAGGCAGTTGAGTCTAAATTTCCAGAGGGAGCGTCCCATAGCCAAAAAGCTCCAGATATTGAGTTTACGCTTGTAAAATCGACTGCTCCTTTATTAGCAACCAACATTCCTAATGCATTATTTACCAATACACGATAACCGTTTTCGCTACATTCAAAAGCCATGTCCCAATCGTATTTGGTGTTGGAACTTATCACTTTATTAGTTTCACAATCATAATACACTTGATTGAGATATGGAAATCCGATTTTAATTTGTACAGTTTCAACATTACCTGGTAGAGGCATTGGAATAGGAGTTTCTTCTTTTAAACACGAGCTAAGTGTTAAAATAAATATCAGATAATATAAAAAATGTCTTTTCATTTAAAAATTAAAGTTAAGAGCAACAAAAAAACTTCTTCCCCACAGCACATTTAGTGATGTTGCATTGCTTTGATTGGAAACACCATACACATCGCCAACCATATCAACTTGAGTAACATTAAAAATGTTTTTCACACCCAAAACTGCGTTAATTTTACGATTATAAAAGTACTTTACTATACTAGCATCAAAAGTACTAAAGTTCCCTATAAAGCTTGTCGCAACTTCATTGTCATCAAGTAAATAAAGATTTTTTATTTTACCAGTATATTTATAAGTTAAATTTATACTCATGGCTAAACTGTCTATTTTATAGCTTAATGAGGTGTTTAAGTCTGTAGTGTAAAAATAAGAATTGGTGAGGTTGGTGTTGTCAAACATGGAGTTATAATTTCCAAAATAATTTATACCTGCTGCAAGGTTGATGTTCTTGTATTGATTTTGGATATTTAAGGCTCCACCATAAGTAGTTAAGTAATCAACATTGTTGTATTTCCAATCAACATCAGAAATTTTAACCAAACTAATGAGGTTATTTATTTTAGAATAATAAAGTTTTGGAGAGATTTTAAAGGAATGATGTTTAATTTTTTTATTCCAATCCATCGAAATGTTAATATGATCTGAATTTTCGGCTTTCAAATTGGGGTTCCCCCATAAATTAATACTGGAGTTAAAATGAAATTCTAAATACAATTCTTTTAAATCGGGAGCTCTAAAACCTTTTGCAAAAGAAGTTCTAAATTGAAGATTTTCGTTTGCAGCATATAATAAATTAACAGAAGGAACTATGGGAGATGAATAGCTTGTGTTATAACTGTATCTAACCGATGGTCTTATTGTTAATTTCATTAGTTTATAATCTAAACTTGCAAAAAGAGCATAATCTCCAATATTTTGTATTTTATTTTCTACCCTCAAGGCTTCTATTTTATCGTATTTCAATTCAGTTCCAATGCTGTAGTTCCATCTTAAACTATCATTTTTTTTGATAAATACAGTTCTTGCCAAGTAGGAATTAAAAACTGTAGTATCTTGGTCGCTATCACTTTCTGTTACGAATTGTTCTAAGGTAGTTAAATCTTTAAAATAAATATTTCTTGTTCGTTTAAAATAGGAGTGAGCCAGCGTTATGTCAATGTAATATGTAGGAGATATTCTGCCATTTAACAATATTTTATTGTTTATTCGTTGTGTTTTGTTGTAAGTATCGAAAGCCGAAATGTTGTAAGGAGCTCGAGGTAATCCTCTATCTGTCATGGTTTCAGTAAAAGCATCTAAAATATAAGTGAATTTTAAATGTTTAATGGTTCTGTTTAGTATAAACGAGCCAACATATTGCTCTCGGGGTTTCCATGTTTTAAAACGGCTAGTGTCTGGCGTTGCAAAACCACCGAAAAAATTTCTTCCGCCCGAAATCTTGTATGTATTTTTTTTATGTTTGAAACCGATACTTGTGCTAAAATTATATTGTCCAATACTTTCGTAATAACTTTTTGCCTGAATATTCAATTTCTTTGCTTGAGTTTTTTTTGTGATAATATTAATAGTACCTCCTAGTGCATTTGTTCCGTATGCTACTGAAGTTGGTCCATCTATAATTTCAATTTTCTCAACATTATTCATGTTAATTTGCGAAATATCGATGTTCCCATTCAATCTGCCTTCTACAGGAACGCCATCAATCATAAATTTAACATGATTGCCTGATAATCCGTTTAGGTTTATAGATGTTTCATTAACATGTCCGTTGTTGGTTCTGAAATTAAGTTCTGTATTTAATATTTCTCTGAGATTGGAAGCTCCTTTTGAAATTATTTTTTCTTCACGAATAGTTTCAATCTTGTAAACAGATTCATTGAGTTGTATGGGAACAAAGTTAGCTGTAACAACTAATTCTTTTAATCCAAAACTTGTCGATTTTAATTTAACGGTTAGCGTTTCGTTGCCTTTTATAAGAATTGTTTTCTTTTCATATCCTGTAAACGAAATGTCAACTTGCGTGGAGTCATTGTAAGGATTTAAAGCAATGCCTTGTTCATCAGAAACAGCCCATTTAAAATCATTCGTTTTGAGGTTGGAGAACTTTACGTGTGCTAAAAAAATAGCTTCGTTGGTGTTTTCATCAACAAGTTTAATTTTAGATTGAGCAAAAAGTACTTGGGTTTGTATAAAAACAAACATCATTAAAAGTACTATTTTACTCCTGTCGTTCAAAATTTATTGTTTAACAAATTTTTGAGTAACGTAAAATCCTTCCGATTTAATGGAAATAACATAGAAACCAACATCTAAATCAGCAACATTAAAATTGTATTGCTGCGTTCCTTGTTCACTTCTTACTTGTTGTTCAAGTATAAGTTTTCCTGAAAGATTATAAATTGCTATGTTTAATAATTCTGCTTTATTATGGTTAAGCAGCAATGTTAAATTGTTTTTAGCAGGATTTGGATAAAGAGCAATTCTACTATCATCAGTTGTTTCTCCAATACTGGTTGTGTTAATAAGCTCTTTCGTAAAATAAGTTTTTCCGTTGCTCATACCACCAAAACCAGTAAAAACTATTCGATAAAAAGAACTGTCGTTATCGTAAAGAAAATATGCAATAGAATCATAAACAACCCAACCTGTGGCAGAACTAAATTTTTTCCATTCCCTGCCAATGTTATCAATTCGTTGGGTAAATGTTGTTTGTGGCGTTGTTGATGTTGATGCAGAAGCATAATCTGCTTCATGAGCTTTGGCACTCCAAATAGTTTTGTTGCTAAAAACACTAGTTACCGATACATAACTTCCTGGAGGGTTTACAAAATCAGTATGTTTTGTAAAGGTTAAATCCCATGAATTACTGATAGGTTCTCTGTCAATTAACTGATTGTTAATGATATCGAAATAAACAAAGTTTTTGTTTGGATAAGTAGATTTATTAAAAGTTATTACTTGTTCGTTGCTTCCATCAACATTAGCATATTTAAATTCCCACAAACCAGTTTTTAAGCTAACAATCCATAATTTTCGGTAGGTGTTGTCGCTTAGTTTTATCAAATATAGCGAATCGCCAAAAGTCCAAAAATTGTTGTTTGGGTTTAAAATTCCCCAACCCATATCAAAAGTTCCATTAGACCCTCTAAAAACATTAAAAGCTCCATTTGTCCAAGTTGTGTCGGTGTTTAACAATCGTTTCCATGAGCTAAAATTGGTTGTGTCAAAGCTGTTCCATTGTGCAGTATCACTTGGGTAAGCCCACAATGTTGAGGTTGCTTCGTTTAACAAAATTGAACTTCCTGCAGCTCCATTTCCACTTACCGAAAATGCAATAGTCCAGTTGTTATTGGTTACATTACTAATTTCTCCATTATCGAAACTATAAAACACCTGATTGGTGTACAATGTTTGCATAGATATGGAATCGTTAATTGGCTGAGCCATTGCTATTATTACTGTCGTTGATAATAGGATTGTTAAAACTAATTTTTTCATAACTTTTAATTTATAGTGTAAAGTTCGCTGTATAGTTAAAAACATAGCGTGATTTTTATCTTGTTATTTTGTGATTTTTATCAGAAAAAAGAGGGGGAATTCTTTCCCCCTCCTTCTGCCTAAAATTACTCATAACCAATAACCTAACTAATATACATCATGAGTAGTATTGTACACATTAAATTTTCCTGTAGGGTTTTCAACCCAATCGCCTTTAATGATTTGTTTAAGTTCCAATGTTTTGTCGTTATAGATAAGAATTGCACTTATTTTTCCCATAAAAACAGATACCCACACTTCATCACCAGCTTTGTTGTATTCCATGTGAACCATTCTACCATCAACACCTTCGGGCATAGTAATGGTTTTTTTGTGTTCTAAAGTTTCGGTATCAAAAACATCAACTACAGAGTTAAGAACAGCATCAGGATTCAATGTTCTATCTACCCATAAGTGTTTAGATTTTGGGTGTGTTTTAACAAACAATGCTCCACCACCATTTCCAGGGGCTTGTATTTCTTTAACCACCGTCCATTGACCAACTCCTGGGTTAGTTTTGATAAACGATAGTTTGTTTTCACCAAGATGAGAAGTTACCCAAAGGTTGCCAAGTTTATTTTTGATGTTTGCACCCCTTCCTGGATGAGGTTTAATACCTGTTTCAATCATGGTAACCAATTTTTTGTTTGGCACATCAATCACCACAATTTTATTACTAGCGTTTGCAGCAACTAAGAAATATTTTTTAGTTACATCCCAACCACCATCATGTAAGAAACGAGCAGTAGGAATTTCTGTAATTCCAGGATTTAGAGGGTCGGTATAATCAACAATACTTACAATACCTCTTTCTTTAATGTTGCAAATCCAAACTGGGTCGGTATGCGAAGCAACAATAGAGGCTACACGAGCTTCTTTAATATATTCTTTATCTCCATCACAAGCATTTCCTGCTGTTGGAGTTACACTAATAGGTTCTAGCGTTTGTGCGTCAAATATGGCAATGTGAGCAGGGCTGTAACCTCCAAACACTAAATATTTATCTTCATATCCTTTGTATTTTGATACATCAACCGAACGAGCATCGAAAGCACCTCTAACTTCAGCAACGATGGTTGGTGTTTCGGTATAAGTATCTATCATTGTTATTCTACCATCTCTACCAACAGAATATATGTATCTTCCAGATGCTGATGTTCTAAGAATGTGAACAGCAAAACCAGTTTTTAATACAGCTAATTCTTCTTTTGTATCACCGTCAATAATAGCTACTTTTCCAGCATCACGCATAATTACACCAAAGAAATTATCAATGTTTCTTTTATGCATTGGTTTTGTTGGTCGGTCTGCAACCGGAACAATTACTTTCCATGTTTCTTTTATCTCTTTTAATCCGAAAGGTGGAACAACAGGAGGAGCAACTTGTAAAAATTTAACCATTAAAGTAATTTCTTCATCAGCCATAATACCTTTCCATTCGGGCATACCTGCAGGAGTCCCATTTTCAATAAATGCTCTTAAACCAGCATCGCCAAGTAATTTTGTTCCTGGAGCAGCATTTCCTTCAGGTGCATCTGGCAGCAAGTGTGGACCTGTGGCTCCTAATCTTGACGAACCGTGACATCCAGCACATTTATCGAAGTAAATTTCTGAAGCTTTTTGCATTTCTGTATCACTTAATCGGATACCTTCAATTTTTGTTTCTACTGCATCTTCTTTAGGTTTTTCATCTCCTCCGCAGCTGTACATTACCAATGAGCCTGCTAATAATAAGTACACTAAATGTCTTTTTTTCATAATTTTTAGTTTTAATTTATGATATAAAGATATAAAGGTCTTTTATTCTGTTAAATGATTATACTCAATTAAGTATGTGTTTTTTGGAAGAAAAATGTATGATTTTCATCATTAAAATAGACTTAATATAAAATTAATACGCCAATTATATAGCTTGTAATGAGTAGTATAGATGTTAATTTCCAAATGAAATGAGCATTTTTAACTTCGACAAACTGAAAAGTTATGGTTAGGAATTTAATTACAGAAAGTAAAATTATTACTAAAAATAGTTGCGAATTATGTGTTTCGGCAATAGTGAAACTGGCTAAAATAAGTGCAATTAAAATGATCCAACTGATGGTGTTTATATAGATTTCTTTATTCATAGTTATAAAAGATAAAGTACAGGAAAAATTAAAATCCAAATTAAGTCGCATAAATGCCAATAGGTTGCAGATGATTCTACATCAAAAGTATTGGTTGATTTGTATTTGTTTTTTGAAATAGCATACTGCACATAAGCCAAAAGCCCAACGCCAAAAAGCACGTGAATATAATGAAAACCAGTCATTAACCAATAGAATGTGAAAAATGTATTTTCAGTAAATCCAATTCCATGATTTATTTTTCCATAAAATTCGGTGCTTTTAATTATTAGAAAAACAATTCCGAAGAAGATGGCTATTTTCACAGAACGGGCTGATTTTTTATTGTCATTGTTTTTTAATTGATGTAAACTATTTGCCATAAAATAGCCACTGGTTATTAAAACAATGGTGTTTATTGTTCCCACCAAAGGATTTAAAAATGCTTGAGCTTGTTTAAATTCTTCTAATGCAGCAGAACGCTTGTAAAGAAAAACGAAAATTGCTCCCAAAAAGGTAAAGATTTCTAATAGTATTAAAAACCAAATAAGAATTCCTCCTGGCGGATAATAAATTGATTTGCTATTCTGATTCATGAGTTGATTAATATTTTTTTATAAAATTTTCCAAAAGCAAATGGTAAATCTGATGGTTTTGACAAAATGTTGTAATTGTTATGCCCAAACATTTGTGGTAAATAATATTTTGCTTGAGCTTCAATTGCTAACGAAAAAGTGTGTATGTGTTTGTTTGATAGTTCGCTAAGTGCTTTTTTCACATCTTCAATTCCGTAATTACCTTCATACGTATCGTAATCGTTTGGTTTTCCGTCTGATAAAAGAATAATCCATTTTCTATTTGTTTTTTCTTTTTCTAATTCATTTCCTGCATGTCGCAAAGCAGTACCTATTCTGGTATAGTCTTCAGCTTCAATTGCTCCAATTCTGTTGCGGGTTTTTAACCAATTTTCGTTGAATTTTTTGATGCTTTTATACGAACAATTGTTTCTAGTGCGAGATGAAAAGGTGTCGATTTGAAATGAGATACCGAATTCATTGAGCACTTCACCAAAAAGTAAAACTGACGTTTTTTCTACATCCAGCACTTTTTCGTTGTTGGTATAACCTTCAGAAGAGAGACTGGTATCCATTAAAATGAGTACCGATAAGTCTTTTTTTCGTTTTCTTTTAGTGGTATAAATTTTTTCGGAAGGAGTTTTTTTGGAATACATATCAGTAAAAGCATCAACTACGGCATCTAAATCTATTTCTTCACCAGCAGTTACTCGTTCCACTTTTTCGTTTTCGTTGTGTATTTGAGTAAATAATTTTAATAATGCTCGCTTTGTTTTTTTGTTTTCTTTAAGTGTTTTTACAGCATAACCAGAAAATTTTTCGTCCACTTTTTTTGGATAAACTTTACAGAAGTTTGGTTTGTACGTTCTGTTTTTGTAGTCCCATTCATCATAATGTAAAAAATAACCTTTATCCAATTTATTTTCAACGATGATGTTGGCTTTGCTGTTTACAAATTCAGCTTTATAAACCGAATGATTTGCCTCATCAGTTCTAACTGTGTGTTTTAAATTAAGTTCTCTAATTGCTTCTTCATCATCGCTAAGCGTATCATCACCATCCATTTCTTTAAAAGTGCCATTAAACTCTGAAGCAGTATCTACTTTTTCAAAATTATTGGTAGCAACATTATCTTCTACTTGTTTTTGGTTTAGAGCAACGGTTTCAACTTCATCGCTGGCATTGGCATTTAGTTCGGTGGTTATTTCTGGTTTTTTAAATTCACCTGTACCATTTTCAGGGGATGAAGTATTTGCGTTAAAGATGTGTGTATTTTTTTTCATCCATCTTCCATAAAGCCAAGAGAAATCGGGTTCTTTTTCTTGTTTGTTGTAAAAACTAATTAGGTTATTTATTTGAGTTTGATAAATTTGTTCGGTATTTGGGTACTCAATAAATAAGTGGGTTAACACTTCTTCGGAATGTTCTTTAGCTTTTTGTTGAGATTCATTTTTTTTGTGGGTTTCATGGTCATCCCAATTAAGTGCTAACTTTTGCTGAACCGACAAATAAAGCACTCTAAAAAGATAGTAATTCACATTATCTTCTGTAGTTGTATTAAAAGAAATTGACTTTGGAAAATAAAAAGTTAATCCTGACCAACCGCCTTCTCTTTCGGAAGTAACAATTTCGTTTTGTAATCCAGTTAAAGCTCTTGAAAGTAAAGTTAATCTTGGTTTGAGAGGCTCTAAAAAAACGGTTCTATTCAATTCTTCTTCATCAATTTTTACGGTTATTTTTTTGTAAAAATTATAGATACGTTTAAATATGATCTGGTCTATTTCCATTATGGGAAGGTTTTAGTCATTTAGAAATTAGAATTTAGTCATTGGTCATCGAACAAAGAAGGGGAGGAGTTCCAAGCTATTGTTATAAGAACTTGCCTGTCCATCAACTCTAATTACATACTCAAACTAATCAAATCTTTCAGTGCAATCAATGTGTCTTCATCATCAGTAAGCGGCTCGGCAATAGCAACATCACACGAAAGCCGTTGAGGTAAACCGCTTTTGATTAATAATGAAGCATCGACTAATAAGCGAGTTGAAACGGTTTCTGCCAAACCTAATTCGGTTAGGTTTCTTATTTTACTTCCTAATTTCACTAATTTCTTAGCTACATCTTCATCTACTCCAGTTTCGCCAATGAGGATGCTTTTTTCTAATTCATTATCTGGGTAGTTGAATGAAAGTGAAATAAATCGTTGACGAGTGGAAGGTTTTAATTCCTTAAATCCTTTTTGATAACCTGGATTGTAAGTGGCAATTAACATAAAATTTTCATCGGCAACTATCGTTTCTCCTGTTTTGTCAATAAACAACGCTCTTCTATGGTCGGTTAATGAGTGAAGAGCAACTATAATATCGGGGCGGGCTTCTGCAATTTCATCTAAATATAAAAAGGCACCTTCTTTAATGGCTTTTGTCATAGGTCCATCAATCCAAACGGTTTCATTTCCTTTAATGATGTATCTACCAATCAAGTCGGTTGAAGATGTTTCTTCATGACAAGCCACAGTATATAGCTTTTTGCCCAATTTCTCTGCCATAAATTCCACAAATCTCGATTTACCAGTACCAGTTGGTCCTTTTAATAGTAAAGGAAGTTTATTTTTAAAAGTGTGCTCAAAAATTTCTTGCTCTTTGCCTATTACTTTATAAAATGTTGTCTTCATTTTTGTTATTTATAGTGGTAAAAAAAGGGTTGGAAAAGTAATTTTTCCAACCCTTTTAGTTTTTGTTAAGATTGGAAAATTTACTCAGCTACTAATGCTTCGTCAGTTGGTTTTCCAAATTTTAAAAAATTAATGATGTAAAGGGTAATTCCTATAGTAAATCCTGTTGCACATAATATTAGAACTAAAAAGTGAGGTTCAATTTCTTTTTGAGTTTCCATAAAATCTACACCTAAAATACGTTCCATGTAAACTTGGGCAACACCTGCAACACCGAATGCTACAGTCATACCTAACATACCAACATTACTTAGCCAAAAAGCATAACGAGACAAATTATTATCATATAATTTTCTACCTGTTAAGTTAGGCATAGCATAAGCTATAATTGCTAAAACTATCATTGCATAAGCTCCCCAAAAAGCCATGTGGGCGTGCATTGCTGTTACTAAAGTTCCGTGTGTATAAAGGTTTACGTTTGGTAAAGTATGAGCAGCACCCAATAAACCAGCACCAACAAATGAAGTAATTGCAGCACCCAATGTCCAGTTTAAAGCCGCTTTGTTTGGGTGTTTTTTCTCGCCTTTTCTATACATATTTAACGCAAATAAAGCCATAGCTAAGAAAGCAAGAGGTTCTAATGCAGAGAATATTCCACCAATCCATAGCCAGTATGAAGGTGCTCCAATGTAATAGTAGTGATGTCCAGTTCCTAAAATACCAGAAATGAATGTTAAACCAACAATTACATACAACCATTTTTCAATTACTTCTCTGTCAACTCCCGTAATTTTAATCAATAAGAAAGCTAAAATACCACCCATAATTAACTCCCAAACTCCTTCAACCCAAAGGTGAACAACATACCATCTGTAAAATGAATCTAAGGTCTGACTATCAAACCAAATCATGCCTGGTAAATAGAGTAGGGCAGAAAATAATAATCCCATTGCCAAAACCAACGCTGTTGTTGTTTGTTTTTTGCCTTTAAATAAGGTCATTAAAATATTAAATAAGAATGCTAAAACATTAACTACAACTAAGTAATCTAATGGTCGAGGAATTTCGAGGAATTTTCTACCTTCCCACCAGTTGAAGTGATAAGCAATTATGGCTGTTACACCCACAGCTAAAAAGCTTATAAGTTGTATGTAAGCTAATTTTGGTGAGTACAATTCATTTTGAGATTCTTCAGGAATAATGTAATAAGCAGAACCCATAAAGCCTAATAATAACCAAAATACTAATAAATTGGTATGAACCGCTCTTGCAGTGTTGAAAGGTATAAAATCATGCAATCCGTCCATGCCCATGTGAGCAAAACCCATGAAAAAACCATAAATAATTTGTAATGCTAAAAGTCCTAATGCTGATAAGAAAAACCAGTAGGCTATTTTTTGTGTTTTGAATTTCATGACTATTTTTTTTATGGTTATTAATTAATTATTTTTTTCTATTTTATATTTAGGTTTAGCTGGAAATCCATTCAAATCAACAGTTCCAATCCACTTAAAGTATTCTACCAAATACTGAGCATCTTCCTCTGAAAAGCCATAAGCAACCATTTTTCGACCGCTAGTATGCTCTCCCCAAGGAGTTGGCGACATCAACAATCCTTTTACATACCCTTCGCCTCTTCTTTCAATTACTTTAGTTAATTCTGGAGCATAGTACGCTCCTTCTCCAAATATAGTATGGCATCCCATACAGTTGTTTCCTTCCCACAAATGTTTGCCAGCAATAACAGCTGGAGTAATTGTTTTTTCGTAAGGTTGATTGGCTACGTGGTTCATTTGAGTGTCATACGACAGCCCAAGAAACAACACCGAAAAGATAATGGTTCCTGCTAGGAAGAACAATTTTGCTTGACTTTTTGTTAACATAATTTTTATTATTTTTTAGTTAGTAATTAATAAAAGACATCATTGTCTTTTATTTGCAAAAATACAGTAAGATTACAGTTAATTAGTTTGATAATAATCAATTTTGAATCTGTTTTTTGGAATGTAAAAGTATGATTAATATCATACTTTTTATTGTTTTATTTATTAAATAGCAACATAATTTTTTCTAATTTATCTAGGAACTTGATATACAAAGTCATTCATTATAGATGATTTCAATATGTTTTTTTAAACATATTGATTGATAGTATATTAAAATAACTATAGGTTAAGAGTAAATTAATTATAATTGAATTATTTGCTCTAATTTTTTGATATTCAAAATCTTAATATTTTTGCCTTTCGTTTCTAAGATTTTATCTTCTTTAAATTCAGCAAACACCTTTGAAATCTGATTGGAATTTAAACCTACAATTTCAGCTATGTTTTGCCTTGTTAAATCACTTATATGATTAATATTATTAGATTTAGATAATCCAAAGCTATCAATCAAAGAAAGAAGAGCTTTAGCAACTTTTTCTCTTACATTAAAAACAGTTAAATCTCTTAATGTTGATTCAACATGATTTAATTCGTTTGCAAAGAAAAGCAATAAATTAAAGGTGAGGTCGGGAGATTTTTTCAATAATTCAAGAAAAAATAATTTATCAAAAGAACAAATTATTGCCTCAGAAAGAGCTTGGGCTGAGATAGAATAAGTTTCTCTGTTAGATAATCCTCTATGACCTAAAATACCACCTTCGGCAACTAATCGTATGATTTGATTTTTTTCTTGAAGACCATTTTTGAATACTTTCACTCTTCCTGATTGGACAAAATTAATTCCATCTACAAAACTACCTTCCATTAAAATGTGCTGATCTTTAAAATACCTATTGGTACTTTTGTTCTCAGCAATTTCTTTTGTTAAAGCCTCGGTTTCTAAACAGTATTTTTTAATAAAACAATTGTTATTTTGGCATTCAGAACATAAAATATCAAGTTTCTTCATTTTATTATTTTAGGCGCAAAACTAATTCCATAAAGTGAAATTAATTTCACTTTATGGAATTAGTTTATTTTAAGATTGAATAAATTAGTCTTGATATTATTTGCTTTCAAGTATATAATCTACTATTGCATTTAATTCTTCAGTAGGAAGGGCTTTTGTTACAGCTAGTTGTGGTTTCATCACAGCAGCTTGAGCAGGATCAACAATTGCTTCAGCTTCTTCTTTTAAGAAAGCAATTAAGCCATCTTTGTTGCCTTCATAAGCAGCAGCGATGTCTTTTATGGAAGGTCCAACGGTTTTAATTTCCAATTGGTGACAGGCTACACAACCTTTTGCTGTGTATAATTCTTTACCAGAAATTGCTTCTGCAACTTCAGTTTTTTCTTCAACTGGTGCAACCTCGTCAGTTGTTGTTGGTTCTGTTTTTTCTTCATTTGATGAGCTGCATGATGTTCCCATGATTACTGCTAAGCTCATTGCAAGGAATGTTACTTTTTTCATTTTTTTTGTTTGGTTTTTTAAGGTTTAAAATTACTATTTATTTTGTGGTAAATTACTTATAAATGCATTGCCATCTTCAATTTTTGTGATTAAATCTGCAATTGTTTTTTTTAAAAACAGATGGTATAAACCATCTCTAAATACTTTAAAATCATTGTGTAAAGGACATGGATGTGTTTCAGAACATTCTTTAAGTCCTAAACCACACTTTTCAAAAAAAGCTAATCCATCTATGATATCTATTATTTTTAATATATTTACTTGTTTTGCTTCTTCTCCAATATAGAAACCACCGTGTGGTCCTTTTGTAGATTGAATAATGTGGTGTTTAACTAAGCGTTGCAATATTTTACTTAGGAAGTGAAATGGCAACTCTAATTCTTCACCAATTTCTTTAATTCCAATTTTTTTGGTATCCGAACAGTTATGTCCAATATAGACAATTGCTCTTAAAGCATATACACAAGATTTTGATAACATAATTTAAATTCAAAAATATAAAATTGGTTGTTTATAACAATTCATTTTCATATAAAATTGCTTTAGGAAATAAAATATTATTTTCCAAATGGATGTGTTGAAATAAGTCGTTTTGATATTCTTCTAAGGCATTATATAAAGCTTTAAAAGTATTGCAAGCCTCTGCTGGAGGGGTAAAATTATTGCTCAATTCAGCTATTTTTTTAATTAAATTGCCAACATCGGTATGTTCTGCTTCCATCATGTTTATTGGGTTTTTGATAGTCCCAAATGCAGGTCTTGCTACTTTGTAATTTTCTTTTTTTGCTTTTGCCAATTCTTTTATAAATGGAAATAAAATCATTTCTTCTTTATACATGTGGTTGCTTAATTCTGCCGCAATTTCTTGAAATATATTGTTTATTTCAATTACTTCTGTGTAGTGATGTCCATGTACTTTAGCTACTTTTTCAGCATATTGTACTATTATTATGTTTGCTTCTACAACGTATTTGTGGTGTGTGTTTAGAATGTAATCAGTTAAAAAATCCAACTCCCATGAATTAAAATCATGTGCATTTTTTGGCATTTCGTCTATACGTAATAATGCTTCTTTTAGGGTTTCGTAATCAACTCCTTTTTTAGTACAAATTTCTTGAACAGCTATATGTCCTCCGCAACAAAAATCGATGCCATTTTTTTTAAAAACATCTGCGGTTTTTATGTTTTCAGTAACTATTTCAGCAACTGTTTTATTATCAATGTTTTCCATTTTATACCTTTGTTTTATGGGTTAAATTCTGTGCAAAGGTATATTTTTTTTTAGACGAAATAATAAAAGACCTAAATATCTTTTAATAAAAAAAATAAAAACATATAAAAAAGAATAGAATTTAGGAATAGGTGTTAAATATGCTATTCAACACCTATTCATTTAGGTTTTAGGCTACATTTTGAGTAGTTTATAGCTTAATCTTTTTTTATTTTCTAATTCTATTTCTAATAAATAGGAACCATTAGTAAGGCGAGAAATGTCAATTTTTAAATTGTTTGAATATTGATATAAAAGTGTACCATTTATAGCGTATATTCTTACGTGTTTAACAGTGTTATTTGGTGAAGAATTTTTGATTGTAATAAAATTCTGAGTTGGATTTGGATAAATACTAAATTGATTATGCAATACTTTGTTCTCATTAACACTTGTTGAAGTAGGGGTAACGTAAATTATTGTTGTAAAAGTATCTAGTGTTAATAATCCGTCTGCTATGGGCCATACTACAACAATGTTTCCACCAATTCGATAACCATTTTGTTGTAAAACAGTATCACTTAAAAAAATTGAAACAGAATCATTTGATGTTATGTTGTTCACATTAGTAAAACCAACAGTATCAATAGATAGTAATCCGCCAGAGCTATCTACACCGCACATTAAATAAATGGTGCCTGTGAAGGGAGTTGTGTCTGAATAATTTACTTCCACATTGAAATTTAAATTACTACCTAGTGGCACAGTATCATTTAAAATATTCTGAATAGTTGTAATAGAATCAACTGACAATTGGGCTTTTGCAGTAAATGATAATGCAAAACAACAGGCGAAGTAGAGGAGAAGTTTTTTCATAATTCTAATTTTTATGCTAAGTTAAATAAGTAGTATGAAAAATAATAATTAATTTTACGAAAATCTTACGTGTTTAAAATTTGAATCAAGTTTATAAAATAATCTCAATTCTTTCAAAAGAAGAGTGTCGGAATTTTAATATTCTTTCAGCACGAACTAATAATTCTTCAGAAAGAAAAGATGTTAGTTTGTTTAATTATGCACGGAAAAATAATTTTTTAGAGGACGATTCTTCTATTATTGAAAAATTATATGACAAGAATGATGATTCATCCAAAAATACATTCTATCGCTTAAAAAACAGGTTGTTTAATGATTTAAACAGAAGTCTTTTATTTTTACATTACAATAGAAGCGATTATTTTGCTGTATTAAATAGCATTCATCTTTCTAAAATAATGTATGAAAAGGGAGATCAATATCTTACTATTTTTTACCTCAAACAAGCTGAATCAAAATCAATTAAAAATGAATTTTATGATTTATTAGATTTGGTTTACAATGATTTTATTCATTTAGCTATAGAAAGTGTTCAGTTTAACCCAGCTGAATATATTGAAAAAAGAAAGAAGAACAGAGAAATTCTACTTTTAATAAATAAAATCGATGATTTTTTAGCAGAATTGACCTACAAAATTAAAACTACACAGAATTATGATTGGAGTAAAGACAATGATTTGGAACAACAAGCTTTTTTTGAGTTGGTTAGCAATACAAAAATTAGTAATAGTGTTCAACTTCAATTAAAAATATATAATTCTATTAGTAGGATTTTGTTGCAAAAACATGATTATATTGGACTGGAAGGCTATTTAAAAACAACATTCATTAAGTTTTTAAAAAACAAGATTTTCAATAAATCAAACCACGATACTAAACTGCAAATGTTAACTTATTTGGTTAATTCATTATTTAAAAATGAGAAAATTGAAGAATCGCTTAGTTATACGAAAAAATTATTGCACGCAATGAATGAATTTAATGGGTTTTTGTATGGTAAATATCTTTTTTACTACTACAATGCTCTGGTTATTAATTATCAAGTAAATGACAAACAACAAGCAATTGCAATACTTGAAGAAGCTAAAACGAAAAAGGAGATTCAGCAATTATCAATTTTCAACCTATTTATTTACTTGAACTTAGCTGTTTTGCATTTTGATTTAAATCAATTTTCAAAATCAAAATCAGCTTTAGTAAAACTAAAAATGGATGAGAAGTTTAAGAATTTAGATGAACTTCTTCGCTACAAAATAAACATCATAGAATTGATGATTGTTTTTGAATTGAACGATATTGATTTGTTCGATTATCAACTAAATAGAATTAAAAAAGAGTTTGAAATTCTTAGAACTAAAAAGGAAGCTGATAGAGATAATGCATTTCTTCAATTACTTGAAAAAATAGAATATTTAGATGTGAAAGAGCTAACCCTAAAGGTTGATGAATTTGTACAAAATTATAATACCGAAGCTTCAAGTGATGCTGATATTATTAATTATTCAGCTTGGTTACTATCTAAAACTAAAAAAGGAGGAAATTAAATCCTCCTTTTTTTATTCATGGTTATTTTGTCTCAATTCCTTACCTGTTCAGCACAACTTTTTTAACTTGTAAAGAAGCTTCTGTTTTAATAGTTACTAAATAAATACCGTTTGATAATTTATTTGCGTTCCATTTCACGTTGTTAATTCCACTTTGCATCATTTCATTTGAAATAACATCAACCGTATTTCCTAATAAATCAGTTGCAAAAATTTCAACAGCTGAATTGTCTTTTAAAACAAATTCAATAGTTACATTTTCTTTAAAAGGATTAGGATAAATACTCCAATTTAAAATTATGTTTTTAGTTGCTTCATCTATGCTTGTTGCAATTGGAGCTTGCACATTAATAGTAAACCCAGTTTGTTTTAACACAATTCCGTTAGAACCAATGGAATCACAATAAGTACTAGTGCAATTATTGGCAGAATCAGTAACTGTTAAACATAAATAAAAAGGACCAGGAGTAGTGTAAGTATATGAAGGAAAGGCAAGTGTTGATGTATTTCCATCTCCAAAACTCCAGAAATAAGATAAGTTAGTGCCTGTGGAGCTATTTACAACTATAACATTATTTGTGTTAGAATCTAAATACATACTATATCCAGCATTGCAGCTTGGACCAGAAACAACTCCAGTTACTATTATTGTTTGAAAGCTATAATCCAAGCAATTTATTGAACTATCATAAGCGAGTAAAACAACAGTAAAAGTCCCGTTTGCTGCAAATGTATGGTTTGGATTAGTTGAAGACGAACCATTACCATCACCAAAATTCCAACTATATTGTATTGCATTTATTGAATTATTGGTAAACGAAAAGTTTCCATTTCCATTGTCAGTATAACTAAAACCAGCAGAAATATTGCATGGAGGCGTAATAACATTAGTGATTGTTATAGTTGTAAATAATGTATCACCACAAATTGTGTTAGAATCAAATACAATAACGTAAACGCTATAAGTACCATTGGCAGTGTAGGTATGAGTTGGATTTGCTCCTGTAAAGTTGCTTCCATCACCAAAGCTCCAATATTCCCAAAAAACATTCCCAGTATGTGTAGAAGTAAAGCTCACAAGCCCATTAGAACCATTTGTTGCTGTAAATCCTGCAGTAATATTGCAAGCTTGTCCTGATGTTACTGTAATTGTTTGATTTGCTTGACTCGAACAACTAATAGATGAATCTACAACTAACAAAGCTATGTTGTAAGTTCCGTTTGTTAATGTAAAATTAAATGGTGATCCAGAACCTATAAAAAAACCGTCTTTATACCATTGAAAATCTGCGTTTAAAGTTAACCCTGTTGATGTTGATGTGAAAGTATAATTTCCATTTCCGTTATCTACTGCTGTGAATGATGCAGTGCATTGCGAAAAACCAATACTTGATGTTAAAACTAAAAACAGAATTGCCAATAATTTTTTACTGAATTGTTTCAATAAACCAAATTCTGGACTTTTTTGAGGCGTTAGCATTTTTTTCATAATTTTTTATTTTAGAGATTAATAATACCCCAAAATTGTGGCAGAAATAATTGTAAATAAAACAATGTTTTGCTACTTCTTACGTGTTCAAATATTTGTATCTAATTGTATATGCACTATTTTAAAACTATTTATGTGTAATTTTCTTACTTTTAAAATGAATGATTTCATAAAACTTTCGGCTTCACTAACTTTTTTATCCAACTATTTCTTTAAATTCGTGGGCTTAAAAAGAAGAAAAAATGAAGTTTTTAAAATTAGTTGCCTTATTGTTAGTAATATCAACTGCTAATGCTCAATCTAGCCAAGATATTTCCCTTGAAGATATATGGAAAAACTATAAATTTTATGCCCGTTCGATAAATGGAATACGCTCAATGAGTAACGGATTAAATTTTACTACGCAAGAAAGAGGTAAGGAAGGAATTAATTTAGTAAAAAATTCATACAAAGAAACGGGAGCAAAAATAACATTGATTGATGCTACAGATTTGATTTTTGATGGGAATAAAATTGCTTTAGAAGAATATGAATTTAGTTCCGATGAAAAAAAGATTTTAATTGGAACGGAAGTAGAGTCTATTTATAGATATTCTTCAAAATCACTTAATTATATTTATGATTTAACTTCTAAAAAACTCTCCCCTCTGAATATAGATGAAAAAGTAATGTATGCTACATTTTCGCCACAAGCTGACAAAATTGCTTATGTAAAAAATAACAATTTGTTCTATACAGATTTAGCCAACGGACAAGAAACACAAATTACTTTTGATGGTAAGAAAAATGAAATAATTAATGGAGCTTCCGATTGGGTTTATGAAGAAGAATTTGAATTGGTTCGTGCTTTTGAATGGTCGCCCGATGGGAATAAAATTGCTTTTTTTCGTTTTGATGAATCTAATGTGAAAGAATGGAGCATGAAAATGTACGAAGGATTGTATCCTGAAGAAGTTCGCTTTAAATATCCAAAAGCGGGTGAAGAAAATTCCAACGTAAGCGTTCATGCTTATCATTTAGAAGATAACAGTATTATTAAAATGAATATCGAAAATCCGTATGAATATATTTCTAGAATTAATTGGACAAACGATTCGAAACAATTGGCTATTCAAACTTTTAACAGACATCAAAACGAGTTGAATATACAACTTACAGATGTGAATTCTGGCAATGGAAAAGTTATTTTAAATGAAAAAAACGAAAAATATGTAGAAGTACCCAAAACAGAATTTCTTACCACCAAAAACCAATTCATCATTACAAGTGAAAAAGATGGTTATAATCACATCTATTTGTATGACATCAATGGGAAATTGCTAAAACAGCTTACTCAAGGAAATTGGGATGTTACCGATTATTATGGTGTTGATGAGAAAAAAGGATTGGTTTATTACCAGTCAGCAGAAACATCACCATTGGAGCGACAAGTATATAGTATTAATTTAACGGGAAGTGCTAAAAAACAGTTAACCACCAAAAAAGGACACAACGAAGCTGATTTTAGTTCAACATTCGATTATTTTATCAATACACATTCCGATGCCAATTCACCTTTCTATGTAACCGTTAACGACAGAAATGGAAAAGAAAAAACCGTACTTCAAAATAATTCAACATTGGTAGAAACAATGAATCAGACAAATCTTTCCAAAAAGGAATTTTTTACTATAAATGTAAATGACCAACAATTAAATGCATGGAGAATTAAACCATCCAACTTTGATGAAACAAAAAAATACCCTGTTTTTATGTTTGTGTATGGCGGACCAGGCTCACAAATGGTAGAAAACAGTTGGGGAAGTTCAAATTATTTTTGGTTTCAGCACTTGGCACAAAAGGGCTATATGGTTGTTTGTGTTGATAACAGAGGTACAGGAGCCAGAGGGGCAGATTTCAAAAAAGTTACTTATAAGCAATTAGGAAAATATGAGGTAGAAGATCAAATTGCAGCGGCAAAATATTTAGCCACATTGCCTTATGTTGACGGCAGTAGAATAGGAATTTTTGGATGGAGTTATGGAGGTTATATGTCGTCATTATGTATTACCAAAGGAGCAGCTGTTTTTAAAACGGCTATTGCGGTTGCTCCTGTTACAAATTGGCGTTTTTACGATAGTATTTATACCGAAAGATATATGCAAACCCCACAAGAAAATGCAGCGGGATATGATGATAATTCACCCATCAATCACACAGGAAAATTAAAAGGCAACTATTTATTAGTGCATGGAATAGCCGATGACAATGTACACTATCAAAACACTACAGAAATGACACTTTCGTTGGTAAATTCCAATAAACAATTTACACAAATGGCTTATCCTAATAAAAATCATGGTATATTTGGCGGCAATACACGTTTGCATTTATACACATTAATGACCAATTTTATTTTAGAAAATTTATAAGTTTGTACTAACTAAATAATTAAAAAAAATGGCTTTAACAAATTCATCAGCTCAAAAAGAAATCTTTGGACATCCAGCAGGTTTGTATATTTTGTTTTTCACTGAAATGTGGGAAAGATTTTCCTATTACGGAATGAGGGCATTATTAGTATTGTATTTAATTTCTGAAATTTCAAAAGGAGGGTTAGGTTGGTCTGGAGCCGAAGCAAGTACATTATATGGTTGGTATACCATGTTTGTTTATATTACACCAATATTAGGAGGCATATTAGCTGATAAAATATTTGGGTTTAGAAATGCTATCATGATAGGTGCTGTTTTAATGACATTAGGTCATTTGGCATTAGCTTTTGATCCTATGCCTGCTTTTTATTTAGGATTAATATTACTGATTTTGGGTAATGGACTTTTTAAGCCAAATATTTCTTCTATTGTTGGTCAACTTTATCCCGAAGGAAGTGCTAAAAAAGATGCAGGATACACTATATTTTATATGGGAATTAATGTTGGAGCATTTTTAGGAACATTAATTTGTGGGTATTTAGGTGAACAAGTAGGATGGCATTATGGTTTTGGAGCAGCAGGAGTTTTTATGTTTATCGGATTAATTCAGTTTTGGGTAGCTCAGCGTATTTTTGGAGAAATAGGATTGAAACCTATCAAGTCAGCTAAGGATGTGGTAGTTCCAATGCAAGAACTTTCTTCGGAAGGGACACAAATAGAACCTGAAAATCCTAAAGTTGTAAAAGACCGATTGATTGTTGTTGGTGTATTGGCTTTCTTTTCTATTTTCTTTTGGGTTGCTTTTGAACAAGCAGGTTCAAGTTTAAATATTTTCGCTAGTAAATATACTGACAGAACTTTTTCTTCCGAAACAAGCATTACCATTTTCAAAGGAATTAGTATCGCTTTTAATTTACTTCCATTAATTATTTTATCAGTGCTTTTTGTTGCCCTTTGGAGGAAAATAGGAAAAGAATATCCATTAGTAATTATTTGTATGGCAGTTAGTTTAATTGTGCTTTCTGCAACAGCATTTTTTATTTTAAGTAATCAGTTGGCAAATAACAATCCTGAAATACCTGCAACATGGTTTCAAGCACTTAATGCATTTTTTATTTTTACTTTTGCACCTATTTTTTCTAAAATATGGTTGTGGTTTTCTAATTCAAAATTCAATCCAAGTGGTCCTTTAAAATTTGCTTTTGGATTGATATTACTTGGCTTAGGATTTTTACCTATGGTAGTTGGTTCTTATGCTATACCTCAAGGAGCAGAAACTTATAATGCAAGTATTGCATGGTTAATTTTTGCATATTATTTACACACTATGGGAGAGTTGTGTTTATCTCCTGTTGGATTGTCATTTGTAAATAAATTATCACCTAAAAAATTACTTGGTGTTATGTTTGGTATTTGGTTTTTCGCCTCTGCATTGGGTAATAAATTAGCAGGAGTATTATCAAGTTATATGGAAGAAATAGCTCAAACTTTATCTATGTCAGATTTTTTTCAAATTTTCGTTTATGTGCCAATTGCCGCAGGACTATTGTTAATGCTACTTTCTCGACCATTGAAAAAATTGATGCACGGTGTGAAATAAATTTTACTAACTTTGGTACTACATTTGTTTAACCGAGTATCTTCAACTTAAATTAACGGATTATGAAAATTTTAAAAATAGCTATTATACTTGCTCTCTTTATCTTTACAACTAGCTTTGTTGTTGAGAAATCAATTAACAACAAACAAGAAGCACAAGAACAACCTGCCTACAAAGCCTCCATGGATGGTTGGGAAGTGGATGTAAACAAAGCCTACGAAATTTCAAAAAA
>PCUH01000301.1:3229-9982 GCA_002770955.1 Flavobacteriales bacterium CG18_big_fil_WC_8_21_14_2_50_32_9 | reverse complement strand
TTCTTTCTTCTAATAACCTATTAATTAAATCAACAGGAATATCTAAGGTAAGTTGGTCTCCATTACGCTCTACAACTAGAGTTTTAGAATAAAAAATCTCTTCTTGCATTTGCTCGAAGGTTGCGGGAATTTCTCCATTTATGGTTATAATTTTATCTCCATTTTGTAGTCCTATCTCATTGGTAATAGCTTCATTTAAACACCAAACACCATCTTTCAATTCACTAGCTGGTAAAAATTTTTCACCATAACCCATTAACACAAAGCTGTAAATTAAAAAGCCTACAATTACGTTTACAATTATACCTCCAAGCATAATTATTAATCGTTGCCATGTTGGTTTTGCACGAAATTCCCATGGTTGAGGTGGTTGTTTCATTTGTTCTTTGTCCATGCTTTCATCTATCATTCCAGCAATTTTCACATAACCACCTAATGGCAACCAACCAATGCCATACTCTGTTTCGCCAATTTTCTTTTTATACACAGAAAACCATGGATTGAAAAATAAATAAAAACTTTCTACTTTGGTTTTGAAAAGTTTAGCAGCTAAAAAATGACCTCCTTCGTGCAGTATCACTAAAATAGAGATGCTTAAAAGAAGTTGTCCGCCTTGTATAATGTAATCCATTGTTGTATTTTAATTCGTGTGCGAAATTACTTTTATAAATTCAAAAAACAAGCTAAGTTATCGTTTATGATAAAACCATGTGAAATCGAAATACAAGAAACGCTTTCCCGTATTATTGATATAGAAGCCGAAAACATTGAAGAAGCTATTTTTAAAACTAATAAAATGTATAGCCATGAGGATATTGTTTTGTCAGAAAATAATTTTGCAGAAACAAAAATTGATGAAATTGAAAAAAACTCCCTACCCCACCAATAATTTATTCTTATTAATTACTCCATACACTTTTCCACTCAATTTTTTGCCGATAAAAGGCGAGTTTTTAGATTTAGAAACAATGTTGCTAGTAGTAAATTCGGTTTCGGTGTTGGGGCTAAATAAGGTAAGGTTGGCTGCTGTTTTTTCTTTTATTTCTGGAATGGTTAGGTGTAGCAATTGGCGAGGTGCAACTGTCATTTTTTCAATAAAATCTGCCAAGGGCAATTTATTTTTAATGGCGGTATGAGCAACTGCAAAAGAAGTCTGTAAGTTAATGATGCCAAAAGCGGCATGGTCGAACTCACATTTTTTGTTTTCAATATTTTCTGGCGTGTGGTCGGAGCAAATAATGTCTATCGTTCCTTCTTTCAATCCTTTAATCAATGCTTTTTGGTCGTCTTTGGTTCTTAGTGGAGGTAATACTTTGTAGTTGCTATCAAAAGTATCTAGTTCAGTTTCGTCTAATAATAAGTGGTATGAATTTACATCAGCAGTAATTTTCAGTCCATTTGCTTTAGCTTGTTTTATCATTTCTACCGATTTTTTTGCAGAAATATTGGTTAAGTGAATTGCTGCATCGCAATATTCGGCTAAGTAAATGGCTCGTGCCACTTGCAATTCTTCGGCTAAAGATGGAATGCCTTTCATTCCCAATCGAGTGCTTACCACACCTTCGTTTATTTGTCCGTCATTGCAACTATTTTTCTCGTTAGGAAATTCTATAATCAACCCATTGAATGATTTAGAGTAGAGCATGGCTCGGGTAAGTAAACTTGGGTTTTCTATGCTTTTTTTATTGTCGGTAAAAGCTACCGCACCAGCTAAGTGCATGTCGTACATTTCGGCAATTTCTTTACCTTCGGCTTTTTCAGACAAGCACCCGGCAGGATAAACATTTACAATAGAATTAGCGGTTTTGTTAATTACATATTCTATTCCAGCCTTATTGTCTGCTACAGGATACGTATCGGGCATAGCAACAACGCCTGTAAAACCACCTAAAGCAGCAGCTTTTAATCCGCTAGTAAAATCTTCTTTGTGTTCATTTCCAGGATCACAAAAATTGGCTCTAAAATCAAACCAACCAATAGAAACGTGCAAATCAGGATAGGAAATTTCCTTGTAGTTTCCTGAATTTTTAATAGATTTAGCTATTTTAACTATCGTTCCTTTTTCAATAAGGATGTCCATTTTTTGATCGTTCAAACTCGAGTTGTTGTCAACGATTACTGCCGATTTGATTAAGATGTCCATGTTGTTAGTTGTTATCAGTTAAATGTTATTCGTTAATTTCAATCATCAATTTCTAATTTCTAATATTTTCTAATTTAACACACCCCCACCCCCTCTCAAGAGGGGAATGCCCACTGCACAACGCCAATCTATTTCCACAATTTTATCAAAGCAATTTCTGCTGCTAAGAAAATAAGTGCTAAAATAACGCAAATTTTCCAATATTTTTTTCCTGATTCTATTTCGTTTAGTACCGATTTAATGGTTGTGTTTTGTGTTTGTATTAATTGAGCGTTTAAACTATGTTTGCTAATTTGCTCAGTGAGTGCTTCTTCATCAAAACAGGTTAAATCTGATTCGGCTCTGTTATAATTAAATCCTAAGCCTGTTTTGTAAGACGCACTTTCTAAAAAATAATTTTCGGCTTGAGTAATTTCATTACCGACAAAAATAGAGGTGCTGTTTCGTTCATTTTTCATTCGTGGAATAAAATCAAAATTGTCGTTTTTGATGTGAAAAACATTATCTTTTTCATTGGTATTTATAGTAATTACATTGTTGTTGCCTATGGTATAAAAAAGCGGTAATTGAAGTTGACTTAACAAAGCAATGTTATACATGGTTGGCACAAACAGTGCATGATTCGTAAAATTACTTTGCGTTTTGTTTAGCCCAACCGTACTCAAATAAACAGTGCCTTTTTCTACTTTATATTCGGTTAAAAAAGCCCTTTCGTTATTGAGGGTTAAAATATCATTTTTATAAGAAGTTTTAAAATCAGACAACACATAATGAGCATAAGCGAAAGGCAAGTTGAGGTTGGGTTCGTTTGTTTTTTCAAACACATTTTTATAAACAGGATGGTTGTAGGCTATTTCTCTAACTTTTGCATCGGAAGTATCTAAATTGGTGTAATAATTTACTGTTAAAGTGGATAATAGTTCTCTATAGTTTTCAAAATTTATTTTTTCTGATGGGAAAACAAGTAAGCTACCGCCATTATCAACAAAGGTTTTTAGGGTTTGAATTAAGCCCGTATTTAGTTCATCTAAATCGCTTAAAATAACCAAGTTGCTTATTTTTATAAAGGAATAATCCAATTGATTAATGTTGTAGCTTTTAAAATTAAACAAGCTATCGGTTTTATAAATGGAAGCAATGGCTTTATTGGGTTGGTTGGAATAAATATTTAATACATTAAGTTGGTTAGAAATGGAGTAAGAAAAATAAAAGATATCGTCCATTACCACTGGGTAATCTCGGAGTTCAATTTTTCCTTGTTGTATGCCTTGCGTTTTATTTTGATAATTGAGTGAAAGCGTGGTTTGGTCTTTTGCTTTAACCGAAACGCTTGCAGGAGTTACCAATTGATTATTGATAAAGAGTTTAACAGCAACATTTTCCACATCATTTTCACTATTATTTTTAATTACAACCGAGAGTTTTTCTTGTTGAAAAAGCAAGTGCGTTGGTGTTTCAAACCAACAACTATCAATAAATAAATTATCGGTTAAGGTAGCTTTAATGGGAACTAAAAACAGGTTGATGCTGCTGTCTTGTTCTATTTTATCAAAATCAGCAACGCTTTGTTGAAAATCGGAAACAAAATAGAGTGCTTTGTTTGAAGTTTCAGTAGTATTTATTGCATCTCTGCTTCTGGAATAAATTTCGGAGAGTTTTTTTGTTTGAGGAGAAATACGTAATGCTTCAATTTTTTCAATGGCTTCGGTTTGGGTTAACAATCGCTGATCTCCAACATTAAAAGCATTGTTGTAAACCAAAAATTTATCTGTTACAGCATGATTTTCAACTATTTCAACTGCCTTTAATTTGGCTTCATCGAGCAATGAACCAACTTCTCCAACACTTTCCATGCTAAAAGAATTATCAACATACACAGCTATCAGCTTATTTTTTGGAGAAAGTAATCCTGCATTTTTTGAAGGAACAAAAGGTTGAGCAAAAGCAACTACTAAAAAAATAATTGCTAAAATTCTACTTAGTAAAACAAGCAAGTGTTTTAACTTTGACTTGGCTTGCGTTTCTTGTGTTACTTCCTTTAAAAATTGAACATTAGAGAAGTAAATCCTTTTAAATCTTCTGAAATTAAATAGGTGAATAACAATGGGAATTGCTATGGCGAAGAGGGCATAAAGAAATTCTGGATAAACAAATTTCATTTAATTGCAAAGATATAAAAATAAATAGCTAATTGTTAATGATTATTAGTTAATAGTTATTAGCCCCCTCAATTCCCCGAAGGGGGAAGTTTCCGACACACCAAGCCATTGATAATGGTTATTAGTTATGGTAAAGTACAATTAACAAATAACGATTAACTTTTTCAACCCTACCTGTACCATCCCGAATACATCACATAGCTTTCGGCAATTCTTTTAATTTCTCCTTCAGAAAGTTCTTGGTTCATTTCTTTTACTTTTTTGGCAGGTACTCCAGCATAAATGCAATTGGCTTCAACATGAGTTCCTTGAGTAACAACGGCTCCGGCAGCAATAATGGTGTTGCTTTCTACTACCACACCATCCATAACAATAGCTCCCATACCAATTAACACGTTATCTTTTATAGTACAGCCATGCACTAAGGCATTATGTCCGACAGAAACATTGTTGCCAATGTTGGTGGGATGTTTTTTGTAGGTACAATGTACCACAGCCCCATCTTGCACATTTACTCTGTTGCCCATTTTAATATAATGCACATCACCTCTAATTATAGCATTAAACCAAACACTACATTCATCACCCATTATTACATCGCCAATAACAGTTGCGTTTTCAGCTAAATAACAGTCTTTTCCAAATAATGGAGATTTTTTATTTATTGTTTTGATTAAAGCCATTTTTTATCTTTATAAATTTACCATTTGTATAATAAAACCTACCATTTGTGTATTAAAACCTACCATTTATATAATAGATGTGCAAAATCATGTTTTTAAAGAAATATTTTTTATAACTTGCATAAAATTTTCGATTATACAAAGTTACGTCTTAATATTAAAATTTTTTATAAAAGCAACTTTATTGATAAAAAGTAAGTCTATGCAATACCAATTTTATAATTATCCCTTTACTATGAAAAAAAAATACATTCTTTTTGCTTTAGCACTATTTTTTAGTGCGATTTCAACAAAAGCAGCAACAATAACTATTGGCACTGGAATAACATCAAACACCACATCAGGCTATCCGGCTCCTTATGGTAATTGGTATCAAGGGGCAAAGCATCAATTTTTAATTTTAGCTTCCGAGCTAAATGCCGCAGGAATGACAGCAGGAACTATTAATAGTTTGGCTTTTGATGTAGCACAAGTTAATGGGGCTTCGCTTCAAGGTTTTTCTATAGCATTGAAACATACATCAGCACCTGCAGTTTCTGTTCTTGAAACAGGGTTAACCAATGTTTTTTCAGCAGCAACTTATACACAAGTGCCTGGTCTAAATAATCATATTTTTTCAACACCTTTTATTTGGGATGGAATTTCTAATTTATTGGTAGAAACCTGCTTCAACAATACCTCTTGGACGAGTAATACGCAAACATATTGGTCAACTACAACATTTACAAGTTCTATTTGGTATAGGGCAGATAATATGACTGTTTGTAGCTCAAGCATTATTTCAGGTACATCCTCACAACGTCCCAATATGATTTTTGATTGGACTCCATCAAACACTCCTCCAACAAGTAATTTTTCATCAAGTAGCACATTTACATGTTCAGGAATCGTTTCTTTCACTGATTTATCGACCAACAACCCAACTTCATGGACATGGTATTTTGGCGATGGAAATACATCAACACTTCCAAATCCTTCACATACTTATTTATCTAACGGAATCTATTCTGTCGCTTTGGTAGCTTGTAATGCTTTTGGTTGCGATTCATTGTTTATGAATAATTTAATCACAGTTAGCACTGGAGTTTCACCAATAGCGGCTTCTTGTTATCCTGCTACGTTGGGATATTGTTGTGGTTTTGGTATAACTAACGTAAATTTCAATACCATAAATAATACATCTATTGATGGAGCTGAAGGTTACAGTGATTTTACTTGTCAGCAAACTACTGTTTTTGAAGGGGCTTCATACACACTTTCAATTGGTAGTTCGGCTCAATCCACACAAAATTATGCTGCGTGGATAGATTTTAATAACGATGGTGTTTTTAATAATACAACCGAACGCATTTTTACAGCCACTTCCCAGATGAACACATCCGGAAGTGTAATTATTCCTACAGGAGCGACACTTAACACTCCCTTACGAATGCGAGTTTCTGCCGATTATGATTTTAGTGTAGCCCCCACACCTTGCACCGATTTAGATTTTGGACAGGCAGAGGATTATACTGTTATTGTTACTCAAAATTTTAATGCACCTATTGCTGCATTTACTTTTTCACCCAATCCAAGTTGTAGTGGAACTGTTTGTTTTATTGATCAATCACAAAATGCTCCAACCTCTTGGGCATGGGATTTTGGAGATGCTGTTGGTACTTCAATACAACCAAATCCTTGCTACACTTATGCAGCTGATGGTGTTTATAATGTAACACTTATTGCTACTAATACCAATGGAAGCGATACCATAACACAAGCTGTAACG
>PCUH01000301.1:0-3198 GCA_002770955.1 Flavobacteriales bacterium CG18_big_fil_WC_8_21_14_2_50_32_9 | reverse complement strand
TGTGGATATGGAATTTTGAATGTTAATTTTAATACCATTAACAATACTACACCCGATGCCGTTGAAGGGTATCAAGATTTTTCTTGTTCAAAACAGACTACGGTTATAGAAGGTAATTTCTATGCTATGAACATTATTACAGGAACAAACAACCCACAAGATACTCGTGTTTGGATAGATTTAAATAATGATGGCGTTTTTAATAACACCAATGAGTTGGTTTTTGATGCACCAAATGCATTTAACCCAAGTGGAAATATAACTATTCCTGCTGGAGCAGTATTAAACACATCTTTAAGAATGCGAATTTCTTCTGATGTTGTTGGGACTCCTCAAAGCGGTTGTACAAACAATGATTTCGGTCAAACAGAAGATTATGGTATCATTATTCAAGCCAACACCTTGCCTCCAATAGCTGATTTTTCTGCAACCCCAACATCTACTTGTGCTAGTCCTGTTCAATTTACAGATTTAACAGCAAATGCTCCAACAAGCTGGTTGTGGTATTTTGGTGATGGAAATACATCAATACTTCCAAATCCTTCACACACTTATGCCAATTCAGGTGTTTACACAGTAAGTTTAGTAGTTACTAATGCTTTTGGACAAGATTCTTTAGCGAAAATAAATTTTATTACTATTGCTTGTTCTGTAAATATGCCTTTTACAGGAACTGATACTGTTACTGATTGTAATGGTATACTGTTCGATGACGGAGGTCCGTTTTTACCTTACTCTGAGTTTTCTGATGGAATAATGTCTATTCAACCTGCTGGTGCAACCCAAATAATATTAAATTTTGTTTCGTTTGATTTTGAAGATGGATTAGATTTTTTAATTGTTTACGATGGACCTTCCACTGCAAGTCCTGCTCTCGGCTTTTATACAGGAAATACATTGCCAAATCAATTTATATCGTCAGGAGGAGCTGTAACTATACAGCAACTTACTACTTTTACAAACTTTATTCCTCGACAAGGATTTGAATTAAACTGGAGTTGCACAACTGTTGGTATAGAAGAAAACAGTGTTTCTGAATCAGATTTTATTGTTTATCCTAATCCAACTTCGTCTGTAATTAATATAAAATCTGAAACCAATTTTAAAATAAATGAAGTTCAATTAATAAGTTTAGTAGGGAAAATAATATACCAATCGGGCGTTAAAGATAATTCAAAAGATATAACTATTGATATTGCTAATTTTTCTAAGGGAGTTTATATTTTAAGCGTACTAACAGAAAAAGGGGTGGTTAATAAACGAGTTATTGTTCAATAATAATGTAGTAAAAAATGAAAAAATTAATCATTGCTGTTTTTTTTGTAATCATCTCCATAACAAATGTTTATTCTACACATATTGTAGGTGGAAATTTATCCTATGAATATATGGGAAAGGTAGGAACAAACTATCGTTATAAAATTACATTTCAAACATTTTTAGATTGTACTTCTCCTTTTTGGTTAAATGGTTTTCCAGAAACTTCGTTAGATATAGGTGTTTATCAAGGTGTTTCTAATCCTGTTTCAAATTTACCATTTATTACTTTCATAACATTGCCTTTGATAGATAGTAACTCTATTGTTCCTGTGCCAGTAAGCGGTTGTGTGGTTGGCGTAGGTGTTTGTATGTATCAGGCAACCTATGAAGGATTTGTTGATTTGCCTTTAAGTTTTCAAGGATATCATTTATTTTACGATAGGTGTTGCAGAAATGGAAGCACCATAAATTTATTAAACCCAGGAAATCAAGGATTAGCATTTCATGCTTACATTGCTCCTTCATTGGTAAACAATAGTTCTCCTGTTTTTACAGACGTTCCTGTACCCTTTGTGTGTGTAAATGATACTGTAAGCATATTAAATTCGGCAATAGACCCTGATGGTGATTTGTTGTTGTTTTCATTTGTTGCTCCCTATCAAGGCTTTGGATCAGGTACAAATCCAGCCCCTCCCTTGCCTAATCCTTTGAGTTGGCCCATACCTACAGTAGTATATGCCAACGCTACATTTAATCAAAATGCTCCATTTGGATCAGGAGGGTTTGCTTTTATAAATGGAGCCACAGGGCTAACGCAATATATGTCACCTACAACAGGGGCATTTGTTGTTGCAGTAGAAATTCGAGAATTTAGAAATGGTAATTTAATTGGAATTACCCGAAGAGACATTCAAATTTTAGTGGTTAACTGCCCACCCAACCCTGCACCTAACTTATCTAATACGGGAGGTAGTGGCGTAACACAATATACCATTAATGAATGTGATAATTTATCTTTTCCACTTACTTTTACAGATTCAAATGGAGATAGTTTAACATTAGTGGCTAGTGGTCAAATTTTCGACCCCAATTTTATAACACCTCCTGCAACAATTAACACTCCTGTTGTTGGAGATTCTATTGTTACTTCAAATTTCAATTGGACTGCTCCTTGTGGTTCAGCACAGCCATTACCTTATTTGTTTACGGTTTCTGTAACGGATAATGGTTGCCCACCTAAAACTACCAATGAGGTTTATGAAATCACAGTTGATCCTCCAACACCGCCTTCAATTATTAATGGAACGATGGTGGTTTGTCCAAATGGAACGGCAACTTATACAACCCCTACTATTCCAGGTTTTACATTTAATTGGACTGTCAATGGGGGAGTTATTAATTCAGGACAGGGATCTAATTCCATCAATGTAACTTGGGGGAATTCTGGAACAGGAACCGTAACAGTCAACGCTCTCAATGGGTGTGGTTGTCCTTCAACAATTATAGACACGAACGTAACTATTTTGGCAGCTCCTTTTGCTAATGCAGGAAATGATACTACCATTTGTTTGGGAGATAGTGTGCAATTGGGAGGTAGCCCAACTGGACCAGGCGGTTCTACTTTTACTTGGACTCCTGCTGCAGGATTAAGTAGCACAACTGTGGCTAATCCATTTGCTTTTCCTTCTTCTACTACCACGTATATAGTAACTGTTGATAATGGTATTTGTCCAACCACAGATACTGTTACTGTTTTTGTTGGTTCAGCCTTGATTAATGCAGGTAATGATACTACCATGTGTGTTGGGAATTCTGTTCAACTAAATGCAACTGGCGGTGTTTCGTATAGTTGGACCCCTATAACAGGCTTATCAAATCCAAACATTGCTAATCCAATAGCCTCTCCTATATCTACTACTACTTATGTAGTTTTTGTAA
>PCUH01000048.1 GCA_002770955.1 Flavobacteriales bacterium CG18_big_fil_WC_8_21_14_2_50_32_9 | reverse complement strand
AGGAATTGAACTATTAGAAATTTCTTTACCTTTTGTGGTAAGTGCCGCAAAAGGAATGGCTGAAGCAAGAATACCGAACATGAGAGGAATTATGGCTGCCAGAACAAAACCATTAAATATTGTTCCCGCTTTTGAAGCATCAAATGCTACAGAAATTAAATCATTCACTTTACCTCCAGCAAAAACTGGTTGTAAATATGTAGATGCTGATAATGTTGATGAGTTAGTTAACTTATTACGTAATGAAGCAAAAGCAATCTAAACTATATCGTAAATCAAAAATCGTAAATCAAAAATTAAAAATATGTCAGTTTTAATATATACAGATACAAGCAACGGAACATTTACAAAAAACGCCTTTGAAGCAGCAAATTATGGAGCATTAGTCGCTAAAAGCGAAGGAACACTAGCAACAGCAATAGTAATTGGAGAAGCAGAAGATGTTTCAGTTTTAGGAAGTTATGGTATTACCAAAGCATTACATTTCAATGAGGCATCACTTACTAATTTTGATCCTCAAAAAGTGGCACAAATAATAATTGAAGCAGCAAAAAAAATAAGTGCTACAACCATTGTTTTAGCTCATGACTATTCTGGAAAAGCAGTTGCACCAATTTTAGCAGCAAAACTTGATGCTGGTTTAGTTACTGGAGCAGTAGCATTGCCAGAAGGAAACACAGTTAAAAAAACAGTTTTTTCAGGAAAAGCATTTGCCACTATTGAAATTAAAACTTCAACAAAAATTATTACTGTGTTGCCTAATGCAGTTGAAAAACAAACTTTTTCAGAAACCGTAAGCACAGAAGCATTTTCATGCGAAATTCCTTCAACTCGTTTAACAGTGAAAGAAGTTAAAAAAGCATCGAACGAATTGTCATTAACAGAAGCAGATATCGTTGTGTCAGCAGGTAGAGGATTGAAAGGACCAGAAAACTGGGGAATGATAGAAGAGTTAGCAAAAGAATTAGGAGCAGCAACAGCTTGTTCAAGACCAGTAGCTGATGTCGGTTGGAGACCTCATCATGAACATGTTGGACAAACAGGATTGGCAATTCGACCTAATTTATATATTGCAATAGGAATTTCAGGAGCTATTCAACATTTAGCTGGAGTAAATGGAAGTAAAGTGATTGTCGTTATCAATACTGATGCAGAAGCACCATTTTTTAAAGCTGCCGATTATGGCATTGTGGGTGATGCATTTGAAGTAGTTCCAAAATTAATTCAAGCAGTTAAAAAATTAAAAGCATAAGTAGATATAAATTTATTGAGGGTAGTTTTGCCTTCTTTTTTACTTTTCGTGAATGGATAAAATAGCATTAGAAATAATAGGGCTTTCATATAGCCAAACTCAAACAGGAGCTTATGCCTTAGTGTTAGGAGAAACTGTTGGAGCAAAACGCAGATTACCAATTATTATCGGAGGTTTTGAAGCTCAGGCAATTGCAATTGAACTAGAAGCTATGACACCAAGCAGACCCTTAACACACGATTTGTTTAAAAGTTTAGCCGATTCTTATGAAATCCAAGTTAATGAAGTAATAATTTATAACTTAGTTGAAGGAATTTTTTATGCAAAATTAATATCTCAACAAGGAGATAAAATAATTGAAGTAGATACAAGAACTTCAGATGCTATTGCTTTAGCAGTTAGATTTAAATGTCCTATTTTTACGTATGAATTTATTTTATCTAGTGCAGGAATTATTTTAGAAGAAGGTCATTTATCAAAAGATATAGAGGATGAACTAGAGCAAATTGATGAAGAACAAAATGAAGATAAAAAGAAAGTACCATTGAGTTATGAAGAGATGTCTATTTCTGAATTAAATAAAATTTTACAAGAAGCTATTGAAAGAGAGAATTACGAAGAGGCTTCAAAAATAAAGCTTGAGATTGACAAACGAAATGCTAATTAGTGCCTGTCCATAAACTCTAATTAATATGTAAATGATTGCAACAATAACTTTCACATCTCTTTACAAAGGAGCCATAGGAATGGTCTCACTTATTGCTATAGCATGGCTTTTTAGCAACAATAGAAAAGCCATTGATTGGAAGTTGATTGGAAAGGGATTACTCATACAACTTATTTTTGCACTACTTGTATTAAAAGTAGATTTTGTGGCTTTTGGTTTTGAAGTAGCAAGTAAAGCCTTTACTAAAGTAATAGGTTTTACGCAACAAGGAACACTGTTCCTTTTTAAAAATTTTGATTCTGGATACATAGAATCTTCGTTAGTCAATTTTGTGATAATGGTTCTTCCTACTGTTATCTTTTTTTCCGCATTAACCAGTTTACTTTATTACTGGGGAATTCTTCAAAAAGTAGTTTATGGTTTTGCTTGGGTAATGAAAAAAGCCATGCGACTTTCAGGAGCTGAAAGCTTAGCCGCAGCAGGAAATATTTTTTTAGGTCAAACTGAAGCACCACTTTTGGTGAAACCCTATTTAGGAAAAATGACTGATTCAGAATTGATGTGTTTAATGAGTGGAGGAATGGCAACTATTGCAGGAGGTGTATTAGCAGCTTACATTGGGTTTTTGGGAGGCACAGATGAAGCACAACAAATTTATTTTGCAAAACATTTATTAGCAGCGTCTGTAATGTCAGCACCCGCAGCAGTTGTAGCCGCAAAAATATTGGTTCCACAAACTGAAAAAGTGGACGAACGATTAGAAGTTTCCAAAGAAAAAATAGGAGCAAATGCATTAGAAGCCATTGCTAACGGAACAACTGATGGGATTAAATTAGCAGTAAATGTAGCAGGAATGTTGTTGGTGTTTATTGCTTTAATGGCTATGGGAAATTACATTTTATTCAAAATTGGCGATTGGACTTCCCTAAATCCAATTATTGCTAATAATACTGGATACGATGGACTTACTTTTCAATTTTTGTTAGGTTATTTGTTTGCTCCACTTACTTGGCTTATGGGTGTTTGCAAAGAAGATATGGTTTTGGTAGGACAATTGTTGGGTGAAAAAACAATCTTAAATGAGTTTGTAGCTTATGTTTCTCTTGGAGAATTGAAAAATGCAGGAAGATTTGTTGAAGAAAAATCAATAATTATGGCTACTTATATTTTGTGTGGCTTTGCTAATGTTGCTTCTATAGGTATTCAGATTGGAGGCATTGGAGCGTTGGCACCAAATAAAAAAGCAACCTTAGCTAAATTTGGTTTCCAAGCATTGATAGGAGGTACATTAGCCTCATTGTTTACAGCAGTAATTGTGGGAATGTTGATTTAAAAAGAATTTATTGTGATACTTAAAATAACATTGATATTTTTAGCCATTTCAGGCTTAAATTTTTCTTATCTATCCGCACAAAAAATTATTTCCGATTCTTCTCAAACAACTTCTGAGGATTTAAAGTTTAAACTCGTTTCATTGATGGTTCCTACAATTTTAATTGGTTATGGGATTGTAGGCATGGAAAGTCATGGTATTAAGAATACAAATTTTGAATTAAAAGAGGAAGTAAATGAAAACATTGATGAAAAAAGAACGATTGATGATTTTATTCAACATGCTCCTTATGTATCTGTTTATCTGCTAAACGCTTTTGGTGTAAAAGGTAAAAATAATTTTAAAAACAGAACAGTTATTCTGGCTACTTCTTATTTGATTATGGGTTCGTCAGTTTTGTGTATAAAATCAGTTTCAAATGTACAACGCCCAGATGGAAGTTCAAATAACTCATTTCCATCAGGACATACTGCCACAGCCTTTATGGGAGCAGAATTTCTTATGCAAGAATATAAGGATGTTTCTATTTGGTACGGAATTGCAGGATATGCTTTAGCTACAGGTACTGGTATGTTTAGGGTTTATAATGATAGACATTGGGTTACGGATGTTGTAGCAGGAGCAGGTATAGGAATACTAAGCACTAAAATTGCTTATTGGACAAATCCTATCATCTCTAATGTTTTATTTAAAAAGAAGAAAGAATCAAAATCGACATCAATGCTCTATCCAATTTATAATGATGGTAAACTTGGCTTAGGAATGGTTATAAGTTTTTAAAAACCACTAATTTTAATTACCATGCTTTTTCCAATACCTTGCTCCATAACTACAAAATAATTCTTCGCCTGATTTAATTTTTCGAGTAGCTATTAGACAAATAGCATTGTTATCATTAATTGCTATTTTTGAATTGTTGTTGAGCTTTGTAGTTAAAGAACCCTTAACATCATTGGCATATTTTGCAAAACAATCAACAGTCATAGAATCCATAATAGTTCCATCAAGTAAACTAATAAAATAGTTGTCTTTTCTTTCTCCAACACGATGTTTTATTTGGAACTCTGTTAAAATTAGTCCTTTAAAAATGGAAATAACTTCATCTTTATAAATGTCTATTGCAGTAAATAATCCATTGCCAGCATTAGGTAGCTGAGATAAACTAACATATAAGTAATCAACTTCATCTGCATCTATAGTATTATTGGTTTCCAACATTTTTTTGGAGTTAAATTAGAGGGTTCTTAATCAGATGCAAAAAAAAACAGACGCATCAGATAATGATGCGTCTGTTTTGGACTTTATAGATAGACTCTTAGAAAGGTAAATCATCACCTTCTTCTGGAGCATCAGAAATACTTGGAGTAGCAACAGCTTGAGGTTGAGAACTCGTTGATTCACTTCCAATTGTAGAAATTTTCCAAGCATCCAAGTTGTGATACCATTTTCCATTAAATTCTCGAGATGAAAGATTAAAGAAAACTTCTATTTCTTGACCGATACTGAAGTTGTCTAACATAGCAATTTTATCTTGCCCAAATAAACTAAAACATACATTTGGGTTAAATTGATCTCCATTGTCAATTACAAAACTTTGTTTTCTCCATTCTTTTCCTGCTTTACTTGTGCCAGATTCGGCTTCTAATATTGAAGCTAATTTTCCTTTTATTGATAAACTCATAATTTATATTTATTATTTATATTTATTTTAAATTAAAGATGACGAAGTTAATAAATCAAAAAAAAAGAACCTAATTTATGCAAAAATCTTTTTAATTCTTTTTAACAAAACCTATTGTTTGTTTTTTTACTTTGTTTGCTTTTCTATTGATAATGCTTTTTCGATAGCTATTCTCTCTCCTTTAAACATAGGTACAATAAATGCATCATATCCTTTTTCCTTAATGATTTTCTTTGCTTCTGAAGCTGTTTCGTAAGTAGTAAATCCATCTATTGAATACCGCCAAACACCTTTTTCAACTTCTTCAAACATTATAGTAAAATTAGTACCAAAATAATCAGCTTCAATTTTTTTTCTAAATAAACCCAGTTGAACTTTATAAATCAATTCAGGTACTTTTTCTATAACTGGTGTAGCTTCTTCAATTTTTTGGTTAGGTGAAGAAGAAATAATTGGTAAAACTTTACCATGGTTAAGTTCTATAGATGCTTGGTATGCATCCACAATGGCATTGTTAATAAAATACAATGCTTCTTTCGGTGAATATTGATTTATAAATTCTTCACTCAACGCAGTAAGTTCTTCTAAAATAGCAATGGTTTTTTCTTGATTTTTTTTTGTGTTTTTGAGTGCTATTTTTGCTACTTTTTCAGAAAAAGAACTATCATTTATATTGTTAATAGCACTATCACTATAAATTAATGCTTTCTCACAAGCAATTAGTGCATCGTTGTAATTTTTCAATAAATCAGCAGAAGTATTTTCTTCGGTTAAGTTTTGTGATATAAAAAAGGCAACTTGTTTACTATGTTCAGCAGAAACGATAGCCAATTGTTGAAGTTTATTTTCTTGAGCTACAAGAATATGGGTAGCCACTATCAAATAAACAATGAAAAGATGTTTTAAAAATCTCATACACCAAAAATACAATTTATTATTTAGTGTCTTCTTTTTAGTCGAGAGTTTGAGTCAGAATGTTTGAGTTCCGAAATATGTTTTTTTTTGAAAAACTGATATTTCGAGAATACTCAAAAAAAATAAAGAATGAAAAATCCTTGTTTTTTTTGGTATTCGAGGTTTCGATGAACTGAAAATCATAGTCCCGATCTATCGGGATGACTGATTTGAAGGTCGAGAAAAACGAAGAACTTAGCGAAGCGATCTCATGAAAACCTTTAAAAAACAATAAAACCCTTGAATAAATCGGACATTATGGACAAACTTTATTTATGGAATATTTTTTTTTATTGCATCCAACGAGAAAATCATTTAAAAACAACAAAAAATATATCGTTATGAAAAATCTAAAAATTAAATCCGTTAAAAGTTTGATGATAGCTACTATAGCTTTCGCAGCTTTAGGTTCATTTATTTCTATTTCGTTAACCAACGAATATAAAATGAACGACTTTTTAAAATCATTAAAAACAAAATTAGCTAATTTCAACAATGAATATCCAGAGGACAGGGTGTATGTGCAATTAGACAAACCCTTGTATAAACCTGGAGAAACCATTTGGTTGAGTGCTTTTGTTAGAAATGCTTCCAATATGAAGGCTTCTGAAAAAAGTGATATTTTATATGTAGAACTCATTGATCCGAAAGGAAATGTTAGTCAAAAACACCAATTAATTGCTCATAAAGGTAAAACCAATGCAGATTTTTTATTGGATGAAAATGTGATGGGCGGAATTTATAAAGTGAAAGCTTACACCAATTGGCAAAAAAATACCAACGACTTTTTTGAGAAAGAAATTCAGGTGCAAAAAGTGGTATTACCTCGCTTAAAAATGAAAATGGAATTTTTGAAAAAAGCTTATGGACCAGGAGATGAA
>PCUH01000123.1:2576-6878 GCA_002770955.1 Flavobacteriales bacterium CG18_big_fil_WC_8_21_14_2_50_32_9 | reverse complement strand
TGAAAGCATTGTTGAAGAAACTTTTTTAGAAACAAAAAAACAAAAAAATTCTATTGCCGAGTTTGAGCATGAATACATCGCTCAAGCTATTAATAGTTCTATTCTGCTTGAAACAACAAACCAAGCTGTTGATGAAAAAGAGGTTTCTAAATTAACAGAAGAATTAACTGAAATTGAAAAAAATGCTTTTGATTTAGAAACAGTTCACACCTTCACCGATTGGATTTCATTTTTTAATCAAGGTAAAATAGAAAAATTAGCTCCAAAAAATGAAGAAAAAACAGTTGAAAAGGCGAATAAATTTGATTTAATTGATAAATTTATTCAAGAAGACCCTAAAATTCAGCCGAAAAAAACCGAATTTTACTCTCCAATGAATATGGCAAGGCTGAGTGTGGTAGATAATTTAGACGTAGTGAGTGAAACGCTAGCCCTTGTCCACGTTGACCAAGGCAATTATCAAAAAGCAATTTTAATGTATGAAAAATTAAGCTTGAAATTTCCAAAAAAAAGAAGTTATTTTGCAACCCAAATTAAAAATTTAAACCAAAAACTAAAATAATGTTTACACTCATCACAATATTGGTTATCATAATATGTGTTTTATTATTGCTAATCGTTTTAATTCAAAACCCTAAAGGTGGTTTGGATGCTGCATTCTCATCAAACAATCAAATTATGGGTGTGCGAAAAACAACCAACTTTTTAGAAAAAGCAACTTGGACATTAGGTATAGCATTAGTAGTGTTAAGTATTGCTTCCTCAGCTGTTAACCCAACAAGAACTGGTGGAGAGGAAGCAACAGGCGATTCTAAAATTAAAGAACTAATTGATGAAAAAGCTGCTCCTGTAGCACCAAATTTGAATGGAGCTCCTCAACAACAAACTCCTGCTCAACCAGAATAATTAGAGTCTGCCTGTAAAGTCAAACAAGGGGTCATGACCCCTTGTCAAAACAATGATAACGAAAAAACTGGGTTACAGGTAAACTCTAGTTAGAAAAATAATTGAAAAAAGCAAGGTTATTAATTCCTTGCTTTTTTTTTGTGAAAGAAATGCTAAAAGACTATAAATATCATATTTGGCTACACGTTATTGTGCTAATTTTTGGCTTCACTGGTATTTTGGGTAAACTCATCTCAGTTAACTCTTATTTATTAGTTTGGTACAGGGTGTTGATTGGTGTTTTTTTTATAGGACTGTATTTTTTGATAACCAAACATTCATTTAAAATTCCAAAAAAAATTCTTGTAAAAACCTTCTTTATAGGTGTTTTGATTGCCCTCCATTGGATTGCCTTTTTTGAAGCAATCAAACAATCTAATGTGTCTATCGCTTTAGTTTGTATTTCTAGCAGTGCCTTGTTTACCTCACTTATAGAACCAATTTATTTTAAACGAAAGATTAAAAGCTATGAGTTTTTGTTGGGAATAGTAATTATTATTGGATTGTATTTTGTTTTTAGCTTTGAATTTAACTATGTGTTGGGAATGATTTTGAGTGTTATTGCTGCAGCATTGGGCTCGTGGTTCACAGTGTTGAACGGACTTTTAATTAAAGAATCAAATGCTAAAACAATTTCTTTTTATGAATTACTGGGGGCTTTAGGTGTGGTTTCTATTTATTTGTTGATTACAAATTTTTCTGATTTTAGTCAATTTTTAGTGCCTGTTGCAGATATTAAATGGTTGCTCATTTTGGGAATACTATGTACTGCTTTTGCGTTTATTGTTTCTGTTGAGGTAATGAAAAAAATTTCTCCATTTACGGTTGTGATATCAGTTAATTTAGAACCTATTTACTCTGTAATTATTGCTGTTTTAATTTGGAGAGAATCAGAAGTAATGTCGGGAGGTTTTTATTTAGGGATGACAATTATTTTACTGGCTATTTTTATGAACGCATTTTTTAAGCAACGCGAAACTAAAAAGCGGAAGAAGATAATATACCGCTTCCAAATGAAATCCCGAAAAAAGAAAGGCATTTAGAATGCGGCATAACTCAAACTAAATAGCTTTTCGGGAGAAAAGATATTAAGTTTGAGTATATCTGAATAAGCAATCTACTAAATCACCTCTTTTTTTGGTCTTTCGTTCCAATAAACAAATCCTAAAAAGGCAAAAATTAGTAACGTATGTATTAGCTGTTTGGTGTAGAAATTTTCTATGGTAAATTGAGTGGTTGCAAAGTAGAGCAACAGCGTTAATCCTAAATATAATCCTATTTTGAAATAATTATATTTAATGGGATAATGTTTTTGTCCTAAAATAAACGAAATGATACACATAGACGAATAACAAATTAAGGTTGCCCAAGCAGAGCCAACGTAACCAAATACAGGTATCCAAATGTAGTTTAAAAGCACAGTAATAAAAGCTCCAAAAATACCTATATAAGCTCCATATTTTGTTTTTCCGCTTAGCTTGTACCAAATAGATTGATTGTAATAAATGCCTAAACTAATATTGGCGAACAATAATATGGGAACTACTTGAAGTCCTACCCAGTAAGCTTCGTTGGGAATAAAATATTTTACAATATCAATGTACAACATCACTCCCAAAAAGATGGTAGCGCAAATAATAACAAAATAAGTCATGATGTTGGCATACGTTTCTTTGGCATTTTTTTCTTTTTCTTGAGCAAAAAAGAAAGGTTCTGCGGCATACCTAAATGCCTGAATAAATAAGGTAATTATAATAGAAACTTTGTAGCTAGCACCGTAAATTCCAATTTGAGACATCGTTTCCAACTCACCTTTGCTTTCAAACAACATCCGTTTAAGCATAATTCTGTCGATGGTTTCATTTACAATTCCTGCCAACCCAAAAACCAATAAAGGCAACGCATAAATAAACATTTTTTTAAGCAATGCGAATTCAACACTAAATTTGGCTTTTAACATATCGGGTAGCAACAGCAAAAACTTAACAATACTTGCAATAAGATTGGCAATGAAAACATAACCTACGCCTATTTCTGGATTGTAAAAAGTTTGGATAAGCCAGTTGGTTTCGCCAGCTTTATACATGGGCAAACAATACGCTAAAAAGAACAAATTCAAGCCAATGTTTACGCCAATATTGGCAAAGTTGATAACAGCAAATTTTATAGGTCTGTTGTCTGCTCGTAGCTTAGCCATGGGTATAGAAGCAATAGCATCTAGTCCAACTATTAGGGCAAACCAAGTTACAAATTCTTTATTGTTGGGATATTTTAGCCAATTGGCAATGGACTGATCAAACAAAAAAGCGAATGCTATAAACACAAAAGAAGTGGTGAAAAGCGAGTAAATAATAGTGGAATATACTTTTTTATTGTTGTGTTCTTGCAAGGTAGAAAAACGGAAAAAAGCGGTTTCCATTCCGTAGGTTAGAAAAACAACTAAAAACGCCACATAAGAATACATTTCGGTAATAATTCCGTATTGGTCGGGCGTAAACTTTGCTGTTCCGATATAAATAGGAACCAAAAACCAATTGAGCAGACGCCCAACTATGCTAGTAAGCCCATAAATGGCTGTTTGTGAGGCAAGTTTTTTTAGTGGGTTCATAAAGCCCCTCCTCTTTCACACATGCTCGCTCCAAAGTCCACTGGACTTTGTCCGCCCCGAAGGGAAGAGTTTCTAACACACCTGCCATATTCATAGCAGCATACTATTGGGTTTATAACTAATGTATTTATTTTTATCACTTTAAACACTTTGCTTACTGTAAAGAAGTCCCCCTTCGGGGGATTTAGGGGGCTATTATTTAAAAGCTGGTTTTCTTTTTTCAATAAATGCATTTGTTCCTTCAACAAAATCGGGTGTTCCAAAGCATTTACCAAACTCCTCTATTTCTGTTTCATAGCCATTTACACCGTCTTTAAAACCAGCATTTACCGCTTTTATTACACTTGCAATAGCTGTTGAAGAATTGAAAGCAATTTTTTGAGCAATTTTTTGGCACGTTGGCAACAACTCCTCTTGCGTTACTACTTGGTTGACTAAGCCAATGTTGGCAGCTTCTTCAGCAGAAATCATTTTGGCAGTCATAATCATTTCCATGGTTCTGCCTTTTCCTGCCAATTGAGCCAATCGCTGTGTGCCGCCATAACCAGGAATTACTCCCAATGTAACTTCGGGCAACCCTAATTTGGCATTGTCAGAAGCAATTCTAAAATGACAACTCATGGCTAATTCTAATCCGCCACCTAAGGCAAAACCATTTACAGCAGCAATTACGGGAGTGGTTAAATTTTCAACTAAATCAAATAATTGTTGATGTCCTTGTGCTGATAATTTTTTACCTTCCTCCACAT
>PCUH01000123.1:1731-2535 GCA_002770955.1 Flavobacteriales bacterium CG18_big_fil_WC_8_21_14_2_50_32_9 | reverse complement strand
GCTTTTTCTCCTGAACCAGTAATAATAATTGCACGAACATTTTTATCTGTTTCCAACGCTTTAAACGCTTGATTCAATTCTGCTATGGTGGCTGAATTCAACGCATTTAATTGATTAGGTCGGTTAATGGTTACCTGAGCAATGTAATTTTCTTGAGTTACTAAAATATTGTTGTATTCCATGAGTTTTTAATTTAAAAGCCCCCTCTAGCTCCCCCAAAAGGGGAGGATTTCCAACACACAAAGCCAATTTTTGTCTTCTGTATATTATAGGGTTAACACGGCTCGATTCATCTGTTGATTTAATTTATTTAAAAAAACAAATGTAGCTAAAAATTAGTAAACGAATAAACAAAAAACACCTGTCAGGTTTTTAAAACCTGACAGGTGTGAATGAATCTTTAATACTCCAATAATTCGTTAAGATATATCTTTAATCTGAGCAAAATAATCTTCCATGCCTTCTTCCGCAATAGAAAGCACATCAGCATCTTTAGCCATTTGCTTAAACGACTTTATATAAGCTGCTTTATTTAGTTGTTCTATATAAATCGAAAGTGTTTTTTCTATTATTTTATTTTTAGGTATAGTCAATTCTTTTGCTTTTTTATTTAACAATTGCAATAAATTATCTGGAAGTGTGCTAGTGAATCTTGTCATATTGTTATTATTAAAATACATAACAAAAACATGAAATATATGTGTCTTTTAAATAAATAAAATATAGGGTTAACTCATTGAGAAACAAACTTATCGTTTTAACTATACGTTACTCGTTAGTTAAGTTTCAAAATCCCTAATAAAC
>PCUH01000123.1:0-1629 GCA_002770955.1 Flavobacteriales bacterium CG18_big_fil_WC_8_21_14_2_50_32_9 | reverse complement strand
TAAAATCATATCTGGTGATTTTATTGATTTCCGGAGACCTTAGTCCTTGAGTAACTATTTCATCCAACAGAACATCAAGGGTTCTTTTCACTTCTTTTTCAAAAGTTTTTGCATCGGAAATTTTTTTCGGTTGAAAATTTGAAGTTTTTGAATAAAGAATATGCGGTTTCCTACCCCCCATCACAACCAAAGCGGCGCCAACCCCACCGCTTCCTATCTCACACACCAAAGAAAGGTGTTTGTTTTTAGACCACAATCTCATAGGATTATTATACAGCAAAAAAGAATCCTTTTACTGTAGCACGGCTTTAATTCTTCTTATACCAGCAGATACGGACTCCTCTTTAAGAATTTTGAAATTACCCAAAACACCGGTTTTTTCCGCATGTGGCCCCCCACAAAATTCTTTTGAAATAATTTTGCCGTTTTCATCTTCAATAAAATATACCGAAACTATATCTGGGTATTTGGCCCCAAATTCCATTTGCGCGCCCAGTTTTTCCGCTTCAATACGAGGCATTTCTCGTCTTACAACTGTGTAATTATTTTTTATATATTTATTAACCAAGCCCTCAATCTCACCAACCTCTTCCTGTGTAATTTTTCTATTAAAAGAGAAATCCATTCTCAATCTTTCTTCGGTTATGTTGCTTCCTTTTTGTTTTATTTCTGCCCCAAATTTTTCTTGAAGAGCCGCCAAAAGAAGATGGTGCGCTGTATGAAGTTTGATTGTTTTTTCATTATGATTTGCCAGACCCCCTTTAAACATTCCCGTTGAAGATGTGCGAGAGAGTTTTTGATGGTCAGCCAATTTTTCTATAAAGCCGACGACATCAACCTCCACACTGTTTTCTTTTGCTATTTCTTTGGTTAATTCCAGCGGAAATCCAAATGTTGAAAATAGCACAAACGCGTCTTCACCTGAAATACCGTTTTTTTCTTTTATTATCTTTTCAATTTTACTTTTTCCTGATTCTATCACCTCATTAAATTGGTTCTCCTCCGCCTTAATAATATTTTCTATATTTTCTCTTTTATTACCAAGTTCATATTCGGTTTGTTTATAAAGCGAAATTACATCGGGGACAAGAGACGCCAAGGTACTGTCTCTGCCTCCGATAGAGTTGAGATGATACCTTGCCCGACGCAACAATTTCCTCAAAACATAACCCCTCCCCGTATTAGACGGGGTTGTTCTGTCAGATATTAGAAACACTGCGGTACGAATATGGTCAGCGATAATTCTTTGCGCGCGAATGTCGTCTGAATTGGAGAGTTTTTTGATTTTTACAATTATGGGTGAGAATAAATCAGTGTCAAAAACATTGTCTTTTTTTTGCAAAACCATCGCAACCCGTTCTAGACCGGATCCGGTATCTACATTTTTTTGTGAAAGTTTCCCTATTACTACTCCGTCTTTCATTTCATACTCCATAAAGACATTATTCCAAATTTCAACAACCTTCTGTCCTTTGTCTGCCTCAATGAATTCTTCTTTACTTTTCAGATTAAGCCCCCCTGGTGTAATGTCGTAGAACATTTCCGTGTCTGGTCCACTTGGACCGTTATCTCCGGCGCTCCACCAGTTTGATTTGGCAGACATAAAATATATTCTATTCTCTGGAATAC
>PCUH01000173.1:556-7354 GCA_002770955.1 Flavobacteriales bacterium CG18_big_fil_WC_8_21_14_2_50_32_9 | reverse complement strand
ATGAAGTCCGTAGTTGCCATTACACAGGCTTGGCTTCAAACTACGGACAGAGGGGGGGGGTTGACTTAGGTCGAGCAAATACAATACATTATAATCTATACGAGTAAATTACAATTTTTGTAAAGGTATTTTAGTAATTATGGTTGGTTCTGTTGTCGTTGCAACTAAAAATGTCGAGGTGTTATTTTATTTTATTTCCAACTCTAAACTATTAATCATTTCTTTGAGTTCGTTAGGTTTTAGGTTGGTTTTTTCACCTTTGTCATAGATGGTAAGGAGATAAACCGTTTCCGTTTCTATGTATAGATAAGTTATAACCCTAGTACCACCACTTTTCCCTTTTCCTTTACTAGCAATTGCCAAGCGAATTTTATAGCAATTATTACCAATGAAAGTACCTGTTGCTGGATTTTTAATAATACCAGTTATAAGTTCGCTAAATTCATTTTTAAGCGATGGAAATTTTTTAGATAGCCGTTTGAGTTCTTTCTCAAAACGATGGGTAGGAATAATGCTATAACTCATTTAAAAGGTCTTGGGCGGTTTTGAGTTTAATTTTCCCTTGTTTGTGTAAGCGTACTTCTTCGGCAGCTTCTTTTAAATCATCCCATAAACTTACAGCAGCATCAGTCATAGGTTTTGCTTTTCTAATAAAAGAAAGACTTTGTAAAACTTTCATTCCGAAAGTAAACTGATTGTCGGGTATCTCTATTAAAATTTTCATAATTCATTTTTTTATTTAGCAGTTTGAATATTTTGTTCAAAGAATGTTTGAAATTTTTATTTAGTAATAAAAGCATCATTGACAGATGAAAATTTATTAGCATTACAAATATACTAAAAAAATAAAGCGTTAATTGATTTCTATTTTAAAAAAATAGTTGATTTTTTTACCGCCCTGCAACCTACACAAATAAATTAAACTATAATGCAAAGCTAACCTATCGTTACCATGTAGTTTTAGCGTAAATTATGGAGTTGGTTTACACCCCCTTCGGCAGCCCAATGCCCGGGCGTTCATTTAGCTCAGATTCATAGATACGGCTTCCAAGGACAGGAAGGAGATTCGGAAATTAAAGGACAAGGAAATAGCGTAAACTTTAAGTTTAGAATGCATGACCCACGTATTGGAAGGTTCTTTGCAGTTGACCCCCCACTAAGCGTAGTATGTCAAAAGAAGTTATCTAAGCGAAGCATTTGCTTCGCTTTTAGTATTTTTATTGCTTAGGCTAACTAAGTTTAGTGTTGGCAAAGAGGGTGGTTACTTAGGTCGAGCAAACTGGTTGTATCTTGTATAAACAAAGCAGCCATCTAATGCATTAGATGGCTGCTTTGTTAAGTAGCGAGAGAGAGATTTGAACTCTCGGCCTTCGGGTTATGAATCCGATGCTCTAACCAACTGAGCTACCTCGCCAATAATTGGCTGCAAATATAATGGTTTTGTTTTTTTAGAAGCCATTAAAAATATTTTTTTTCAAAAATATTTTTTTTAGTTATTATTATTTTTTTCTTATCTTGCGAGTTAGTTTAATAATAGATGGAAAATATGGCGGTTAAAACACAATTTGAATTAGAATTTATCATTAATTCCTCTCCCAAATTATTGTATAATTATCTCACAACTCCCAGTGCTATGTCCGAATGGTTTGCTGATGATGTAGATTTTAAAGAAGGTATTTATACATTTCATTGGGATGGTTCTCATGAAAAAGCAAAAGTTTTATCTAAAGTGCCTGGTAAATCTATTAAATTTAGATGGTTGGAAAATGATGATGATGAATCTTTTGTAGAATTTCGCATAGAGATTGACGATTTAACAAAAGAGTTAGCATTAATAATTGTTGACTTCGCTGACGAAGATGAAGTGGATGAAGCAAAAATGTTGTGGGAAAGTCAGATAGACGATTTACATTCAATTATAGGAGTGTAGTTTTTATTGCTTAGCTTCTAAATTAAGTACAATACGTTCAATCATTTCATCTTCTTCGTTTTTTTTGGGGTCGTATCTGGTTTTTAAATCTCCATCATAAATTCTGGCAACACCTTGGTAAATAAAAGCCTTAAAACCACCACGCATTTCCTTAATAATTTCATAGGTCGATTCTCCTGTTTCTCTATCTATTAATTTTGTTAATATCCGACCCTGTGTAACTGTCATTTTTTTAATTACATCCGTAAATTCCTCTCTGAGTTGTTGTTCGCGTTCTTTTAAAAGCTTTCTTCGCTGTTTTTTTGATTTCACCTTCAATAATTCTTCATTGTATGCGTTAAGTTTTGCTGCTGCCACTTTTGCATAAGGATATACTTTTGTAACATGATATTGCAAGCGTTTAAATTTTTTATCTTTCTCAATGTCGCCATAAGGCATAAGATCAACAACCTTAAAATCGTTCAAGTTAAAAAGATATGTTGTATCACCATTAAGAATAAGTACTTGCACAACTTGACCTTTATATAATTGATTTTCTATTACCTGAAAGCTACTTTCTGTTGGGTTGTTAGTATCTTTGGGGTCTGCCTGTCGTTGCTTGGCAACTCTTCTTAGCGAGTCATTCCTCAAAATACGAATTAAGCTATCCTTTTTAGCCTCTTTTTTGTTTTGAGAAAACAAGCTTAGTGGAATGGTAAGTAACAGAAAAAAAGATAGTATGTTTTTAAATCGATTCAACGCATATAATTTTGAAAAATTAAAAGTACCAAATAAAGCTAAATAGAAACAAATGAAGTCGCAAATATTTCAATTATTAGAAGAAAAATATGTTCAATACAATCAATTACAATTTATTGAATCAGACCCAATATCCATACCACATTTGTTTGACAAAAAAGAAGACATTGAAATTGCTGGGTTTTTGTCGGCTATTATTGCTTGGGGGCAGCGAAAAACCATTATTTCCAATGCAAAAAAGATGGTTGAGTTAATGGATCTGCAACCCTATGATTTTGTGATGAACCATAAATTAGCAGATTTAAACCGGTTTAAATATTTTAAACATAGAACTTTTAATTCAGAAGATTTAAGCTATTTTATTTCAGCACTTCAACATATTTATAAAAATCATAACGGATTGGAAATGGTTTTTGCATCACATTCAGCAGATATGAGGATGGCAATATATCATTTTAAAGCAACATTTTTTGAGCTTCCTCATCCACAAAGAACGCAGAAACATCTTGCCGATCCCTATAAAAATTCAGCAGCAAAGCGTATTAATATGTTTCTGCGTTGGATGGTTAGAAAGGATAAAATGGGTGTAGATTTTGGTATTTGGAAAAGTATTTCTCCAGCACAGTTGATGTGTCCGTTAGATGTTCATTCTGGTAATGTAGCAAGAAAACTCGGGTTGCTCATTCGCAAACAAGATGATTGGAAAGCAGTAGAAGAACTTACCGAAAAATTAAGGACGTTTGATGATTCAGACCCAGTGAAATACGATTTTAGTTTATTTGGTTTGGGTGTTTTTGAAGGGTTTTAATCAACAATAATTACTAAATATTTAGATGCTGCCCAAAATTCTTTAGTATCCTTAATAACTAATTTATCTGGAGACAATTCATAGGAACTTGTTGGATGTGTAGTTACAATGCTTGCTTTTTTTGAAACAATATCAATTTGATTAACTAAAGAAATGTCAATTTTAGTGAAATATTTTTTATTAAAATCGTCAGCTAATTTTTTAGATTTTCTTATTCCAATAAAACCACCTTCTTTGGTAATAACGCCTTGTTCTAATAACTCTTTTGAAGTGCCAAAACAGTAGAATGCTGTATTTAATTCATCTTCTTTATTACTTAATTCTTCTAATCGATTGTTGTATTCATCAAATAAAACTTTAATTTGTTCATTGGCTTGAGCCAATCGAATCTGTAAATTAGCAATTTGGGCATCTTTTTCTTGCACTTGATTTGCTAACCGTTCTATCATTTTTTCCAATTCAGCTACTTTTAAATTTGATTTTTTAAGTTTACTGTAAAGCGAAGCCATTTTTTGTTTATTGTCTTGCAATAAATTGTCTATTAGAGTTATATCTTCAATGATTTGATCTTTCATTGTAGGAGTAATTTCATTCCCTTTGTCAAAACGAGTAGTAATTATTTTTTCACGATCTTTAATTTGAGAAAGATTGTCTTCAATATCATTTAATGACGCAATAAATTCTAAAATTTCTTCTTCTTTTCCACCAAGTGCATGATAAGTAGTTAAACTATCTTGTTGTAGATCAGCAATATGATTTTCATATTCTTCATTATTACATGAAAAAAGGGTGGTAATTAAAGCTAATAAAACAAAAATGGTAATTTTCATATATAGATATTTGGATTAGATTTTACAATTACAAAATAAAGAAATATTTTTACTGAAAAATAGAATTGTTAACAACTAAAAGAGAAATATTGGCTAAATTAATATAAAAGAAGAAATTTTGAAAAAAAAATTACATGGAAGAATTATTAAAAATATATGGTAAAGTGAACCAGTTTGGAAAAGAAAACGGATTACTGTTAACTGTTTTAAAACCAGGAAATATTACCTATGAAATGGAAGTATTACCAAAACATTTGGCTACTCAAACTACCATACATGGTGGAATGGTAGCTGCTATGATGGATGGCGTTATTGGTGTTGCTGCCTTGAGCTTGGTTGCTCTTGAAGGAAAATTAGTTTCAACAGTTGAGTTTAAAATAAATTATTACCGTCCTGTTTATTTGGGCGATGTTTTGAAAGGCGAAGGTAGGGTTGATTTTAGAGGAAATAGATTAATCGCTTCTTCGGGTGAAATTTATAATCAACATGGAGAAATGGTTGCAAAAGCGATGGGTACTTTCAATGCTTACCCATTTGAAAAAAATGATATTGCCAATTTTTGTGAAAATGAATGATTTATGAATTACGATTTACGATTTAAACAAATTCTTATTTAATGAACACTCAATCAAACAAAAAGCTTAGCAACGATGCGTTAAATAGAATTTCTGTTGATGAATTTAAAACTAAAACAAAAGTTCCAATAATAATCGTATTAGATAATATCAGAAGCTTAAACAACATAGGCTCGGTTTTCAGAACAGCGGATGCGTTTCTGATTAAGGCTATTTATTTATGCGGTATTACTGCTCAACCACCTCACAGAGAAATACAAAAAACTGCGTTGGGGGCAACAGAAACCGTTGAATGGAAATATTTTAGTACCACTATTGAAGCCGTTAATGAGCTGAAAAGCATGAACTACAAGCTTATTGCTATTGAGCAGACAGAAAATAGCACCATGCTGAATGATTTTAAATGTAGCAAAGATGAACCATTGGCATTAATATTTGGAAATGAAGTACTTGGTGTGGAACAAGAAGTAATTAACGAAATAGATGAAGTAGTTGAAATTCCGCAATATGGCACCAAACATTCATTAAATATTTCAGTAAGTGTAGGTGTGGTGGTTTGGGATGTGTTTAATAAAATGCAATAATAAACTATTGTGCTATCAATTTTCCTGTAACTTGTTTTCCATCAATTAATAACTGATAAAAATACATGCCTTTTGGGTGTGATAACAAATTCAATTGGGTATTGTTTTGCGTGATTTTTTGTTGAACAATAACTTTTCCCGTTACATCAAAAATAGTGAGGTTAGCCTCTTGAAAAGGAGTGTCAATAGTCATTTCAAATAAACCATTGCTCGGGTTGGGGTAGATGGTTGAATAGAAGTCTGTTAAACTATCTTTGGTTTCTATTTCCACAGAGATAGAAGGGTTTGTGTAGCGAGTTAAAGCAAAATTATGCCCCGTATTGTTAGCAGAATTAAAAGTATTTCCTATTAAGATAATCTTACCATCATTCTGAATTAAAATATTAACTACATTAGAATTGGTTCCTATAATTGTTTCAACAATACCAGAGTTCCCAAAAGTAGTATCTATGTTTAAACCAGTAGTGTCTTTTCGATTCATAAGAAAAGTGCTAGGAGGTCCTAATTGCATAGAACTAACTATTATTTTTCCATCAACTTGAACAGCGATAGAAGTTCCAGACATAGGAGAAATATTAGAAGAAGAAATTATTGGATCTAAAAAAAAAGGTGTATCCTGAGAACCATTGGAATTGTATCTAACTAAAAATGCTTGAGGAATTGTAGATGATGTGTGCGTATATCCTGTAACTAAAATCTTTCCATTTGGTTGAACTTTAATATCATTTGGAAATGTATAGAAATAGCTATTATATAGTTCAGTGATTACAATTCCATTTATTCCAAAAGTGGAATCAATAGTGCCGTCTGTATTATAACGTGTCATCATGATTTTTTCGTTTCCAAAACCACTAGAATGTTTGTTATACCCCACAACTAATATTTTACCATCGTTTTGGAGGGTAGAAGATTTTGCATAATCATTAAACCCAAAATAGTCTGTTATTACTACGCCATTTAAACCAAATAACGAATCAACTGAGCCGTTGCTATTGTAACGAACTAAGGCAAAATCATTATCTAACCCGTTTTCAATATTACCTGTAACTATAAATTTATCATCTTGTTGAACAAGAATATTAAAAGACCTATCGTGCATTGTTCCAATCGGGGTTATAACTTTTCCATTTATTCCAAAAGAGTTATCAAGAGATCCATTATTATTGTACCTAACTACTGAGAAATCATCATTAATCCCATTTCCACTATTTCCTGAAACTAATATTTTTCCATTACTTTGTGTTGATATTGCAGTAGAAACATCATTAAATCCATTAACATCTGTTGTTACTATTCCATTCACACCAAATGTAGAATCAAGAAAACCATTGAT
>PCUH01000173.1:0-484 GCA_002770955.1 Flavobacteriales bacterium CG18_big_fil_WC_8_21_14_2_50_32_9 | reverse complement strand
AATACCAAATGTTGAATCAAGAATACCATCTTGAGCCACTAAACAAGCAGGAAACATCCCGATAGTTATGGGAAAAAGTAAAAAAGTATAAATAAAATTTTTCATGGCTAAAGGGTTTTAATATTTAATAATTTTTTTTGTAATTACCTGATGCTGATGTATTACTTTAACGAAATAAATGCCATTGGGTTGCTTGCTTAAATCAATAATTCCTTGGTCTTTAATAAACAGCGTTTTTATTTGTTGCCCTGAAAGATTGTAAATAGTTACTTGAACTTCATCTTTTAATGTTGGTACTGCAATATTAAAAATAGCGTAACTTGGATTAGGATATACACTTACTTGTTCTCGCAACTTATTTTTTTCACTGATAGAAGTAGTTAAATCACATCCTTCTCTGCAATAATCAATTAAACCTTGTTGCAATCCACTTACACTTATAAAAATCAACTCAAACAAGCCTAAGTTAGAACCAATTCCTTCA
>PCUH01000314.1 GCA_002770955.1 Flavobacteriales bacterium CG18_big_fil_WC_8_21_14_2_50_32_9 | reverse complement strand
GGGTTTAGTAACTTCTGTGCTTGGCAGCCAAGCATCTGTTGGTAATGAAACTGTGGAAATTGTAGCCAAATGAATGTATTGGTAATTTTGAGAAAAAGAGGCTTTCAACGATGACGAACTGTTAAATTGATAGCGAGCTGCTAATCTCGGTTCAAGACCTTGATAGTATTTAACTGTTTCCCCTTTTTTGTAAACAACGGTGTCTATTGGATTTCCTAATGCATCATTGTTAAACCGTTTAAAGGGTCCAATGTGTTGGTATATTGTGTATCGTAAGCCTGCTTGAATTTTTATTTTTTCACTCAAATCCCAGTCATCAGAAACATAAACAGCTCCTTCGTTTGCATAATTGATAATTACATCTCCTGTATTAAAATCAACATCTCCTGAATTAACTTCAGCATTGTTTGGCGTGAATTTATGAAAGGTATAAGCTGCTCCAAATTTAACTTGATGAAGAATAGATGGTAAATAATTGAAGTCTGCTTTTAAATTCCAGTCAGTAATTCCCGAATATAATCTAAATCCGAATTGATCTTGAGTTGCTTTCACTTCAAAGTTATAATTGGTAAATGCAGCGGTGAAGTCAGCAAATAGTTTGTCGTTATAGATATGATTCCAACGCAACGAAGCAATGGCATTTCCCCAAGGAGTTTCCAAACCAAAACCATCGTCTGAATTATTAAAAACAAAAACATCTCTACCATAATAACCACTTAACGATAATTTGTCTTTGCTAGAAATAATGTAGTTTATCTTGGCATTAAAATCATAGAAATAATAATTACTTCCTTTAAATTTTGATGAATCACTAATAAATGGTTGAGCTATATCTCCTGCGTAGGTTCTTCGGGCTGACATTAGAAAAGAAGCCTTGTCTTTTTTAATTGGTCCTTGAATGGTTAACCGTGAAGAAATTACACCAATTCCGCCATCAACTTTATAGTTTTTCATATCTCCATCATTCATAGAAATATCTAATACAGAGGACAATCTGCCTCCAAATTCGGCTGGCATTGCTCCTTTATAAAGTTTCACATCATTAATTGCATCAGCATTAAATACCGAAAAGAACCCAAACAAATGAGAAGCATTGTAAACTGTTGCTCCATCTAACAATACTAAATTTTGATCGGGACCTCCTCCCCTAACATAAAAACCCGAATTACCCTCTCCAGCAGTTTGAACACCTGGTAGCAATTGAATGGTTTTTAAAATATCAATTTCGCCAAAAATAGCTGGTAGGGTTTTTACCTTTTCCATCTCTAATTCTACAGAACCCATTTCGGCTTGGGTAGTGTTTATGTTTTCTTTTTCACCAACAACTTCAAAAGCTTCTTTAGTGATTGCTGTTGGCTCTATCTTTTCGTTTATTTTGATGTTTTTATTGAGTTCAACGGGAATTTCTATTTCCTTATATCCAATGTAAGAAATAACTAATGTGTATGTTCCTTTTGGCAATGTGATAGAAAAAAATCCTTTCTCGTTGGTGGATGTTCCTTGTAAGGTTTCTTTAACGTAAATAGTTGTCCCAACGGTAGTTTCGTTGGTGGTAGCATCTTTTATTGTGCCACTTATTGTATAATTTTGAGCAACAACAAAGTCAACATTCAGTACAAACACTATAATCATTAAAAAAATAAGCCAAAATTGTTTCATCTGATTTTTTAATAAGGCTACAAATTTATCTAAATAACTTGGTGTATCTTTAAGGTGGGTTCTATAAATTCGATTTTTTTATTTTCCGATGTTCTTTTTGTTTTATTCCGATAGATTCTATCTGTAAAGTTGGAAGTCCGATGAAGAACGTCATTGCGAAGCCCAAGCGTTTGGATTGAGTGTTGGAGCTGAAGCAAACTGTCTAATCGAAGGACAGATTGCTTCGTGCCTCGCAATGACAGTAGCGAGTCATACATTCTGAACCAAACTCTCGACTAAAAAGACAGACATTAAATGAGTCTTTGTCATTTTAATGCGTTTTAGTCATTGTAGTTGGAGTGCAAATGGTAAAATTAGCTATTCCAATATTTTCTTCTGCTAAAGAATCAATTTTATCTTGCTCCACTGCTCCAATGGTAACTATTTTAAGTCCAGCTTTTTCATTGTTTAAATACCATGAAATTCCTTCAAAGTTATTGGAATGGTAAGTACCGTTATAATGGATAAAGATTTGACCTTTTCTCCAGTTTTTTAAGATAAAATGTGCCATCGTTGCATCTTTTATTGCTTGTGCTTTAGGTAAGTTTTCACCTCCGTGACCTCCAGACATTTCTACAATTTTTTTATAGCCTGGTAGTTCTTTGTCGTAGGCAATAGGAAGCGGAGCTATAAATTTTCTACCTTCATCATTGATGCTATTTAATGCTCCAAATCCTAATTTATAGACCAAATTAGCATATCTTCTAGGAATATTAGTTGCAACAAAAGTTAACTGATGTTTTAATGCATAATCAACTAAAGGCTGATAATCTGTAGTATTATTTGGCCAGACTTTTATTTCTGTTTTGAGCGTTTTATAATCAAATTTACCTGAAAGATACTCATTCAATGTGTTTTGATTATCTGCCTCAAACATTTCTGCACCCAACACCATGCTTTCGTTTATTTGTTCAAACACATCTTTGGTTAATTCATATTGCAACCAATGGTTTATTGGATTATTATGTAATTCTCCAAACAGAATAATATCAGCTCCTTCAACTTCTTTCAACATTTTTTTATAGGAAGTTTTTTTACCTTTTTCATCAAATAATTGATAGGCTGGTTTATCTGAAAGAAATCCAAACGAGAAAACCACAAAAAGTACTATGAAAATTTGTTTTAATGACATACTTTAGTTATTAATACAAAGCAAATATATATAAATTTATTAATATAACAATATATTATGTAAGTAGTTATACGAAGATATTCACAAAAAAAATAACTGAAACACGTGTTTTTTAACTAAAAGTTATTTTTCAAAAACAACAAGTGCGTGTTTACTATCTTTTGACACATTTTCAACCGTCCATTTTATGCTGGAAATATAAGGGTGTTTTCTTTCCTTACAGTTTGATTTAATACAAATGTTGCATGATTTTGGTAAACAATCATCCGAATGCACAAAAAGTTCTATGTTTTTACCATATTTTTTTTGCACTAAATTCTCAATTTTAGAAATTTCTTCATGTGCTTCCTTAACTGTTAAATACCAAGGTAAAGTTAAATGACAATCGATATGAAGCCAGTTTCCATATTTAATGATTCTCAAATTGTGTAAATCTATCCAGTTTTCATTGCGATTTTCTTCTATGGTTGCAATCATTTCTTTCAACAATTCAGTATCAGCTTCATCCATAATACCAGCAACGGATTTTCTAATAATTTTAACACCCGTAAAAATAATTATTCCTCCAAAAATCATTGCCACAACACTATCTAACCAAAGCAAATTGGTTATTTTTATAATGATTAGACCTGTAACAACACCAATGGTAGTATAGGTATCTGAAATTAAATGCTTACCACTCGAAGTTAAGGCTATCGAATTATTTTTCTTTCCTTTTTTAACGGCTAAATACCCAATTAAGAAATTAACTCCTCCTGCCACAGCGATTAATGCTATGCCTAAATCTAATTGTTTAATTCCTTGGGGATTTACAATATGATTAATTGCTTCAAAAATTATCCATACACCAGCAAATGCAATCATAACTCCTTCTAAAGCTGCTGAAATAAATTCAACTTTTCCATGTCCATAAGGATGGTTTTCATCTTTTGGTTGAGCCGATAAATACAAACTATACAACCCAATGAAAGCACTAATCACATTTACAATTCCTTCCAATGCATCGGTTAAAATAGCTACGGAATTTGTTAAATACCAAGCGATTAATTTAACCGTAAACAAAACTACACCAGTAATGGCAACAATTTTTTGAAAATTATAATTTTCTTTATTTAATAGCATTAGTTTAAAAGGTATTTTGATTTCAACACATTCAAATGATGAGCTTGATGTCCCACTAATATAAAACCTATTTTGGTTGGATTGAGTTCATTTCCTCCTGCAATTCCTTTTCTTTCGAGCATTTCTGATGTAAGACTTTTAAAAAGTAAAATAGTTGATTTTCTAACAACCAATAATTCTTTTTTAATGCTTTTAAAACTTCTATTCGTTGCATTAGAAAACAACACGTAATTATCTTCATCAAAACTAGGTAATTCTATTTGTTCTCCTCTTGAAATTGCCAAAATTCTGTATGCAAAAACACGTTCTGTGTCTAATAAATGAACAAAAAGCTCTTTAATTGTCCATTTACCTTGCTGATAAGAATAATTTGCTTTCTCCTCATCCATGTTTTTTACTATTTTTTTAAGTGTTTTAGCTGAATTTTTAATTGCTTTTAAAACATCTTTCTCTTCAACTAAATCAATGTATTTATCAAAATAGGAAGTGTATTTATTTGTAGTTTGTTGATTAATCATAATTAGAGTCTGTCTATAAATGTCCGATTTATTCGTTATTCTCGTTTTAAAAACCAGTCATCCCGATAGCTATCGGGGCTCCTGATTTTCAAAACTTCGAAAGCCTCGAACTCGAACATTATAGTTCAGCCTCTCGACTTTAAATACAGACACTAAGTTAATATTATTATTATTTTTTTATAAAAGTACGCTTATCCTTTTAATTTTATAACTAATAACATTAAATTTGAAGCCTAAAAAAAAATTAAAACTATGATTAAAATAAAATTTGGAACAGACGGTTGGAGAGCTATAATAGGTAAAGAATATACAGTTGATAATGTAGCTAGAGTTACACTTGGGGCTGCCGAATGGTTGAAAAATAAAAAACATGCACTTTCTGTTGTTGTTGGACACGATTGCCGATTTAATGGTGAATTGTTTGCCGAAACTACTGCTAAAGTATTTGCTCTTAATGGTATAAAAGTTTATTTGGCAAAAGGTCCTATTACAACACCTATGATTAGTTTAGGTGCTCAAAGAAAAAACGCTTTAGGAATAGTTATTACAGCTTCTCATAATCCTCCAAGTTATAATGGATATAAACTTAAAGGTGCTTTTGGAGGTCCTTTGTTGCCAATCGAAATTCAAGAAGTTGAAGATTTAATTCCTGATACAAACACTGTTGATCTTGATAGTTTAACAATTGATGAATATGTTAAAACAGGATTTATTGAATATATCGACTTAGAAACAATGTATGTAGAACACGTTGAAGCAAATTTTGATATGAATGCCATTCGGAATTCAAAAATGAATTTTGCTTTTGATGCCATGTATGGTTCTGGGCAAGATGTTATGCGAAGATTAATGCCTGATATTGATTTTTTACATTGCGAACACAATCCTGGTTTTAATGGAATTTCACCAGAGCCTATCCACAGAAATCTATTGGAATTTTCTGAAATGATTAAGCTTTCTGATGGTCATATTGATTGTGGTTTAGCTACCGATGGAGATGCTGACAGAATTGGCTTATATAATGGAAAAGGAGTTTTCATTGATTCGCACCACATTGTTTTATTGCTAATTAAATACTTAGTAGAAGAGAAAAAACAAACAGGAAAAGTGGTTATTTCTTTTTCACTAAGTCCGAAAATTAAAAAAATGTGCGAACATTATGGATTAGAATATGAAGTTGTAAAAATTGGTTTCAAACACATTGCAGGAATTATTTTAGAAGAAGATGTGTTGCTTGGTGGAGAAGAATCGGGCGGAATTGCTATTAAAGGACATATTCCTGAAAGAGATGGATTATGGATGGGTTTTGTAATTTGGGAATACATGGTGAAATCAGGTAAAACATTGGATGAATTGATAGATGAAGTTTATGAAATTGTTGGTGCTTTTAAATTTGAACGCATTGATTTACATTTAAAAGAGGAAGATAAAAATCGAATAGTAGAAAATTGTGAAAAAGGTATTTATACTTCATTTGGAGATTTGGAGGTTAGAAAAGTTGAAACTATTGATGGTTTTAAATATTTCTTTGACAATGATGAGTGGGTAATGATAAGAGCTTCTGGAACTGAGCCTGTTTTGAGAACGTATGCTGGAGCTGCAACCAACGAAGCCGCTTTTAAGATATTAGAAAAAACGCATGCTGCTTTTAAAATCTAAATTAAAAGCTGTCTTTACAGACACACACTAATTAGAGTTTATGAGGTTATTTTTAATTTTTTAAATCGTAAATTTTAAATTTACCATGCTCCTATCTAAATTTCAAAACAAATTACTTGAAGCCGGTTGTGATGAAGCTGGAAGAGGCTGTTTGGCTGGACCTGTTTTTGCTGCTGCTGTTGTTTTACCAAAAAACTACAAAAACAACCTTCTTAATGATTCCAAGCAACTTTCCGAAAAAAAAAGGAACTTACTTCGTATTGAAATAGAAAGAGATGCTCTTTGTTTTGCCATTGGAATTGTTGACAACCTTGAAATTGATAAAATAAATATTTTAAATGCTTCTTTTCTAGCAATGCATCGAGCAATTAAACAACTTTCTTCCACTCCTGAATTACTGCTAATTGATGGAAATCGTTTTAAATCCTATCCAAAAATTCCGCATGAATGTATAATTAAAGGTGATGGAAAATTCATGTCCATTGCAGCAGCATCAATTTTAGCAAAAACCTATCGAGATGAGTTTGTGCAAAAAATGCACAACGAATTTCCTGATTATAATTGGAGTCAAAATAAAGCATATCCTACAAAAGCACATAGAAATGCAATTCGAAAATTTGGAACAACTCCCTACCACAGAATGAGTTTTAGACTTTTACCGCAACAATTGGAATTAAATAGAGTCTGTCTTTAAAGTCCAACTTCTTCGTTATTCTCGTTTTAAAAACCAGTCATTTACAAAAGTAAACTCCTGATTTTCAAAACTTCGAATGCCTCGAATTTGAACTTTAAAGTTCAGCCTCTTGACTAAAAAGACAGATACTAAATATACCGCAACCAAATGAATTTTCTAAAAATAGTTAGTATTTTGTTGCGAGTATAACTCAAACTAATTATCTTTCCTCCCGAAAAGCTATTAAGTTTGAATATGAAGT
>PCUH01000135.1:443-7440 GCA_002770955.1 Flavobacteriales bacterium CG18_big_fil_WC_8_21_14_2_50_32_9 | reverse complement strand
TTTCTTTTTGATTAAGCAAAAAGAAAAAGTTAAAAGCCTCGCTGTTCCTATTAACTGATGAAAAATAGTAAAAGGGAAATTTGTCGTACATCTGGTTTTAAAAATTAACATTTTACTTCCCTCCCGATAGTTATCGGGATGAGAAAATGTAAGTCCTACCCTCACCCTTATCCCTAAAGGGAGCCAGCCCACAATACAAATAGCGTAGGCTCCCCTTTAGGGGTTGGGGGTAGCGTAGGGTAAATAGAAAAATTTATTTTTTAGCATTTCTTAACTTAATCGGATATCTTTAATTACCAATTGCAATGAAATTGTTCCATTCCATTTATTTTCTTCAATGGTATAAACAATATCGAATAAAATTCCTTCAGTAAGTTGGTCTATCCAATGTCCAAGTTTAAATCCGATGCACGGAAATTTAGTTTCAGGAGCATTAGGGTCAAAAACTTCCATTTTTAAATGATTTTCTCCAACAATTCTTATCTTGTCAGAGGTTAATATTTTTTCTGTCATAAAAACAGGCTGCATATTTTCGGGGCCACAAGGAGCAAATTGTTTTAATATACCATAAAATTTGTTGTTGATTTGAGGAAGAGTTAAAACAGCATCAATATTGATTTTAGGGATAAGCATTTCGGGTTCAATTTGCTCACTCACTATTTTTTCAAATTTAGCTATAAAAGCGTCTAAATTTTCTAATTTTAGGGTAAGTCCAGCAGCATATTTATGTCCGCCATATTGCTCCAACAAATCACTACAGGCATCAATGGCGTTATAGACATCAAAATTTTGAACAGAACGAGCTGATCCAGATGCTTTTCCATCAGAGTGAGTTAGAACTATGGTTGGTTTGTAATGGGTTTCAATTAATCGGGAAGCAACAATGCCAATTACGCCTTTGTGCCAGTTTTCATTGTAAAGAACGGTTGTTTTTTTAGATGCAAAAAAAGGATTGTTTTCAATTATTTCTAAGGCTTCAAGCGTAATGGTTGAATCAAAATCTTTTCTATCGCTGTTAAGTCCATTTATTCCTTTTCCAAAATTTATAGCTTCGCTTTCATCTTCAGTAACCAACAATTCAACAGCTCTGTTGCCCGATTCTATTCTTCCAGCAGCATTAATTCTGGGCGAAATAGTAAAAACAATATCGGTAACGGAAAGTTTCTTTTTAATTGCCGAAAGTTGAACGAGGGCTTTTATTCCTGGGCGTTCTAATTTATTTAGTACTTCTAACCCAAAATGAACAAAAATTCTGTTTTCATCTCTAATTGGAACAATGTCGGCACAAATGCTGATGGCTAGCAAATCCAAATAAGAAAAAAGAAGTTCTTGGTTTTTGTTGGTTTGTTGTGTCCATGCGTGCATCAATTTAAAACCAACACCACAGCCCGAAAGTTCATCAAAAGGGTAGGAGCAGTCTGTTCGTTTTGGGTCTAATACAGCAACAGCATCTGGAATTTCATTGCCGGGACGATGGTGGTCGCAAATGATAAAATCTATCTTTTTTTTGTTTGCATAAGCAATTTTATCTGTGGCTTTTATGCCGCAATCTAACGCTATGATTAAACTGAAGTTGTTTTCAGTAGCATAATCAATTCCTTGATAAGAAATTCCATAGCCTTCTGCATACCTATCTGGAATGTAATATGCTAAATGGGAATAAAATTTTTTTAAATAGGAATAAACCAATGCTACAGAAGTAGTTCCATCAACATCATAATCTCCAAAAATCAGTATTTTTTCTTCATTTTCAATGGCTTGTTGCAGCCGATTTACGGCTTTGTCCATGTCCTTCATTAAAAAAGGATTATGTATTGCTTTTAATGTTGGTCGGAAAAAAGCTTTGGCTTTATCGAAGGTATCAATTTTTCGTTGAAGTAGAATGTTGGTAAGGGTTGGGTCTAAATTATTGAGTTCGCTGGAAAGGGAGTTGATTTTTTTTTGAGAAGAAATTGGGTTAATAAGCCATTGAAATTGCATCTGAAAAAGTTTGTTTTAAAAAAAATGTAAAAACAAAAATACTAAAATCTATGTGTATTGAGTATGTTAACTTTATAATTACTATCAAAAACGAATACCCATGATACAAACATCGTCCAATTGTTCGGAAGAAGATTTCCAGTTTTCAAATGTAGTTTTTAGTTGTGTTTTCTGTTCTTCACTACTGAGGGAGGAAATTTGTGTGAGTAGTTTATGTAAATTTTTAGAACCAAATTTTTTGTATTTTTCACCTCCAATTTGATCTTGAAAACCATCTGAACCTAAATAAACAATGTCATTTGGTTGAATTTCAATTGTATGCAAATCAAAAGTTCTATTTTTTTCTAACTGCCAACCTCCAATTGGGTAATTGCTTCCTGCGTATAAATAAGATTGATTGTTAGAAACGATTAAAATTTTTCTTTTTGCTCCAGCAAAATGCAATGTATTTTTTTCTTTATCAAAACAACATAAAGCAATATCTATCCAATCGTTATGGAATGTTCCTTCATCATCATTGGAAAAAGTTTCGATAAACTTTTTATCAAATTCTTTTAGAATTTCACTAGGGTTGTGCATCTGTTTTCCTAAAATAATATAATTCAAAAAACTTTGGGCTAGCATTGTTAATAAAGCACCAGGAACACCGTGTCCAGTGCAATCTCCAACAGCGAAAACATGATGATTATTCACTTCACCTATCCAATAAAAATCACCACTAACATAAGATTGAGATTCGTATAGAATAAAATAATCTTTAAACAACTTTTTAAAATGACGTTCTTTGGGCAATACTCCATTTTGAATTACTTTAGCATAGTTTAAACTGCTTATTAAGTCTTTGTTTTTTTTATAAAGTGAAAGATATTTGAGTTTTAGTTTTTTTGAATCTAACAATTGATTTTTGATACTTTTAGGAGCTAAATTAGGTGCAAGATTCTCAGTTGTGTTCATAATATTTTTAATTAGTACACAACAAATTTAGATTTATAATTAAGTGGCTTTGTTACCTCACTATTACTACAATCTTAACTTCGATAAAAAGTAAAAAAACAGATATAGAAATCTTTATTTATAAGATGAAATAGAATAAAAATGTAGCATTACCATCTCCAACAGGATACACAAACTTTTCTTTCAATTTGGTTTTCAATTTCACTAGGCAATTGGTAGAAAAAATCAATTCCAGTCAATTTTTCAACACTATCAATTGTAACTACATAATTTTGAATAGATAAGTTTGATTTTTTGTTGGGCATAACAAATCCAATAGCTTCCTTTCGTTCTTTTTTTGCATCTAAAATAACTTTGTAATAAAAGTTGGGAATACTTACTTGATTTGCTCCGATAAAAGGTAAATCAGCTTCTAAAACTGGACCAGTAACTACATAAAGTGTGTCGTAAATAGCTACCCAACTTCTAACTTGTTCTTCTAGTTTTTTCCAAATACCTCTATTAAAACTGGGCGTTTGAGGACTCATGTTGCTGTAATAAAAAGAACAACTCATGGCTTCTCCCGACCAACTCATGTCGCCAGCTGGAGCTAAATGTCCTCTGTCATATCCAGAGCCTTTGTAATCATTGTCTGTGGCTGAATTGGTTTTGATTTTTACATCTTCTCTAAAATTGTCCGAACGATTTGCCATTTTATTGGTTTCGGCTTTCGTGAATTGGTAGCAAACCCATTTAGCTTGTTCATGAGCTTCACTATATACCAATTGAAAACCAGTGTGCGTAATCACTTTTTCGTTTTTTAATAGCTGGGGAAGTTCTAAATTGGGTATTTCATTCGGCTTTTGTGAAAGTGAATTTTTTCCAGTGTTTTTTACTAAAGAAGAAGTGTCAATTAAATCTTGTTCTTCGTTTTTTGTTGTATCAATTAATATCGTTGATGTTTGTTGAGTAGGATAGGAATGAGTTTCTGTTAGGTTGTTTTTAGCTTGTTTTTGTTGGTAGGAGTTGTAGGTAATGTATGCGAAAATCAACAAAATAATCAATAAAATAACGACAAGTAGGATAATTATTTTTTTTGAGTTGCTCATTTTATAGTTCTGCAATTTTCTCCGCACATTTTTGTCCGTCAATGGCAGCAGAAACAATACCACCTGCATATCCAGCTCCTTCACCGCAAGGATATAAGCCTTTTATTTCAGGATGCTGTAGGGTTTCTCTATCTCGTGGGATTTTTACAGGAGAGGAAGTTCTGCTTTCCACAGCAACAACAATAGCTTCATGTATTAAAAAACCGTTCATTTTTTTGCCAAAATCTCTAAAACCTTGCTGTAATCGTTCAGTAATTTGCTTAGGAAATAGTTGATGAACAGCAGCGGAAACAACTCCCGGTTTGTAAGAGCAATCGGGCAATGAAGTCGAAACTCGGCTTTCAATAAAATCTACCAGGCGTTGGGCTGGAGCTATTTGTCCGAAATTGTTTTGTTCATCATTTTTACCAGCAACAAATGCTTTTCGTTCCATATTTTCTTGCAGTTTTAATCCTGCCAATGCACCAAATTGCTCGTAAGGTTTTAAATCTTCAGCTTCTACAGCTACTACAATTCCTGAGTTTGCAAAAGGGTTATTTCTTTTGGATGGCGACCAACCGTTGGTTACAATTTCTCCAGGAGCGGTAGCACAAGGAGCTATAATTCCACCCGGACACATACAAAAAGAAAAAACACCTCGGTTTTTAACTTGAGTAACCAATTTGTATGATGCAGGAGGCAAATACTCATTTCGAACATCACAATGGTATTGAATTTTATCAATTAACTCTTGTGGATGTTCCACTCTTACGCCAACAGCAAAAGGTTTAGCTTCCAACTTAATTTTTTTCTTATCCAACAAATAAAAAATATCTCTTGCTGAATGTCCTGTTGCCAGAATTACATTAGACGTTTCAATAATAGTATCGTTGTTGATTTCAACACCTTTAATGGCGTTGTTTTTTATCAACAAATCGGTAAGTTTACTTTCAAAATGAATTTCTCCACCATTTTCTATAATGGTATTTCTAATAGCTTCTACTACTTTAGGCAATTTATTGGTACCAATGTGCGGATGAGCATCAATCAGAATACTTTCGTCAGCTCCGTGTTGAACCAAAAGTTGTAACACTTCTTTTACATCGCCTCTTTTGGTAGAACGGGTGTAAAGTTTACCATCAGAAAAAGTTCCTGCACCGCCTTCGCCAAAACAATAATTCGATTCGGGATTTAGGATTTGGTTTTTGGTAATGTTAGCTAAATCTCTTCGTCTGTTTCTTACCGATTTACCTCTTTCTATTACGATGGGTTTGATGTTCTTTTCTAATAGTTTAAGAGCTGCAAACATTCCAGCAGGACCAAAACCTATCACCACAGCAGATTGTTTACTCGTTATTGGAATAATTTTTTTTGCTTGAAAAAGAGTGGGTTTTTTATCGGTATAAATTTCAATTTTCAGGTTGAATTTTACTTGTTTTTTTCGGGCATCAATAGAACGTCTTACAATTTGAAATTCAAAATCCTCAAACTTAGTTGTTGAAGCTATAAGTTGTCGAATGTAAACATCACTAGCAGCTTCTTCGGGTGTTACTGTAATTTCTATAAGTTGAAAATTTTCTTGCAAAATCAATTTTAATTAGACTGCAAAGATGCTTAACTTTTTTAGAAATAATTTCGAGAAATAAAATTTTATGAACATTATGCGAAAATTCATTGTTAGGATAGAAAAAATAGCATAAATTTATAACCATAAAAAATAAAAATAAAAAACTATGAGTTTTAAAGACAATGATTATTTATGTCCCTCATGTAAAGGGCATTTGAATGTAGGAGGACAATTGGTTTTTGCAACCAAAACCGAAAGAAAACATAAGGGATTAATTTTATTAAATCCAAAAATTGGAGAATACAGCTATAAAACGCACCCTAAATTTCATTTAGAAAAAGGCGAATTGGTAGAATTTTTCTGTCCGCTTTGTAAAGTTGATTTGTCAGCAAAAAAACAAAAGGATCACGCTATGATAAACATGATTTCAGATGAAGATAACATGGAGTATGAGTTGTATTTTTCCAAAAAAGCAGGAAACAAAAGCACTTATTTAGTGGCTAAAGATGTTTTTCAAACTTTTGGTGAAGATGCGATAGATTTTAGTGAGTTTGTTTAATCCCGAAAGCTATCGGGGGCTAACCTTCAACATCATCATCCTGAGGCAGACAGGTTTCTGAAAATTTCAAGGAACGCTGAAATTTATCAGATATCTCTTTAGCATATTTTACCATAAACAAAAAACCCACATAAATTCTATGTGGGTTTTTTGTGCTTGATAAATATGAGTTTTATTGTTTTATTATTTTTTTAGTGATTGTTTGATTGTTGCTTATTAGCTGAATAAAATACAATCCTTTATCCCAATTTGCAGTATTAATTACTAGTTTATTAACATTATGTTGAGCGTTTTTATAAACTAATTTTCCTGTAACACTGTAAATTTTAACTTCAACAGATGTAAATTCATTTAAAGGAAGTTCAACATTAATATCATCTTTTGTTGGGTTAGGATAGATGTTTATATTTTCCATTCCAACTTCATCAATATTGGTAATGATAACATTTGTACAAGTAGAAGTGTCCACACAAGATCCTAAAGTAACTTCTACCGCATAATTTCCTGTTACAGTTGGTGTAAAGTTTTGTGCTGTTGCTCCTGAAATTATTGCATTACCATTATCACAATCTAACCATTGGTAGCTAGCACTATTTTGATTAGCTGAAATAGTATTGACATTTAGAGTGGTAGAATTATCTACAGTTGTAATAGTTAAATCTAAGGTAACCACACTATCACAACCATTAGTAGCACCGCCAACGATAGTATACGTAGCTGTATTGTTGCTTGTAGTGTAAGTGTTGTTATCAATCCAAGTATAGCTGTTACAAGCAGTTTGTACATCTGTACCTGTTGCAGAGTTGTTGATGGTTAAATTAAGAGTAACAACACTATCACAACCATTAGCAGCACCGCCAACAATAGTAT
>PCUH01000135.1:0-341 GCA_002770955.1 Flavobacteriales bacterium CG18_big_fil_WC_8_21_14_2_50_32_9 | reverse complement strand
GTAACTGTTACAAGCAGTTTGTACATCTGTACCTGTTGCAGAGTTGTTGATGGTTAAATTAAGAGTAACAACACTATCACAACCATTAGCAGCACCATTAACAATAGTATGTGTAGCCGTATTGTTACTTGCTGTATAAGTTACATTATCTATCCAAGTGTAGCTGTTACAAGCTGTTTGCACATCTGTACCAGTTATAATAGCTGGTTCTGTAATAGTTACACTTTGAACACTAGTACAAGCATTTGCATCAGTAATTGTAACGGTATAGATTCCTACAGCTAAACCTGTTGCTGTTGCTATAGTAGAACCATTACTCCATGAATAAGTATAAGGAGCAG
>PCUH01000086.1:1178-7997 GCA_002770955.1 Flavobacteriales bacterium CG18_big_fil_WC_8_21_14_2_50_32_9 | reverse complement strand
ATTACATTGCCCGTTACTGCAGCCTGAGGATGTACAAAAGCCGTTGGATGAACCACAGGCTTAAAACCATTAAATTCGTAAATAGCCATTTATCATTTTTTACAACTGTAAATGTAAATAAAAGGAATCTTTTATGGAAGAAGCAAGGTTATTTTTTTTGTAGCCCCCTAAATCCCCCGAAGGGGGACTTAATTATAGTAACCCTGAGATATATCGTATAAACTTAATGTTAAGTTTTTTAATTCTCCCAAGTATATACTTGAGTTTTCATTTTTTTTGATTCAAACATATCATAAAAAACACTGTGTTTTTTCCCATTAACTTTTTCATAAAACAAGCAGGTATTTTTATTTATTGAAAAAACTTCTACATAAAAATTAGATTTATCTTTCATTAAATGATTAAACACGTAAGTTCCAATTCCTTGTTTGTGAAATTCTTGTAAGATGTAAAAAGTAAAAATTTCGTATGCTGCAATTGTATTTTTTCTTGATTTACCGAATGAAATAAACCCAATAATTTTATTATTGTATAAAATCTTATAGGATGCTATATCTTTGTTGTTGATTTTTTTATTCCAGTAATTTTCAATGGTTAAAAGTTCATTTTTTATCAAGGAATTTTTATCAAGAATATCAGAGTAGGTTTCGATAAAACATAATTTATGAATTAAACAGATTTCCCAAATATCAGAGGTTGTAATAGGAGAAATAGTTATATGGTTCATTTTATAATAATTGAGTCTAACATTTAGTATATGAAGTGTGCTATTCCGAAAGGTGTTATGATTTTATATACCTTGTTAGCGACTGGCTTTCTTTAGTTTTTCTTTTTCTGTATTAGTCAGATTTGGATGACTAATTTTTACAGTTTTAACTTTCTCTATACCATTTGGTATTCCTTTTATATTTTCTCTCCAAGATTGGAACTCAACATATTTCAAACAGGTCATTTCTGAAAAATCTAATTTTGTTAAATCGATTTCACAAAAAGTATGTGCTCCTGTTTGAAAATATGATAAGCATTTCAGGTTGTTAAAATTTGACGGAAAAGTATCAAATCCTGAAAAGCTTAATTTAAGTACTCTTAAATTTGGCATCTGATTAAAAGATTTTAATCCTGAAAATTTTGTCTTATTTACATGAATTACTTCAATGTTTTTAATCCATTTTGTATGTTCACTTAACTCAAACCGTTCTTCTTCCGCCTTTAGAATTCTTAGTTTTGGAAATACTTCAAGACCTTGAACATTTTTATGATTGATAGCTTCTAAATAAATAGTTTCCACATTTTCAAAAATAGACATTTCAGAAGGAATAGTATCAAAATCTCTTAACCTCAAAGATTTGATTTTTAATCTGTCTGGATTACCAATCCATCTTGTCAGTGAATCCAAATTAAATGGCTTGCCATTATTTGAAAAAGTTAAGTCCGTATAATGAGTGAGTTTTTCAGCAATCCAATCACAATTACAAGTATCTTTTAAAATAGTTCTGGTATTTTCAATAGAATTGGTGTCAGAATTTAATTTTGTTTCAAATTCTGTAGTAATTTCTTCCAATTGCACTTTATCATTTGATTTGTCTTCATTTTGTTGCTGACAACTCTGAAAAATCTGGACAATTATTAATATTTCAAGTATTCTTTTTGCCATTCTTTACTTGTGATTAGCCCCTCTGCTACTTCAAGCGTCCACGCATGGGGTTTTAAATTTAAATCAAATGTAACTTATTTAAACCATTATTGCAAATAAAACAGATTCCTGTTTCCGCTACGCTGCACAGGAATGACGAAAAGATTGGCTTTGTGCGTTGGCAACTCCTTCCCTTTGGGCTTGTCCTCTGCTGAAAAGCGGGAAAGGTTGGGATGGGAAATGGCAATGTAGCATTGGAAAAGTCCCCTTCAGGGGATTTAGGGGGCTTCTAGGGCTTTTATTTCTTACTAATCGCCCGTTGAAAGCAACTCCTACAAAGTGGCTCATAGGCATCTGTTTCTCCGAGTTGAACCAGTTTTTCATCTGTATTTATTCTATGAGAATGATTGGCTAATTCTCCGCAATGCATACAAATAGCATGTACTTTGGTAATGTATTCAGCACAAGCCATAATTTGCGGCATTGGTCCAAAAGGTTTTCCTTTAAAATCCATATCCAACCCAGCAACAATAACCCTGATGCCACTATTGGCTAATTGGTTACAAACTGCTACCAAGCCATCATCAAAAAACTGAGCTTCATCAATGCCCACCACATCTACATTGTTCGCTAAAATAATAATGTTAGAAGAAGAAGGAACAGGTGTGGAATGAATTTCGTTGGCATCGTGCGAAACTACTTTTTCATCGTCATAACGCTTGTCAATTTCAGGCTTAAAAATCTCAACATGTTGCTTGGCAAATTTGGCTCGTTTCATTCTTCGAATTAATTCTTCCGTTTTGCCAGAAAACATTGACCCACAAACAACTTCTATCCAGCCTTTTCTTTTTGAAGTTTGTATTGGAGTTTCTAAAAACATAAATTAAAATTAAGTTGTAAAGCTAATCGTTTTTTTACTATTTTTATACTTCAAAATATTTGTTTAATAAAAAATAGTGTGGATTATGGAAATACATAGAATACGTAAGGAATTAAATCAACTTTTACAAAATATTGTTAATCATTCCGAAAGTTTTCCTGAGAATAGACCTATCCCATCACTAGAGGTAAGTGCTGTTATTTCAAAAGTAAATAAAATGCAAGAACGATTGGTTGTTTTAAAATATTTGTTAGAAGCTCAAGAGAATCACCAAAAAATTACTCTTTCACAAGATCAACATTCTTCTCAAAAAGATGAATTGGTAGAGCCAGAAAATAAAGTTTTAGAAACAAATACAATTGAAAAAGTTACCAAACTAGAACTTCCTGCAATTGAAACTCCTCAAGAAACTCAACAAGAAGAAAAAACTGAAGAAAAAACAACTACTGTGGTGGAAGATACAAAAACCAATCAGGAAATTGTCCAAAAATTAAGCAGAACACCTATAAAAAGTTTAAAAGAAGTTTTTTCCTTAAACGATAGGTATTTGTATGCCAATGAGTTGTTTGATAAAAAAATGGAGGCTTTTAATAACCTAATTAAAAATATTGATGAATCAAATAATATTGATGAAGCTCTAAAAAAACTCAATACTGCCAAAACTCAGTATAATTGGGATGAAGAAAATAGTTTCTATATGGAGTTTATTATTTTGCTAGAAAGAAGATTCAGCTAATTAGTGTCTGTCCATAAAGTCGGCAGTCTTCAATTTTCACCCCGATATCAGGGTGAAGATTGAAGAATTGATTGCGAAAAGTCATACTTTATAGATAGGCATTAATAAAAAACTAAAACAATGTTTAAAAATAGTTTATTTTTTTTGGAAATTTTTTTATTCATATTTTCAGCTAAAAGTCAGGATGTAGCTTATGCAAAAAAGGTGTTAGATACCTTAGCTTCTCCCTATTTTGAAGGCAGAGGAGCCATCAATGATGGTGAAAAAAAAGCAGCCATCTATATTGCACAAGAATTTGAAAGAGTGGGCGTTCAACCTTTTAAAAACAGTTTCTTTCAATATTTTAACTACCCCATCAACACTATTTATGGCGATTTATCTGTAGCCATTGATGGTGAGAAACTCCAAGCAGGTGTTGATTTTATTGTGGGAGCCAACTCAGGTAAAATAAAAGGTGCGTTTGATTTAGTTCATTATAATGCCGCTAATCTTCCTTCAAAAAAAACAATACAAAAACTGAGTAAAAGAAATTTTTTTCTCAATAAGTTTATTGTTGTAGATGGTGCAACTATCCCTTCCGATAATGAGACATTGCCCCTATTAAAAATAAATGTTGTTGGAGCAACAGGTGTTATTTTTTTGGAAGATAAACTTACTAAAGGACTTGCAACCACTTATGTGGATTATGCTATTTTAAAAGTGAAGCGAGAAAAAATAGATCGAAAAAGCCATTCCATTACGGTAACCATTCAACAAAAATTAGTATCGGATTACCAATCACAAAACGTAATAGGCTACATCCAAGGAACTGAATTTCCTGATTCATTAATTGTTATCACTGCTCATTATGATCACTTAGGAAGAATGGGTGATGAGGTTTATTTTCCTGGAGCGAACGACAATGGAAGTGGCATTGCCTTAATGTTAAATTTTGCAGCTCATTATGCTCAACATCCTCCAAGAAAAACGATGGTTTTTATGGCTTTTGGTGCAGAAGAATCAGGGATTTTAGGTTCTAATTATTTTGTAAAACACCCTTTATTCCACCTCCAACACCTTAATTTTTTAATTAATGTGGATGTAATTGGAACAGGAGAGGAAGGGTTGATGGTGGTGAATGGTGTTGAATTAACAACCGCTTTTGAAAAATTGCAAACCCTCAACACTCAACACCATTATGTAGCAGAAATTAAAAAAAGAAAAAACGCCCCCAACAGCGATCATTATTGGTTTATTGAAAAAGGCATTCCTGCTTTTTTTATCTACGGACTAGGCAGCAGAAAAGCCTATCACGATGTGGAAGATATTGCTGCTACGTTACCTATGAATGAATTCAACAACATCTTTTTGTTGTTACGGGATTTTATGGATGGGCTTTAAATAACTTCAATAACTAATTGTCAGACCCTACTCCAACACCACTTTTTGTATCACATTCTCCTTATCGGAGTTAATTTTAACCAAATAAATGCCTTTGGGCTGACTAGCAAGATGAATAGTTAGTATGGAAGCATTTATTGTTTGCGAAAACACCACTTGCCCCATGAGGTTGGTTATTTCCAAAATACCTCCTCCTGCAAATTCCTCTAATTGAGTAATGGTAAAGTTGCCTGAAGTTGGGTTGGGGAAAATAATCATTTGTTTGTTGAATAAAGTTGCCTCATGTAAAGAGGTAATAAAATCTGTATCTATCGTCATTTCTTGAATTACAAATCCTATAAAAAATCCATTTCTCCATTCTTCTACCTTAATAGCTATGGTGTGTTTTCCTTGAGAAAATGGCATCGTATATATTCCTGAATTACTATTTATAGTAGCCCCTATTGGAAAATTATAATTGGTAACTGAAGCAGGAATAATATCAAAAAATAAACTATCTCCATCTGTTTCTATTACATTAGGATTGTAAATAATATTTCCTCCAGAAACTGAAATATTAGAGGGGTTAAATTGAAAAGTAGGGCTATTATTTACTCCTTGAAAAGGATTAATTATCAATTCGCTTTGCAACTCAATTTTTTCACTGAATGAATTAGGGATATTAGTGATGTTTGCTATTCTAAAACTATCCAAATAAGAAATGTTGTAACTGTTTGGACTTGGACCTGAAAAAGTATGAAAATAAGTGTTTTCCCATTTAGTAATATCATTCCATAATACGGTAGGTGTTCCTGTATGATTTATACCCATACTTGTCTTGGAATAAATAATAGAAGTGATATTGTAAGTAGTGCTAGATACATGTGAATAACTTATTTCCCCTCCTATTACATCTTGAGCAAGAATAATGTTGGTGGACAACAAAATGATGATAGCTAATAAAAGAGGTTTTAGATGCATCATATTTATAAAAATTATACTATATAATGGGATAAAGCATTGCATTATTTTTTAGGTCGGACTTCCGACCATGTAGCTAAAAAATTAAAAAATATCGATACCCCATTTTCTGAATAAATTATCCATAGAGTCGAGAAGTCAAACTTCAAATAGCTACCTCATCAACGTAATAGAACCTTTTTTAACAATACCTTTTACATCTACGATATAAAAATAAGTGCCATCGGGAACTTCCGCTCCAGTAGTTGTTCTTCCATCCCAACCCATATTTTGTCCTTTAGATTCAAACACTTTCATTCCCCAACGGTTAAAGATTTCAATATTGGTACATTGACTTATCGCTTCAGGCAAATCCAACCTAAATTCATCATTAAATCCATCTCTGTTGGGTGTCAACACACTTGGTGGTGTTAAATTAAACTGTTCTTCAAAACTTAATGATGAAATATTAAAGACAGCCGTATCTAAACAACCATTGGCACTATACGCATTTAGAATGGTGGTAAATGAAGATTCATAAGCAAAAATGTGTGTTGGATGAATTTCAATAGACTGACTACCATCTCCAAATAACCACAAATAGCTATCTGCTCCCGTACTGGTATTATCAAAAATAGCTAAAATGCCATCACAAGCAGGGGTAGTTTCTACTGTGAATGCAGCATTAGGCTTATCTTCAGCAGTAACTGTAATTTGTGTAGTATCAACACACCCATTGGTATCCTGAACAGTAACCGTGTAAGTAATTGTTACCGTAGTTGAAGTATATGGATTAGCAATATTCGGATTAGATAAGCTTGTTGTTGGAGTCCAAGTGAAAGTAGCTCCAGGAGGTCCATAAGCTGTTAGTTGAATACTATCGCCAATACAAATAACGGTATCAGACAAATCAGGTATAGCAAATACGCTTACTACAACCGAATCGGAATTACTACATGAATTAGCATCAGTTCCTGTTACATAATAAGTTGTTGTAACTGGAGGGAAAACAAATGGATTAGCAATCGTATTGTTAGTGATATTTGTATTTGGTGTCCACACATAACTTGTTCCTCCTGTAGCATTCAGTTGAACAGAATCTCCTGCACACATATAAACCGTATCGGTTAATCCTGCACTAATGGTAGGTAATGGGTTTACGGTAACCACAACAGTATCTGTTCCTTCACAAGCATTGGTATCTGTACCCATCACAATATAAGTAGTAGTAACGGTTGGGAAAGCTAACGG
>PCUH01000086.1:899-1095 GCA_002770955.1 Flavobacteriales bacterium CG18_big_fil_WC_8_21_14_2_50_32_9 | reverse complement strand
TGCAATTGGATTCGGAATAGTTGCATTATTTAAGGTTGCAGCAGGCGTCCATGTATAAGCACTTCCTCCAGTAGCGTTCAACTGAACTGAAACGCCAGAGCAAACCGCAGTATCACTAAAAGCAGTTATGTTTGGTAATGCATTTACATTTACTACCACTGTATCTGTATTTGAACAACTGTTAGTATCTGTTCCT
>PCUH01000086.1:0-867 GCA_002770955.1 Flavobacteriales bacterium CG18_big_fil_WC_8_21_14_2_50_32_9 | reverse complement strand
CGCCAATGGATTAGCAATAGTAGTATTAGATAATCCTGCACTTGGTGTCCACAGATAACCCGAAGCACCTGTAGCTTGTAATTGAGTTGTATCGCCTGCACAAATAACAACATCATTACCTGCATTTACAGTTGGCAATGGATTTACGGAAACCAATACCGTATCGCTATTGTTGCAGCCATTCGTATCTAAAGCACTCACTACATAAGGAGTGGTAACTGTTGGGAAAGCCAATGGATTGAAAATAGTAGAATCCGAAAGTGAATTGCCTGGAGACCATAAATAACTAACTCCTCCACTAGCATTCAATTGAACAGTATCTCCAAAACACATGCTCAAATCATTTCCTGCATTGATGTTGGATATTGGATGTACCGTAACCGTTATTGAATCTGTTGTAGAACACGTATCGTTAGTAGCTGTAACGTAATATGTAGTGGTAACTGTTGGGAAAGCTATTGGGTTTGCTGATGTAGGATTGTTTAACGAACCAGCAGGAAACCAATTAAATGTAGTTCCTGTTACAGATGTAGGATTTCCTCCTAACTGAACAGAATCTCCAGCACAAATAGTTGTATCGTTAGCTAAACTAATCGGCACGGTATCGTTTGCTGTAACCAAAACACTGTCTGTATTAGAGCAACCGTTAGCATCCGTTCCTGTTACTACATACATGGTAGTATTTGCGGGACCTGCCATTGGATTTGAAATGTTAGGATTACTTAATCCCGAAGTTGGCGACCAGGTATAACTTGTTCCTCCATTTGCGAAAATTTGTACACTATCTCCTACACATACCCAAACATCAGGGCTTGCGGTTATGGTTGGAAGAGGATTAATAGTTATAGTTACCGTATCTGAATTAAC
>PCUH01000030.1:5423-7047 GCA_002770955.1 Flavobacteriales bacterium CG18_big_fil_WC_8_21_14_2_50_32_9 | reverse complement strand
AAGTATAAAAAGACTTTCGAGTTTCTCCTTCAGGGATAGTTATTTTTGAATAGCCATGAGGTGAATTTTCATCGGTGAGAAAAATAACTGCTCTGTTAAAATCGCAGGGTACTTTTGCTTCGCATTGCGTCATTTTTTTATCCCATAATTCTAAATTACCACCATATTCTGGTTTCCAATTTTTATTCAAATAAATCAATAAATTAATTCTTCTCCACAAATGTTTGGCAGGATTATAATTTACATCTATATGCACATCAACATAGCTTCCATTTTGCCCTTGGTGTACACCAGAGCCCAACGAATCATCGGTAGTTCTAAGTCCTTCAATACCTGTAATGGTTTCCATAAATTGATACATTTCAGGAGAACCTACTACTTTTTTTAAATCGCTAAAAGCAGGGTGGAAACGGTCAAAATGATAATCTTCCGATTTATTCTCATTGATGCTTTTTCTTTTTACATTTAAGGTATCAATCTTAGGAAAATTCTCATATAATGTGTTGGCTAATTCTTCGGTTAAAAAATTAGGTAAAACAATGTACTTACAAGGTTTTGCTGTGTTAAAATCTTGTTTTAATTGTTCTATTTTTTCTTGTGATAAATAGATTGGATTGATGCTATTTTGCATAAAAGGATTTTAAACTAAGCGAACAAAATTACCAATAAAATCATCAAAAAAAGCTTATAAACCCAAAGTGAATTTTTGCCGACCTAAATTGAACAGGATTGTCGAATTGTTTACCTATGGCATAACTTACTGAAAAAATACCTGCATTGGTTTCAAAACTAATTCCCAACCCAAAACTATACGGTCTGTCAGATAAATAATTATCTTTTGTTTTTTTTTCATAATACGCAGCATCTGTAAAAAGATACAAAAAAGAATTTTGCTCTAAAAGAAAACGATATTCGAGTGTTTGAATAGAATAGAACGAAGCAAAAATAGCTTCTTCATCAACACCACGCAATGTTTTCAAACCTCCAATTCTAAGCAATTCATTATCGAATAAATTTTCATTGAATGTATAGCCTGTTTGTACTCCTAGTTTGATTACGCTTCGTTTTTTCAATGGTATATATAAAGCTAAATCTGAATTAAAGGTATAAAGTGTTGAATTTAAGTTCAATCCATCATAGAGCTGCTCGTTAATTTGAGCGTTCTTTCTTATTTTTTTATTTCCCAAAGAACCTTTTATATCAATTTCGTAGCCTTTTCTTGGGTTCAACCTATAATCGAGATTAGCATTATAAACACCTATGCCATAAAGTTGGGTTGAAATATCAGCAAATGAAGGTAAAACGGTAAGTGAAGAAAAACCAGTTTGGGTAAGTAAATTTGATGTTTTATTGTGATAAAATAAACTAAAATAATTGTTTCCTTTTAAAATATATCGAACGCCTATTTTATTAAAAATATCAATATATGTACTGTCTTTTTTGTATAAGTTAAAACTATAATCCAACCCAAAAGGCGAGTTTAATAAAAAAGGATAAACCAAATTAAGTTTCAAATCTTGTGCATTATTTTGAATGGCACGCCAATTAAACCCAATTTCTTCCCCTTTTCTAAAGGAATTCATTAAATTTAGCTTCACATCACCATTCAAACGTACTTTCCCAT
>PCUH01000030.1:490-5378 GCA_002770955.1 Flavobacteriales bacterium CG18_big_fil_WC_8_21_14_2_50_32_9 | reverse complement strand
TTTTCTTTTTAAGCAACATTACAATTTTTGTATTTTTTTCATTAAAATAGATTTTAGGTGGCTGTACTTCAGCAACAAAAGGAAGTTCTTTAATTCGTGTACTCATTTTTCGCACTGCTGATTCATTGTACAAATCATTTTCCTTTATTCTAATATAATTTTTAATATATTGATCAGAAACGGTTGCTGTTCCTTTTATAATAACACTATCTATTTTATATAAGTTGTTTTTTTCAATATGAACCAAACCTGAAAGGGTATTATGTTTAACAACAACACTATCTAAGCGAATACTTGCAAACGGATACCCATTATTTTCATAAAAAGCAATTACCTTTTCATAAAAGTTGTGTAGTTGTTTTTGATTAAAAGGCTTGTTATTATAGAGTTTATCACGAAATCCAATTTTACTCAGCACACCTTCATCAATGGTTTGGGTTCGGAGTGATGTCCATTTGTATTGCTTTCCTAAATGAAAGTAAGCAACAAAATTTGAGCTATCAACAATAATACTATCTGCCGAATTGGTTAAAAATGACAGAGAAGAAAGCTGTCTATTAATGTTAATCAACTCATTTTTAAGACCCGCAAATGTTGTGGAAGCGTTGAACGTAAAAAGTTCCTTTTGTTGCTTTTGTGTTAAGGAAGTATCATTAAACTGAATAGATAACCTAATATTCTGAGCTTTTGAAAATCCAAAAACAAGTAAAAAAGAAAGTAGTAAATATGTTCGTTTAAATTTCAATCTATAAAGTTTATGAAGTCTTAACTCTAATCCTAATCAATTATTATTGGTAACTTCCCAATCAATTTCTTTCAAACCTTGTTTTTTTAGTAGTTCATTTGTTTTTGAAAAATGCTTGCAGCCAAAAAAACCATTGTGTGCCGAAAAAGGAGAAGGATGAGCAGCTTTTAACACAAAATGCTTGTTGCTGTCAATTAAATCTGCTTTTTGTTGAGCAAATTTTCCCCAAAGTAAAAAAACGACACCCTTTTTATGTGCTGAAATAGTTTTAATAACAGCATCTGTAAAAATTTCCCAACCTAGTTTTTGATGTGAATTTGGTTCACCTTTTCTAACCGTAAGCGTTGCGTTTAATAATAAAACACCTTGTTTTGCCCAACTTGATAAATTTCCGCTTTTTGGGATAGGCAATCCTAAATCAGTATTCAATTCTTTAAAAATATTTTTTAGGGAGGGAGGAATTTTAACCCCTTCTAACACAGAAAAACTCAATCCATGAGCTTGAGCTTCGCCATGATAAGGGTCTTGTCCTAAAATTACCACTTTAGTTGCAGCAAATGAAGTTATATTAAAAGCATTAAATATAGTGTTTTCTGGTGGATAAACAATAAAATTACTTTTTTCTTCAAGGAGAACACTACGTAATTTTACAAAATAAGCAGCAGAAAATTCCTTATTCAAATATATATTCCAATCAGATTTTTGCATAGATAAAGTAATAAAATAGTCATGAGTAGATTGTTAACAATGAGTGATTAAGACAATATGGTGTATTCCATACGGTATATAAAAAACAATAAAATCTACATATATAAAAAAATAACAAAGCCGAAAATAAGCACAATTATATAAAATTGTTAATAAAAAAAGAAAAACGATATTATTTTTTTTCTTTATGTTTGTAATTCCAAACTAACAAAACACACATGAAAAAAACTATATTCTCATTATTATCCTTATTTGTTGTTGTTATTCTCTACTCTTCATGCAAAAGTCATGGGACATGTCCTGCGTACGGAAAAATACAAAAAAATACTACTGAAAAAGTAGCTGTATAAAAATCTTCTATATTATATTTTAATGAATTGGTTAAAATTGGCAACCTCTTCTGATTTGGAAAACCTCATAAGAAATTCGTTTTCTGATGAAGTGTATGCTATAGCCATTTTTAAACATAGCACAAGGTGTGCTATTAGTACTATGGCAAAATCTCGATTGATTTTTTCATGGGATTTTGATGAAAAGTTACCCATCTACTACTTAGATTTAATTCAATATAGAAATCTCTCCAATCAAATAGCCGATGAATTTTTAGTTGAACATCAATCTCCTCAATTATTGTTAATAAAAAATGGCAAATGCATTCATCATGCTTCACACATTGGCATTTCTATTAATGATATCAAACAACTTTTAGAACTTAAAAGTTAGCGTTTGTTTAATATCAGGATGTAAACTCAACGCAACGGGACAAGTTTTTGCAACATTTGCTATCAATTTTTTTTCCTTTTCGGAATATGTTCCTGCTCTAAAGTCAAATTCAATAACAATTTCACATATTTTCCTTGGAGCAGCAGACATAATTTTTGTAACTGTTGCAAATGCATTTGTAATATCAAAATTACTATCAGCAGCCTTAATTCCAATAATGGTGAACATACAACTTGCCAACGCTGTGGCAACAATATCCGTTGGAGAAAATGCTTCTCCTTTTCCATGATTATCAACTGGGGCATCTGTAATAATTTTATTGCCTGACGCTAAGTGGGTTGCTTCAGTTCTAAGTTGTCCTTTATAAATTACGTTTGATGTAGCCATTAAAGAATAAATTTATTTTATGATGAAAGTGTAAAGTTGACAAATTATTTATTATTATTTTTGCTAACTCAATGAAAAAAATTAATTTCATACTCTTTTTATTAATTTTTGCTTTTACAACTTCTTATGTAAAAGCTCAAGAGACCATTTTTGAAGAAGCCCGAACTGTTTATAAAAGAGAACAGGCTTACGGTTTAATTATTCATACAAGCGGTTGGGGAGTTAATTATCGGTATGGGTTATACAATTCAGGATTCACTAGAAGAATTTTTGAAGGCGAATTAGTTGGATTAAAACACCCAAAAGAAATCCAATCATTCAGTTCTATTTTTGATACTTCCAACGGATATGTTTTTGGGAAACTCAACACCATGTTTTTAATTAGAGGAAGTGTGGGCAACCAAAAAACATTTATTAGCAAACAAAGTGTAAGAGGAATTGCTATTTCAATGGTTCAAAACGTAGGTTTAACATTTGCTTATGCAAAACCTATCTATTTAGAAGTAATAAAAATAGAAACAATAGAAAATTCTGTTGTAATTGAAAGATATAATCCAGAAAAACACAATCAAGCAAATATAATTGGAAAAGGTCCCGCTCTTAGAGGATTATTTAGTGGTAAATTTTACCCTGGGCTTTTTTTGAAAGCTGGATTAAATTTTGAATCTGCTCGAGAAGCAACAGGTTTAAATGCTGTAGAAGTTGGTGCTGAGTTTGATTTGTTTTTTCAAGATTTACCAATTATGGCTAATGAATTAAATAGAAATTGGCTAATTAATTTATATGTAACCTTCTCTTTTGGGTCAAAAAGCACGGAGTAGAATGTGTGGATTTTTGATTTACGATTTTTGATTTACGATTTATGATTTATGATTTATGATTTATGATTTACGATTTTTGAATGTTGGATTATGAATCACGAAACAGTTAACAGTTATTCGCTTGACAGTTAACCTTAAACCGACAAACTATATACCTGACAACAACTTTACAAACTTTCAACTTTATAAACTTTATAAACTGTACCCGATAAGATGATTGAAAACGAAACTTTAGAAAAACAAAACCCTCAAAGAAAACCAAGTTGGCTAAAAGTAAAACTTCCCACAGGTAAAGAATATACCAACGTACGTCATATTGTTTCTGAACATAAATTACATACCATCTGCGAAAGCGGTAATTGTCCAAACATGGGTGAATGTTGGGGTGCTGGCACGGCAACATTTATGATTTTAGGTAACATTTGCACACGTTCCTGTGGATTTTGTGCCGTAAAAACTGGAAAACCACTTCCTGCAGATTTAGAAGAACCCTCAAGAGTTGCTAATTCTGTTAAATTGATGAATGTAAAACACTGTGTTATTACTTCTGTAGATAGAGATGATTTAAAAGATGGTGGTTCTATTATTTGGGCTGAAACCGTAAATAAAGTAAGAGAAGTTAGTCCACAAACCACAATGGAAACATTAATCCCCGACTTTCAAGGTAAATGGGAAAACCTACAACGAATTATTGATGTAGCACCAGAAATAGTTTCCCACAACCTCGAAACGGTAAGAAGACTCACCAAAGAAGTGCGTATTCAAGCAAAATACGACAGAAGCTTGGAAGTACAAAAACGATTAAAAGAAGGTGGAATGAAAACAAAATCTGGTATCATGTTAGGATTAGGAGAAAAAGAAGATGAAGTAATAGAAACCATGCAAGATTTAGCTAATGTAGGTTGTGATATCCTAACCATAGGACAATATCTACAACCATCACCAAAACATCTTCCTGTGATGGAATTTGTTCCTCCAACACAATTTGCTAACTATGAAAAAATTGGATTAGAAATGGGATTCCGTTTTGTAGAAAGTGGTCCTTTAGTTCGCTCTTCTTATCATGCCGAGAAACATTTATTTTAATTAATTTATTTAGGAAACTTACAATAACACTTATTTTTAATAAAAACTATAAAAAAAATAAAATTAATTTATTATCTTTGTTCGCTATAGTTAAAAAAATAAATAATAAATACCATAAATAGAAAAAAATGAATCTAAAATCTACCATCATCACTTCTATAACTGTTGTAACTTTAGTTGCGACAATTTCATATCTGAATTTATCAAAATCAACTAAGGAAAGTGCTTACACTCCTATCGATTATAAAAATTCAGATTTATACTCAGGACCTGAAAAGGTAAATGCATATTTGAATATGCTAAGAGGAAATCCTCAAACTGGTGTTGTTGACCCTAACGATTATTTACTTGCCCAACAACAAGCTCAAAAATTATCAGCAAAGAAAAACAAAGCTGCATTAGGAATGGTTTGGGAACA
>PCUH01000030.1:0-360 GCA_002770955.1 Flavobacteriales bacterium CG18_big_fil_WC_8_21_14_2_50_32_9 | reverse complement strand
AAACAACCAATGGAAGAATATTTTTTGGAACAGGTAGTACTTTTGAAAGTATGGATGGAACAGGATTAGGTTCTCCTGGCTTTCCGGGAAATGGTGTTTATGAATATGTGCCATCAACTCAAACTGTGGTTCCTATTTTGGTAAACAATGTTATTCCTGTTAATTCAACAACAGGAAGTTTAGTGAAAGTAAACGCCATTGGAGCAAGAGGAAATAGACTTTATTTAGGGTTAAAACAAGGAACTGGTTTAGTATATGCTGACCCTGATGGAAATGGAATTTACCCCTCTACTTTAAGTGGTTGGACTAACCCTGTAATAATTCCAAACAGTCCTAATTTGCCAGAAAACTCTGAAGTTC
>PCUH01000031.1:7220-7382 GCA_002770955.1 Flavobacteriales bacterium CG18_big_fil_WC_8_21_14_2_50_32_9 | reverse complement strand
ACATAAAAATTATAAATATTTAGTCGGGCATTGTTATAATCTGGAACATTAATTAATTCAGCTTCTACGTGTCCTAAAAGAGGCAATTCTGAAAATATATATTGTCCAAAAACTCTACCTCCATAGATGCTGGTACTGAAATTAGCTGCTTTCTCTTCATAA
>PCUH01000031.1:6972-7149 GCA_002770955.1 Flavobacteriales bacterium CG18_big_fil_WC_8_21_14_2_50_32_9 | reverse complement strand
ACCTTGAGGTGTTGTATTGTTTTGGGTAACACCAACATCACCATAAACATAGGTGTCATCTTGAGAAAAAGCAATTGAAGCAAAGAAAACACTTACTATAATTAAAATTAATTTAAAAAAGGAGGAAACATTCATAGATAATAAATAATAAAGAAATTACAATTGCTATAACTCAAA
>PCUH01000031.1:0-6961 GCA_002770955.1 Flavobacteriales bacterium CG18_big_fil_WC_8_21_14_2_50_32_9 | reverse complement strand
TAGTTTATTGCTCTTTCATTAAAAGTAAATATATAATTTCAAGTAACTATTTTTTTTGATATGTTACAAAAACATTTTACATTTGCTTCCTAACAAACTAATAAATAAAAAATTATGAAAAAGATTACATTAAATTTAATACTATTTATGTTGCTAGTATCAACAGCTCAATCTCAATCTTTTGAAAAAGGAAATTTTAACATAGACTTAGGAATAGGAATAGGTGTTTATGCAACACATCAAAAAAATACTCAAACTGTTGTGGCAGGAGGATTAACACAAACACAAAAAAGTGATACAACAGATGGAGCAGCCAGTTTTATAGTACCAATTAGTTTTGAATATGGAATTTCAAATAAATTTGGAATAGGTGCTGATTTAACATTCTCAAATTATTTTATTGCTGAAGAAGATAAACCAAACTTAAAAAGTGTTAAAGGTTTTGATTTTGGGCTTAAATTTAATTATCATATCATTAGTAGTAAAAGAAATGATTTGTTTGTTGGATTTGGTTTTGGCATATCCTCATTAAGTTGGAATGCCCAACCTCAACCAAATCAAATTATTGATGGATATAGTGGTGTTGGGTCATATTGGAATATAGGTATATCTGATAGAATTTTCTTTATGGATAATATTGGGATTATTTTTAATATGAGTTACAGAGGATATTCCTATACTGGTCTTGAAGCAAATTTAACATCCGAAGGAGAAGATCTCGTTAAACTTTTAGATAAATTTGAGCAAAAAATTGATTGGACTTTTAATGGAGTAAATGTTGGTTTGGGAGTTGCTGTAAAGTTTTAAATCTATAACACATTACTTTTAATTACCATTAATTTTTCTCTTGTCATTTCATGCATAGAGTAAGGGATTCCTCCCATACCAATACCCGAATTGTCTCGCCCACCAAAAGGCATCCAATCTACTCTAAAAGCAGTGTGATCATTTACCATTACTGCCGTTGCGTTGAGTTTTTTCACGGTATCTAAAGCAATATCTATATTTTTTGTGAACACTGCTGCCTGAAAATGAACATCTAAACTGTTAGCAATTTTAATGGCTTCATTTCTATCCGTGTAAGGATATATACATACTACAGGTCCAAATATTTCGTGTGTAGAAACTTTTACATCAAGAGGTGGGTTAAACAACACAGTTGGTTCAAAGCAAGTTGCTGAAATTCGTTTTCCACCACATAACACCTTAGTTCCTTTTGATATGGCTTCATTTACCCAATTTTCTACTCGGGTTACTTCGTTTGGTGTGATTAATGGTCCAACTTCTGTTTTTTCATCTAAGGGATCACCCACCACTAATTTTTTTGCCAATTCAGCCAATTGCAGAGCTACTTCATCACAAATAGAGGCATGAATAAAAATCTTTTGTACAGATACACAAACTTGACCAGCATGGTAAAATCCACCTTTAGCTAAAGAAGGAATTAATTCCGTTAAATCCGCATCTTTTTCAACAATAACAGGAGCAACGCCACCATGTTCTAAGGCACAACGTGTTCCTGGTGATAGCTGTGATTTTAGTTTCCAACCTACTTCTGATGAACCAATGAATGAAAAGTAGTTAACTCGTTTATCAGTAACCAAAAAAGTAGCACTTTCTCTATCGCAAATACATACTTGGCACCAACCTTCAGGTAAACCAGCTTCTTTTAAAATTTCAATAAAATTTAAACAAGAAAGTGGAGTAGTGGAAGCAGGTTTAATAATTACAGGACAACCAGCAGCTATGGCAGTAACCGTTTGGTGGATGGTTAAATTTAAGGGATGGTTAAACGCACTTATAGAAACCACAACACCTATTGGTTCACGAGTTACAAATGCCAATCTATTTTCGGAAGCTTTGGTTAATCCCATAGGAATTTCTTCGCCTTTGATTTGAGAAATATGTTCAGCAGCTAATTTAACTCCGTTGATTGCTCGCAATACCTCCACTTTTGAATCAACATAAGGTTTCCCACCTTCTTGAGCAGCAATTTTAGTCAGCTCTTCCACACGTCCTTTCATAATTTCTGCTGTTCTTTCCAGAATTTCTATGCGTTGGTGGGCAGGCAACCAATTGGTTGGGTTTTCAAATAAGGCATACGCTGTTTGTAATTGCTTTTCAACTTCTTGTTTCCCAATTAATGGAATTTCTTTAATTAAGCTTTGATCAAATGGAGAAAATACTTTTAGCATAATACAATGATTTGAATTGATTTTTTTACAGGTTATATGCAAAAATCAACATTCTAATCCATTTAGAAAACAAAATTTGATTATCTATTTAATAATTTTTTTTTTAAAGATTAATTCAACTTTCGCAAGTAAATTAACTTGCTGATTTATAATAAAAAAAGCAATATATTACTTTGTCAAATACCTTATAATCAGTATTTTTATGGTGTAAAACAAAAACATCATAATATGATGCTAAGCAAAGATACAACAATACTTTCAGAAAAAAACAACTTTTTTACCTGACCCAAAAATTTTCTTTAGTAAAACCTCTAAAATAGCCAAGTGGCATGGATTGCTTACTACAGATGCCGCACTTAATTTTGACAAAGCTTATAAAACGTATGCTTCATGTTGGACAATAGAAGTTTTTTTTTAAAGAAAGTAGGCAATTTTTAGGATTAGGAAAATGTGAATCGCAAGACTTTGATGCACAAATTGCTCACACCACACTTTGTATGCTTCAATACAATGTTTTAGCCACCGTTAAACGTTTTGATAAATATGAAACTTTTGGAGAACTTTTCAGGCAATTCCAAAAAGAAAGTTTGGAAAAAACAATAAACGAACGAATTTGGCTCATAATCTTAGATATAGTGGTGGAGTTGGCAATTATTTTTGAAGCAGACACCGAAATCATTATGGAAAAATTAATTGTTGATAATCAAATCATTAAATAGACATAAACATGAGAATCTCCTATGGTTGTAAAAATTATATTTTTACAGTAATATGCCCACCTTAAATAATGTAATGTTTAATGTTACCTTAAAATCAATTTTTAGAAAATTTATTATTACTTTTCGGACATGAAACGAGCCATGCTAAAAAGTTTAACACACAGGAGAATGATTATAGGCGACTTCCATGTGTCCGATAAAAAACAATAAATATAAACACATGAAAATGAGACTATTATTTTTTCTTTTATTTATAGTTCAATTTGCTTTTTCTCAAAAGCTACATTACGAATTACCTGAAAATGCAAGTAAAATGTATAACAATGGTAATTTCTTAAAAGCAAAAGAATTATACAGAGAATTATACAAAAAAAATCAAAAAAATTTAGAATATAAATTCCGATTTGGAGTGAGTTTAATCAATACCTATGAATGGGATGATGGAGTAACGATGTTAGAACAAGTTTCTAAAAAAGTGGAAGCTCCAAAGGAAGTTTGGTTCCATTTAGGAAGAGGTTATCACCTAACCAATAGGTATGATTTAGCTATAAAAACATTAAAAAAATACATACAATTCAAAGATAATTCTTCTTTAATAGAGCAAAGCAACAAAATAATTGAAATGTGTGAAAATGCTAAAGAATTGGTTAAAAAACCATTGAATGTATCTTTTGAAAACCTTGGTAAAAGCGTAAATTCAAAAGGAAAAGAATATTTGCCCTTTATTTCACCAAATGAAGATCAGGTTATTTTTTCAACACGAAGAGAAGGCACCACAGGAAAAATTTATGATTTAGAAGGGTATTACACCGCAGATATTTATGTTTCATCTTTTAAAAGTACAAAATGGAGCAAAACGAGAAGTTATGGTTATCCCAATTCTTATGGAAATGAGCAAGTAGCTGGTTATTCCGAAAATGGAAAATATATTTTCTTTTATTTAGATAATCCTAAAGATAAAAACCAATTACACTTGGCTGAAAGAGGAAAAAAATCCTTTGGAAAATCACAGAAAATAGAAAACAAACACATTAATGAAAAAAGTTCAAAACAACCAACAGCAACAATTTCTAATGATGGTATGGCTATGATTTTTACAAGCGACAGAAGTGGAGGTAGAGGAGGCTTTGATTTATTCCTCGTAAAAAAGCTACCTAATGGGAAATGGGGAGAGCCTACTAATTTAGGTGAAGAAATTAATACTTCAGAAGATGAAAACTATCCTTACCTTACTGATGAAGGAAGTACACTTTATTTTGCATCAAAAGGGCATAAAAGCATTGGTGGATATGATATTTTTAAATCAGAATGGAATGAAGATAATCAAAAATGGTCAACACCCAAAAACTTAGGCTACCCAATAAATACTCCAGATGATAATATGAGTATATGCTTCACCGACAACAAAAAAATAGCTTATGTTTCTGCTTATAGAAAAGATTCTGAAGGAGATTTAGACATTTATAGAGTGCATTTTAATGATGATGATGAACAACTAACTACTGTGAAAGGAATTGTTTTTAACAAAGACTCAACAGCTGTAACTTTTTCATTAACAATTGAAGCATTCAATGAAACATCAGGTGATTTACAAGGAATTTTTGAAGTTAATAAAACAAAAGGCTCTTTTATCATGATATTACCACCAAATAAGTATGTGTTAAAAATTGCAACACCAACAGGAGAAACCATTGAAAGAAAAATATGGATAAAAGATGGCAAAGACTATAAAAATGAAATTGAACAAAATTTTATAATTGATAACTGATAACTTGATAACTGAAAACTGAAGATTGAAAACTGAGATTTGAAAAACTGAAACTACTAAATGAAAAATAACGCACCCCAACATATAGAAATCCTATTTGAAGACAACCACATTATAGCCGTTAATAAAAAATCGGGAGATATTGTTCAAGGAGATAAAACAGGAGACAAACCATTGAGTGATTATGTGAAAGCATACATCAAAGAAGTTTACAATAAACCCAGTGAAGTATTTTTGGGGACAGTTCATAGAATTGACAGACCAACAAGTGGTATTGTGCTTTTTGCGAAAACAAGCAAAGCGTTAGCTCGATTAAATCAACTGTTTCAGGATAAAGAAGTGCAGAAAACCTATTGGGCAATAGTTAAAAACAAACCAGCAAAAAATGAAGATACTCTTGTTCATTTTTTAATTAAAAATGAACAAAAAAATAAAGCAACAGCTAAATTAACTGATTTTAATGGAGCAAAAAGGGCTGAATTAACCTATAAAGTGATTCATCAATTTGAAAATTATTTTTTATTAGAAATTCATCCAAAAACGGGCAGACATCATCAAATTAGAGTGCAATTAGCATCAATAGGATGCCCAATTAAAGGAGATTTAAAATATGGTTCTCCTCGTTCAAACCCCGATGCATCCATAAGTTTACACGCTCGAAAAATAAATTTCATTCATCCAGTTAAAAATGAACCAGTAGAAATTATTGCTCCTGCTCCAAATGCCGATGGATTATGGCGAGAAGCTAATGAACTATTTGCTATAAAATAATTCATCTTAGGAAATCAATTTTAAATAGTATTATTTTATTAAAATTTTATTGTATTAACAGTATTTATTGTATCTTTAAGCCTAATTATTAATTAAAAAATTATTTCATGAAAAAAATTTACCTTCTTTTAGGCTTGATATCCCTAATATCTATTCAGTTAGTGGCTCAATGCAACAGCCGATATCAAACAAATATTTTTACTAATGTTGATGTAACTACCGTTCAATACGGAAGTAATATGGACTTAAATAATGCAAATATTGATTTGTATATGGATATTTATCAACCTCAAGGTGATGTTGAAACCAATCGTCCATTAGTTATTTTTGCACATGGAGGTTCTTTTTCTGGAGGCTCAAGAAATTCACCAGAAATTGTTTTTATAGCAACCGAATTAGCCAAAAAGGGATATGTATGTGCATCAATTTCTTATCGATTGGCTCCAAGTGCTTTTTCATTGATAGCAGAAGAAACCACCATTAAAGTTGTTTTTATGGCAATTCAAGATGGTAAAGCTGCAATTCGATTTTTTAAACAAGATGCCGCTAATGCAAACACGTATAAAATTAATCCTGACCAAATTTTTATGGGAGGAACTTCTGCAGGAGGTATTTTAGCTTATAATTTAGCCTATGGAGATACAATTACTAAATTAAGTTCACAATGGCAAACATGGGTAAACCAAGTTGGTGGAATTGAAGGCAATAGTGGTAATTCAGGATATTGTTCAAGAGTCAATGGGACTTTTGGATTTGCTGGAGGCGTTGCAGACACAGTTTGGATAAATGACAACGATGTACCTTTATATGCCACTCATTCTTATGATGATCAAACTGTTAAATTTGGATATGGAAAACCATTAAATGGATTTACTCCTGTTTTTCTTTATGGAAGTGGTCCTATTAATATTCGTATGGACAACATAAATACGTATAATGAATTAGATGATTATGCTGGTTCAGACCATCCTCCTTTTGCTAATTCTACTCCAATTCTTAATACAACTAACGATAATTTAACAACCTTTCTTTTTAATATTTTAGATTGTAATCCATCCAATTTAAAAAAACCGAATCAAAAAGATTGCAGCACATTTACAATAGGAATAGCTGAAAATAAATTAACTTCTACTTTTTCTGCTTATCCAAATCCAGCAGAAGATTTTATAACGATTGATTTATCAGAAAACCCAACAGAAATTGTAAAGATTTCAGTAATTAATTCTGTTGGTCAGCTTGTTATTTCAGAGCAAACTCAAAACCGTTTTCATAAGTTAGACTTGCTTCATCTTCCAAAAGGAGCTTATGTTGTTCATGTAATAGGTTCAAAAAACTACACAAATAAATTGATTATTAAGAAATAAAAGTGTGCTAATCTTTTTAAATCACAATCGGTATAATAGTATGCTATCTTTTTAACAAAAAAAAGCGTTATCATTTATTGATAACGCTTTTTTTTGTTGTCATAATACTGAGAAATAGTTGGCAAAAATCTTAGTAACCCATCC
>PCUH01000205.1:1259-7894 GCA_002770955.1 Flavobacteriales bacterium CG18_big_fil_WC_8_21_14_2_50_32_9 | reverse complement strand
GACAGATAATGCTGCCTCAAAATTCCCAGTTATTGAAATGGATTATGAAAATAATGGAACTGTAAATAGAGTTTCTTGGCAAAAAAATTCACCAACTGTTGGTCTTAGTGAATTAAAAGTTTCATCTGATTTTAATGTTTATCCTAACCCTGCAAAAGATGTGGTTACATTTGCTACTAATGTAGCTAACAACAGCGAAATTGCAATTATGGACATTACTGGAAAAACCATTAAAACCATTACATTTAATACTACTAAACAAACTATTGATGTTTCTGTATTTGATTCTGGTATTTATTTCTACACCATTAGAGATAGAGCTTCAGGAAAAATACTACACAACAATAAGTTTGTTGTAACCAAATAACGTAATGAAATACGTTTTAATGAAAAATCCCTTTTGAATAATTCAAAAGGGATTTTTTTATTTTACTTTTTGTTTCTTTTTCCAAACTTGATATTTATAAATAATTTCTTCAGAATTGATATAATAAATGAATTCAATAATATACACTTTTTTAGGTTTTACAACTTCTCCATTTTTTGAAATGGGTTGTTTTTTTCCATAATATTCTTCTTTGGTTTTATAAATATATACTTCAGACTTATCATAAATTTTAATTTGAGTTGGAGAGCCTTTGCTTAAAATTAATTCAGCCTTTGTTTTGCCAATAAATGGGCTTGAAAATGTTTGTGGACCTTTAGGTGTGCAATAAGAGAAAGCTAAGACAAATAGAAAATAAAGGAAATTTCTCATAAACCATAAAATTATGGAAAAAGTAGCTACAAAAAAATTAAATAAATGATATTTCTGCAATTTGTTTAGCATTTTCAAGAGAAAAGCTACCAATTCTTGTTCTTGTTAATTGCGATAAGTGTCCTCCTGAATTCAATTTTAAACCCAAATCACGAGCAATAGAACGAATGTAAGTTCCTTTACTACATACTATCCTAAAATATATGTGAATTCCATTGTTGTAAGGTTCTTCTTGATTTATTTTTGACTCATTGTCATCAATTAATTTATCCGTTGAAAAAACAAGTTTATTTCGTTCTATTTTTGTGATTTCAAATTCATCAATAACAACGGTATTTTTTTTTATAATTACCTCTTCACCAGCTCTTGCTAATTCATAAGCTCTTTTTCCATCAATTTTTTTAGCTGAATGTATTGGAGCAGTTTGTTCTTGTGTTCCTAAAAAAGTTGTTGCCGCTTCAATTATCATTGCATCAGAAATAGGATTGGTCTCAAAAAATGCGTCAAAAGGTTTTTCTAAATCAAAAGAAGGGGTGGTTGCTCCAAGTGTAATTATTCCTGTATATTCTTTTTTTTGTGCTTGAATTTCATCAATTTTTTTGGTGAACTTTCCTGTACAAACCAACAATAAACCTGTTGCCAAAGGGTCTAAAGTTCCAGCATGACCTACTTTAATTTTTTTTATTTGTAGTTGATTTTTTAGTAGATAATTAATTTTTCGTACTACATCAAAAGAAGTCCAACCTATAGGTTTTATAATCAATAAATACTGCCCATTGAGGTACTTTTCTTGGAGTTCTTGCATGGCATATCAATTAAAAGATAGTAAGCTCTACTCCTGAAAAATGAAGTATAAGTAACAACAATCCCAATACTATACGATAATAACCAAAAAGCTTAAATCCGTATTTAGTTAAAAAACTTATAAAAGCTTTAATGGCAATAATTGCAACTACAAATCCTACTATATTTCCTATTAAAAGCAGTGTGATTTCATTGGCTTCAAAACCATTTCCTTCTTTAAAAAATTTCAGTAATTTATAAGCTGTTGCGGCAAACATGGTTGGGATTGCCAAGAAAAAAGAAAATTCGGCAGCGGCTTTTCTGTTCATTTTTTGAGTTAATCCTCCAATAATGGTTGCTGCAGAACGAGAAACCCCAGGAATCATAGCAATACATTGAAAAAATCCAATTTTTAATGCTGTTGGATAAGTAACTTCAGAAGTTCCTTCAACTTCTGTCTTTTTAAACCATTTATCTACAAAAACCAACACAATTCCACCTAAAAAAAGTGTTGTTGCCACCACTAGCACATTTTCTAACAATGCATCAATATAATCATTGAGTAATAATCCAAAAAAAGCTGCAGGAAGAAAACCAACCAATAATTTAAAATAAAAATTTACGGTTTGAAAAAATCGTTTCCAATACAAAACAACCACAGATAAGATGGTTCCGAATTGAATGGCTATGGTAAATGTTTTTGTGAAATCATCTTGTGCTATTCCCATTAAGGAAGAGGTTATAATTAAATGACCTGTGGATGATACTGGTAAAAATTCTGTTAACCCTTCTATTATCGCTAAAATAATTGCTTGTAAAATTGACATTTGATTGGTTTTTACATTGGTTGATGGGTAAAAAAGAAGCAAGAACTACTAACTACTAACACCTAACTACTAATTACTTAACCTTCTTCATTATTCCCCAACCCACAACACCTAAACCTACTAAAATTAATAAAGGGGCAACATAAATTCGAGTAACAGAAAAAAGCTCGTAACTAAATTCTTTTGGGTCTTCAGAACCTCCTCCTATCATTAAAACATATCCGATTACCATAGTAGCAATACCAAAAACAATTAGTTTATAGTTTTGTTTGTCAAAAGCGAAATCATTATTTATTTCTTGGTTTTCCATGTTTGTTAAGTTTTAAAAAAACAAATATACAGTATTCTTTAAGAAGTGAAATGATAAAAAAACATAAAAATCTAAATTCTTTATTTGTTACTACTCCCAGCAAATAATCAATAAAATATCCACATCCCGAGAGTTATCGAGACACAAATTAAAACAACCTTTATACTTCAAACCTCCAAGGATTTGGAAACCTTGGAAGTTTAACTATATTTTATGCTTTATATCTGCTGAGTAGTAGCCTTTATTTTACTGCTTTTAGCTTGTCATTAACATCACTAACCACTTTCTCTTGTTTTTTAATATCATTTTTTAATTTATCTATGTCCTTGTTGTTCGATTCTATATCCTTTTTATTGTCTTTAATTTTCTTTTCGTCTTTACTTATTTTATCAGAAAGTTTTTCATGGTCTTTATCTAATTTTTCTTTGTCTTTTGCCAGTTTATCCATTTTTCCTTTACCACTATTCATTTTTTTATTAACCTCTTTTAGGTCATCCGAAACTTCTTTCAATTTGTTTTTATTTTTCTTTATATCCTCTTCACGGTCTTTTGAATCTTGTTCCAGTTTTTTGTTTTTATCTTCCAAATCATTTACTTTATTTTGCAACTTTTTCAGTGCTTTTTCTTCTTTATCTAATTCTTTTTCTATCACCACTATAGAAATATCCTTAGATAGTTTTTCCATAAATTGTTCTGCTTTTTTATAGGCTTTTGATTTAGGTTCTATAATTTCATTATTAATTTCAAAAGAAACATATAATTCGGAAGTATTGTCTTTCATCTTTTTCACAGCAACATAAGCATCTATTTTATCTTCTGTAATGGCTTTAATCATTACATTATCTAAGATTAACTCTTTTTTTTGTTCGGTTACAGTACCAACTTCTTTTTCTAATTCTTTTTGAAATGCTTTTAAAATATCTTTTATGTCATCTGTAAATATATTTACTTTCAAGGCATGTTTTTCACCGCTTATGAATTTATATTTTGCATTCTCTACGTTAACTTTTTGAGCTAAAATAACTCCAGAAAATAGAATAAGTCCAAGTGTAATTAGTTTTTTCATATGTGTATGTTTTTTTGTGCCTAATAGTCTGAAGTTAGAAGTCGGAAGTCCGAAGTTTTTGCTTCCTGCTTACAGTTTAATTTATATTTCCTCTAAATACTATCATCATATTCATCAAATTAAATGCATATTCATACTGTTCATTGAATTCTTCTTTTAAAATATATTTTCTGTTAGATGTTTTGTTTTAAATCGATTTTTTTTCTGACTTCTATCTTCGGTCTTCGGTCTCCCGACTTCTGACTTCTGACTTCTGACTTCCAATTTCCAACTATTTAAGCCCTAACATGCTCCTTAAACGAGGGTTTTCTTCTTTTGTTTTTACTTCTTCTAAAATTTTAGAAATGGCTTGTTGCAATTTTTTATCTTCATCGATAGAATTTTTGAGTTTTTGTTCTTTTTCGGAACCAACTTCAGCTGTTTTCAATTCTGCTTCTGCAATATGAATTCTGTTAGAATACATTCCATCTAAATCAGACAAGCTATTAATTCCTAGCATACGTATCCACCAAATTTTTTCATTTAAAGCAACCTCTTTTATTGTAGTCAACCCTTTGCTCACTGTTGCATTATCTTGCTTCTTCAAATAGCTATTGAAAGACATCATAAATCCATATTTTCCAAAACCATCAATTTTTTCAGCTTTATTCATAAAATAATCCAACTGTTTTTCTGTTCCATGTTCAACATATATTCCTGAAACAGCTCCAACTAATGTTGCATTATCTTCTTCTTCAAAGGTTTTAGCATATTTCATTGCTAACTTTCCATTGGTGGTTGAAATTGCTGCCAACGATTTTCCAATCACAAAATACGATTGTTCGTTGATTCCGTTTAGGAAAACATCTTCAACACCATCTTCACCAGCAAAATATTTTGCTAATGCCCCAATTGCATTACCTCTTACTTTTGAATTAGTGTCTTCTTTTGCAAGTTTTAATAGTGCTTCTTTTGTTTCTATTGGTTTTGCATTAGCTACTGTTTTTATACTTCCTAATGCATAATTTCTAATGCCTTCATATTCATCATTTAATGCTTTTATTAGTGTGGTAATGGCAATTTCTTCTTTCGATTTTTGTAATTTAGATATGGCTTCATATTTATCTAAATAATTCATTTTTAAAGCTCCATAATTTGCTGTTGGTTGATATAAAAATGCCCATTCTTCTGTAGATTTATGGTTGTCTGTTTTTTCACAAAGCAACATTTTATCGGCATCTACATTCACTAAATCAGGTTTAGAACTTGCCTTAAATTCAAATACATTCATCACTTTATCAACCACCACTTCTTTAGTTTCCTTTTTTCCATTGGCATAGATATCTATTTTGAATGGTAATTTATATAAGGGAACTTCTTCAAAATTTTGTTTTTGTTCAACAATAACTTTTTGAGTTTTAGTAGAATCATTGTATTCATAATTGATTTCTAAAACAGGATGTCCTTTGGCAAAAAACCACTGATTAAAAAACCAATTCAAATCTTCACCTGTAACTTTTTCGCAAGCCAAACGCAACTGATGCATTTCTACATCGGTATATTTATTTTCATCTAAATACAATTTCAAGGAAGCAAAAAAGGCTTCATCACCCATATATTTTCTGAGCATGTGCAAAATTCTTCCTCCTTTTTGATAACTATGTCCATCAAACATGTCTTCTTTATCCTCATAATCAAACCGTATCATATCTTTTGGTCCAGTTTGTTTTGCTTGTGATAAATAGCCACTCAAATCTTGTTGTAATCCATGAGCAGCCTTATCATTTCCATGTTTATATTCATTCCATAAAAACTCGCTATAGGTAGCAAAAGATTCATTTAAAGGAAGATTTGACCATGATTCACAAGTAACCAAATCACCAAACCAATGGTGAAAAAGTTCATGAGCAATTACATCCTCACCACTGCTACCATCTATCATTTCTCTTTTGGTTTGATAAACAAAATCTCCAAATATAACTGCCGAAGTATTTTCCATAGCTCCAGAAACGTAATCACGCACCACTACTTGATGGTATTTTTGCCAAGGATAATCCACCCCTAAAATGTTGGAATAAAATTCTATCATTTCTGGTGTTAGTCCAAAAATATCTTTGGCATAAGGCTCAAACGCTTCTTCTACATAATAATTTACTTCTATATTTCTCCATTTGTCTTTCACCACTTTGTATTCGCCTATTGCCATCATCACCAAATAAGGAGCGTGAGGTTGATCCATTTCCCAAAAATCTGTTCTAGTTCCATTTCCATTGATTTCAGAATTTATTAAAATTCCATTAGAAAGTGTTGCATACTTTTCTGCTACTGTAATAGCAATTTCATTCGTCATTTTTTGATTGGAAGCATCAACAGTTGGGAACCAAACGGAATTAGATTCTGTTTCTCCTTGTGTCCAAATTTGAGGCATTTTGTTTTTTTCTTCCCCTTTAGGATTGATAAAATACAAGCCTTTGTCCGAAGAAATAGCATTACTGCCACCTGTTTTCAAATCATCTGGCTTAGCTGTATAGTCTATAAAAATAGTTAGCGTGTCGTTTCGAGTATAATTTTTATCTAATGCTATGGTTATAAGTAAACTATCGTAAGTAAAATCTAAAGGTTTTTTGTTGCCGTTTTCAACCAATGCTACTTGATGAATATCCATTCCTCGTGCATTTAATTCTAGATTATTTGTAGCATAAAAATACGGACGTAAAATAATATCGGCTTTACCATAAAGTTCAGCTTTTTCCCAATTAAAACTAACGGCTAATTTGGTGTGAATTAAATCTACTTTCTTGGTATAAGAAGCTTGATAAATGGGTCTTTCAACAGGTTTTTTATCAGGATTTTCAATTTCAATTATCCTTTCAGGAAGGTTAATTGTTCCAGTGGTTCTGCAACCATAAACAA
>PCUH01000205.1:873-1192 GCA_002770955.1 Flavobacteriales bacterium CG18_big_fil_WC_8_21_14_2_50_32_9 | reverse complement strand
AGTGCATAAAAATGATAAACAAAACATCATTTTATTGATGAATGGTTAAAATTAAGGATGGAATAGTTTAATTTTTTTACTCAGAAGTTGAGGGAAAAAGTACTTAGGAATACTTAAAACGCCTAAAATACTCAGGGGTTTGAAGTATAGCCGCAAAGATTCTGTTTTTTTACCACAGAGACACTGAGAACACAGAGTTTTACTCAAGTTTCTATTTTAATCTATTGGAATGAAAGTAGTTAGAAGTAAAAACATTCGTGCATTCGTGGCAAAACATATTTCAGGAATGACGGTAAAAAGTAGGTTGTTGTATTTGATA
>PCUH01000205.1:561-833 GCA_002770955.1 Flavobacteriales bacterium CG18_big_fil_WC_8_21_14_2_50_32_9 | reverse complement strand
ATGAAAACAAAATTTACGATTTTACTTTTTTTGCTATTGAGTTTTCAAATTGGGAAAAGTCAATTTACTGTAAGTTACTTTTCAACTGAGGTATGTTTAGGAACGCTAACACAATTTACTTCTTATAGTTCGCCAACAAATGCTACAAGTTGGCATTGGGATTTTGGCGATGGAGATACTTCAAATGCTCAAAATCCTACACATCTTTACAGTAATTCAGGGACTTACATAGTTAAATTAGTTGCAAGTGATGGAGTAGATGTTGACTCCAT
>PCUH01000205.1:344-486 GCA_002770955.1 Flavobacteriales bacterium CG18_big_fil_WC_8_21_14_2_50_32_9 | reverse complement strand
ATTTATAGATCAATCCACTATTAATACTCCAGGGAGTATCGTTTCTTGGTTTTGGAACTTTGGAAATGGAACAACCTCACAAGTGATGAACCCAACTACAACCTATCCTTACCCTCCTGATACGTGTTATGATGTAATCCTA
>PCUH01000205.1:0-147 GCA_002770955.1 Flavobacteriales bacterium CG18_big_fil_WC_8_21_14_2_50_32_9 | reverse complement strand
AAACTTGATAAGTTTACCTATCATTTCTAAAAATGATAATGAAATCATTTTTAAAACCAGCCAACTCAACAAAGGGGTTTGTTTTTTGCAATTGCATTTTGACAATAAAACAGTCATTTCCAAAAAGATAGTTGTACAGTAAGTTTT
>PCUH01000230.1:7268-12514 GCA_002770955.1 Flavobacteriales bacterium CG18_big_fil_WC_8_21_14_2_50_32_9 | reverse complement strand
GTTTAATGCAGCAGATATATTGGTGTTGCCTTCGTTTTCATCAGATTGGTATAATGCTCCTGAATTGATGCTCCATGCACCTACTACGGGTGTCCATTCGGGATGAATGTTGGTATTAAAATTATCGGCAAAAAAACCGTTGTTGGCATTGGCTCTCCATTCGGTGCCATCAAAATCGATAACTTGGTAGTATCTTTTTTGGATGCCGCTTCCACCTGAGTTATCTGCATCGGTAAAATTGGCGGTAAAGTTACTCGTTACCCAGCCTGTTGGGGCTGAAACGGAGGTGGTGGGAGCAATTATATCTGGAGAAACTGCACTCCAACTAATACTATATCCCGGTGCAGTTGTAGCACAATCGGAACGAAATTCAATCAACACTGCACTTCCGTTTACGGTTATCGTTGATGGAATAGAAGTTCCTGTATATTCTCCAATTTTAGGTGAAAACACAGTTGTTCCATTATAAATATAAAGGTAATCCCACGTATTTTCAACATCAAACTGGTTAACCGTAAGGTTAATTTGGTTAGTTCCAGTTGGTTGAATTAAATATAGTGTTCGTTCATCATTGGTATAATTTCCCGATGCACCTCCTAAATCTGTAACCGTTCCTGAGGCTGTAGTAAAGTTGGTTACAGTAGTAGCATTATTAATGTGTTTGTAATAATAATCCCAATCCCAATTTTGTCCTGGATCGGTGTGCGATTGATTAGGATAATGTTGATGTCCTTTAATTTTTACACAAGCACCAGGAATTCCTGAAATGTTATATCTGGTAAATCGAGACCAAGGGAAATAAGAAGTTCTCAAGGCACTTATGCCATAACCACTTTGGGTAATGTCTTTTACTAAGGCAGCAGAAGCTTGATACATGGCAGCGGTGTACCAAAGCGAATCATTCACCCAACCTTCGTGTTCCATTCCAATGGTATAAGGGTTTTCAGAACCAACATGCCAAGCTTTGTTAGATTCCAACACTACTTGCGTAATTTGTCCGTCAGACGAACGCAATACATAATGATAGGAAACACTGGAAGAACAGTTGTTTGCCCAAGAAATAGCTCCTGCATAACTTCCTTGAATGGTATGAACAGTTACTGCTGAAACTGCCACTCCATTTCTTGAACTGAAATTACATGAAGTTAAGTTGGTAAGTGCTGGCGGATAATCTGGTGATTTAATTCCAAGATGTGAGTGTTGGTATTGGTTTCCGTTTTCATCAGTAACCGTTTCGTCTGTAAGTTTTATATATTTGGAACTTAGAATTTTTAAGTTTTCTTTTCCGAAAATTTTTTCCAAACTAAACGTATGTTGAGGAAAGCCATACTGAGTTTGAGCAGCTTTATCGTTTAAGAAACTGTAAACTGAATATAAATGCGAGTTCAATGCAAAATCTTGTTGTAACCCATTATAAGGTAATTCACTAAGTGTTGCTAAAATAGAAACATGATTTTCAACATTAGTTTTATTGCCACTCAATTGCTGTAATAACGTATTATAAGTCGCAGCATAAGCTAAAATATTTTGTTGCGAATTCGTTTTTATTTGCTGAACACTTATTCCTGATAACAGGGAAACATAATTCAAATTATTTTTAAAATAACCTTCCCCATCCAATGTTAGTCCCATCACACCATAAACCAATGGCAATCCAGTACATCCTTTTGTTTCATTTTCTATATGACGGAAACGAGTCATGGTAAACGAAACGGCTTCCAACATTCCTTTTGGAATTTGAGGGTATTGCTGATAAGCTAAATCAAACGCTTGTTGGTGTTGATTTGAGGGATACGTTAAAGGTTGTGCTGTAACTACTAAATGCAATAATAAAACAGCAACTACGGATAGAAAATAATTTTTTAACATGATTTTTAAATTAAATAAATGAGCAACAAATTTAGATAAAAAGTTTTCAAAATTCGGTTAAACTAATATTTTTATAGATGAATTTAAAAAGAAAAACCGATTTAGGGTATTAAACTAAATCGGTTAAAAGTTGAAAAAAATATTAATTATTATCTGTTTGTAAAGTCCAACAAGGGGTCATAACTCCTTGTCAAAACGAGAATAGCGAAGAACCGAGCAAAGCGAGTTCATAAAAACCTTTAAAAAACAATAACAAAGCTGAATAAGTTGGACTTTAAGGACGAACTCTAATTAGTGTTTTGAAGCCAAGTACCGCTCCGCATCCAAAGCAGCCATACAACCAGTTCCTGCCGCAGTTATTGCCTGTCTGTAGGTTTTATCAGCTGCATCGCCACAAACAAAAACACCTGCCACATTGGTTTTGGAAGTTCCTGGGATATTTTTTATGTAACCAACCTCATCAGTTTCAATGTAAGGTTTGAAAACATCGGTGTTTGGTTTATGTCCAATAGCAAGGAAAAAGCCTGTGCAAGGAATTGTTTTTTCTTCGTTGGTTTTGGTGTTTTTTACTTTCACACCCGTAACTAAGTCATTTTCGCCAAGAACTTCAACCGTTTCTGTATTGAAAAGAATTTCGATATTTGGTGTGTTTTTAACACGATCTTCCATAATTTGAGATGCTCTGAATTTTTCGCTTCTAACCAACATGGTAACTTTTGAACAAATGTTAGATAAATAATGAGCCTCTTCACAAGCCGAATCACCAGCTCCAACAATAACAGTCTCTTGATTTTTGTAGAAGAATCCATCACAAACTGCACAAGCGGAAACACCACCACCTGCTGCTAAGTATTTTTGTTCGGAAGGAATGTTTAAGTATTTTGCGGTGGCTCCTGTTGCAATAATTACAGTTTCGCAATGTAATTCTTTGGTTTCATCCACCCAAACTTTATGCACATCGCCCGAAAAATCAACTTTGGTTGCCCAACCATTTCTCACATCTGTTTCAAAACGCTCAGCTTGTTTTTGCAATTGCATCATCATTTCTGGCCCTGAAACTCCATCAGGATAACCCGGGAAATTTTCAACTTCATTGGTGGTTGTAAGTTGCCCACCTGGCTGCATTCCCATATACATTACTGGTTTCATATTTGCTCTTGCAGCATAAATAGCAGCGGTATAGCCTGCTGGTCCTGAACCTATTATAAGGCATTTTATTTTTTCAATTTCTTGCGACATAATCTTGTAAATTTTTAGAGCAAAATTATTATTAATTAATCGAAAAAAGAGATTAAAAACAAGATAAAATGGATGAAGTAATTGATTTAAGAAACCAACTCGTAACTCATTGTTGGAATTTGATAATCTAAGGTTTTACTTATCAAAGCAATATCTTCGGCAATTCCTTGGTCGAGAGGATGATGATGCCACATCATTTTTAGTTTTGTACGTTTAAATTTTTCTAAGCCAACAATGAGTTCAATAAACTGAAAAATATAGTTGAATGAGTTTTGATGGTAGTAATCCAAATCTATGGTAACTTTTGTTTCTTCCAATGGCTTGTCGAAGTATTTTTGTGCAATATTTAGTACTTTCGGATAAAACTCTTCTGGATTATGCAAGGTGGAAGTTCCTATTAATTTAATTTTTCCTTTTTTAAAGTTGATTAAAATTCTTGGGGTAGTTGCGGATTCTTTTAGTTCAAATTTTTCCATTGTTTTTGTTTCAAAGTTAAAACAATTTGGACTTACAGAAATGACGAGAAAATTAAAGATAAGTTATTAAAAAGTTAACCCGCTTTATTCATACAAAAGCGAAGCGAATTGTATGAATGTGCGAAGGACTGTGGGATGCAAAGGGTTAATCCCTTCCGATAATTATCGGAATAGTAATACCCAAATTAGGGCTATTGAAAATAGTTAAATTTGCTGGTATTACTTATATCGTAGAAAATTTGTAAACCGAGCTTGTGAGTTCAACAAAGTTAATTTTCTGGGTTAAGAAAATCGTTACTACTCAGCAAGGCTAAACTTCATTGAGACATAAATTTTTTTTAAGAACCTATTTGTTTACTTGATAATAACTACATCTATTGAACATCAAATATTGAACATCAAAGTATAAATAATAAATTAACTCTTTGATACAATAAGTTTATCAACTGCTTATTTATTATTAACATTGTGTAGCTAAACTTGTTGGATTGTGGCAAATTGTCTCAGTCTATAAATAAGAAACCTTAAAAGAAAAATAATTAATGTTACTCAAAATCTTTATAAAGCAAATATTTCTTTCTTACTGACTTAAAGGAAATAAGTCCTTTTTGCCATGTGGCTTTTATTTCTTCTTCAGTTTTTCCTGCTTTGATTTGCATTTGAAGCTGGTTAGTTCCAGCTAATAAATTAAACATTTCATTAAAAAACCCTTCTTTTTCTGGAAAATCTTTATAGCTATTGATTAACCAAAACAAGTTAATGCTTTTACTTCCTCTCATATAAATAGTTCCATAATCGGTTAAATCATGCCCAAAACATAGCTGATTTTTATATTTTGGATCTTTTGCTCCTTCCATACTTTTGGGTGTAAAAGTAAATTTATCTGATTTCATTGTTGGATGTCCGATTATCTGAAAAGGTTTTTCTGTTCCTCTACCAACGCTAATTGGAGTTCCTTCAAATAAACACAACGAAGGATACAAATAAACAGCACTCATGGTTTTTAAGTTTGGCGAAGGCTTAATGGGCAATTCATAAATAGTGTTGTGGGTATAATTTTTTATGGGAATGATAGTTAACGTGCATTGGACACCGTTTTTCAGCCATTTTTCGCCATTCAGCATTTGAGCATATTCTCCAATAGTCATTCCGTGAACAATTGGTACAGGATGCAACCCTACAAATGACTTGTATTTTTCTTCCAAAATTGGTCCATCAACAAAATGTCCGTTTGGATTTGGTCTATCTAAAATAACCAGCCGAATATTATTTTCGGCACACGCCTCCATCACATAATGCATGGTTGAAATGTATGTGTAAAACCTTGCTCCCACATCTTGAATATCAAAAATCATTACTTCAATTCCTTTCAATTGTTCTGGAGTTGGTTTTTTGTTGTTTCCATAAAGAGAAATCAATGGTAATTTTGTTTTAGCATCTATGCCTGAGGCTACTTTTTCTCCAGCATCAGCTTCACCTCTAAAGCCATGTTCTGGGCTAAAAACCTTCACAATATGTATTCCCAATGTTACTAATGAATCAACTAAATGCGTGTTGTTTATGGTTGAAGTATGGTTGGCAACAATACCAACTTTTTTAAAGTTCAAAAACTTAATGTATGCATCGGTTTGTGCTGCACCAGTAATTATTGGCAAGTCTGGT
>PCUH01000230.1:0-7169 GCA_002770955.1 Flavobacteriales bacterium CG18_big_fil_WC_8_21_14_2_50_32_9 | reverse complement strand
TAGATTTTTCTTTAATTTTACATCAAATAGTGGACTATTTGATGTAAAATTAAAGAAAAAGATGCCGAAATAAAACAAAAAGGACATCGGAAAATAAAAAAATCGAATTTATAGAACCCACCTTAATTAAATTGTACGTCTATCCAAATCTAATTTATAGATAGCAAAAATCATTATGAATCTCGAATATTTTATTTCAAAAAGAATAATTAAGGGAAATAAATCCAACCGATTTTCGCAGCCTATTATTAGAATTGCAATTCTTGCTATTGCTTTAGGCATTATTGTTATGACTGTTTCGTTGAGTATTGTGGATGGTTTTCAGGAAGAAATACGAAATAAAATTATTGGTTTTGGAAGTCACATACAAATTACCAGTTATGATTCACATAATACGTATGAAGCAAGTCCTATAGATAAAAATCAAGATTTCTATCCACATTTAGACACCGTAAATGGAATAAAACACATTCAGATTTTTGCAACTAAAGCAGGAATTATAAAAACCAATGAAGAAATTTATGGTGTTGTGGTAAAAGGAATTGGAAGTGATTTCGATTGGGAATTTTTTAATCAAAAAATGGTTGAAGGGACTTCTTTTGCCATTGAAGAAGGAAAAATGAACAATGCCATTTTGTTATCAAAAACCATTGCCAACAAAATGAAATTGAAAGTTAATGACAAAATGTTTATTTATTTTATACAAGAAGACGGGCAATTACGTCCAAAGGATTTTCTCGTTTCAGGAATTTATCAATCTGGTTTGGAGCAATTTGATAATTTAATGGTAATTACTGACATTGCACACATTCAGAAGCGAAACGGTTGGGACGAAAATCAGGTGGGAGGTTTTGAAGTGCTTATTGACGATTACAAAAACATTGACAAATTAGATGATTACATTTACAACAACATAGGATATGCACTACATTCAAAAACAATAAAAGAACAAAATCCTGATATTTTCAATTGGTTAGATTTGCAAGATTTGAATGTGATTATCATTATCATTTTAATGGTTATTGTGGCAGTTATCAATATAATTTCTGCTTTGTTGATTTTAATTTTAGAACGAACAGGAACTATTGGTATTTTAAAAGCATTAGGAATGCCCAACTGGAATGTACGCTGGATTTTTATTTACAATGCCATACATCTTATTGTTCGAGGATTGTTTTGGGGAAATCTGATTGGAATCGGATTATGTTTATTACAATTAAAGTTTGGATTTATTAAACTTCCCGAAGAATCGTATTATGTTTCGGAAGTTCCTATAAAATTAGAAATAATAAACATAATTTTGCTAAACATAGGAACATTAGTCATTTGCGTTTTAATGTTAATAATACCTTCTTATGTGATTACAAAAATTTCTCCTGTAAAAGCCATACGGTTTGACTAAGGAAGTTTTTTTTGCATAACTAAAAATGATAATTTACGTAATTCAAATTAAAAAAACACAACTAATAAACCACCAAGGTTTCCAAAATCTTAGCGGTTTGAATTAGTACATCTAAATTCATCAAATCAATAAAAAAATGAGCGTGAGCATCTTTAAAACAGGAAATAAAAGTGATTTTGCAGAAAAAAGTAAACGAATGGCTCGAAAAGGGACTTTAGGAGCGTTTATGCTAACTGTCGTTTATGGGTTTTTTACCTCATTTTTCACATCAGATGTGCTTTATTTAACAATGGCATTTTCACTTCCAGGGATATGTGTTGTTTTTTATGGGCTAACTTTCTCTAAACTTAAAAACGAACTGATTTATAAATTACTGAGTTATTTTTTAATTGTTTCCTGCTGGATGATGTTATTTATAGCTTATAACATTGATTTTCAAAGAGAATATATCATTGTGATGATGACAATTTTCATACTTATTTTTCAGGTTGTTCCGACACCAAAAAAATTAATAACTTTTGGCTCATTCGTTTTTGTTGCTCTTGTTATTTCTCTTTTATCCTCTAACGAATCGTTCAAATTTATTGGATTAATTACATTTTTATTCCTATTTTCATTTGCATTAAGTTATATTGTAACACTTCAACGAAGAGATTTAATTCGAAGTGTAAATAGCAATTCTTCCATAATGAAATCGTTAATAAACAATACGAAAGACGCTATTTTATTGGTCGATTTTTTTTCAAAAGAAGTAATTGATGCAAACGAAAGGACTTCAAAAGTGTTTGATATTTTAAATTCAGAAGAGTTTATAAACACTAACTATTACACTTTATTTGCAGATGAACAATATGTGAATAAAAATCGTGTAGAAATTAAGCAACAAATTAATGAACATGGCTTTTTTAATGACGAAATTCTATTTAAAACACCAAAAGGAAATCCATTTTGGGGACATCTTTTTCTTTCACCTTTTAATGCTGAAAAAAACAATTACTATATTTTACAAATAAGAAACATAGATGTAAAGAAAAAATTTGACGAAAAAATAGCTTCAACATACGAACAATATCGATTCATATTAGATAATTTGGAAGAATTTATCTACTTAGTTAAGTATTCTCCGGAAGGAGCAGCAAGTTTTGAATATGTTAGCCCTTTCATAGAACGTATTTTTGGAATAAAGAAACACGAGTTCGTTACTCCTGAAGCACAAAATAAAATTCAAAAACTTTATCATCCTGATGATATTCCTGATATGAAAGCAAAAAAAGTTACTTTATTTAATACCAAAAAAAGAATATCTTTAAAATACAGGGTTAAACCTTTAGGGAAAGATGACTATATTTGGATAGAAGAAACGGTTGTTCCTAAACTTGATGACGATAATAACATTATTGAAGTAGTTGGGATACTTAGAGAAATTAAAAGTTAATGCATTTTTTGCTACTCCAAAATTGCTGCAATTCCAGGTAAAGTTATTCCTTCAAGGTATTCCAACATTGCTCCCCCACCCGTACTCACATGGCTCACTTTGTCTGCCAAATTAAATTTATTAATGGCTGCAACAGAATCGCCACCACCAACCAAAGAAAACGCTCCATTTTCTGTTGCCTCCACAATGGCTTGTGCAATAGCAATGGTACCTTGTTGAAAATTTTCCATCTCAAAAACGCCCATGGGTCCATTCCACAAAATTAGTTTTGAAGATAAAATAGCTTTTCTAAATAATTCAATAGATGATGAGGCAATATCTAATCCCAACCAACCATCTGGAACAGCATCTATAGCACAGGTTTTAATGTTGGCATCATTACTAAAACTATCGGCAATAACAGTATCAATTGGAAGTAACAATTGAACTCCTTTTTCTTGTGCTTTTTTTATTATATCAAGAGCTGTACTTAAATGATCATCTTCAACCAATGAATTTCCTACATTGCCACCTTGAGCTTTAACAAAAGTATAAGCCATTCCTCCACCAATAATCAAATAATCTACTTTATTAAGTAATTGAGTAATGATGGTTATTTTTGAAGAAACTTTTGCTCCACCAACAATGGCTGTTAAAGGTTTTTGGTTGCTATTAAGCACTTTGTCCACACTTTCAATTTCTTTTTCAATGAGATATCCAAACATTTTATCGTTGGGGAAATACTTTGCTAAAACAGTTGTGGATGCATGAGCACGATGAGCAGTTCCAAAAGCATCATTTACATAAACATCGCCATGTTTTGCTAATTGTTTGGTAAAGGTATCATCTCCTGAAGTTTCTTGTTTATAAAATCGAAGATTCTCTAATAAAATAACATCTCCTGGTTTTGCATTGCTAGTAATTTCAAAAGCGGACTTTCCAATACAATCGCCAGCAAAAATAATTTGTTGACCAAGAGCTGACTCCACAACAGAAACAATGTGTTTCAACGAAAACTTATCCTCGTAGCCTCCTGAGGGTCTGCCTAAATGTGAGATTAAAACTACAGACCCGCCATCATTTAAAATTTTTTTTATAGTAGGGATTGCTGCTGTAATTCGTGTGTTGTCGGTAACTTCTAACGTAACTTTGTCTAAAGGCACGTTAAAATCCACTCGTACGATGGCTTTTTTGTTTGAGAAATTGTAGTTATCTATCGTTTGCATAAGAATGATTTTAAAGTTGCAAAGGTAAAATTTCTTCTTAATTTAGCCCTTTAATTAACAAAATAAAAATTTAAAAAAAAGATGTTTTTTAAAGATATAGTTGGTTATCGAGAAACAAAGAAAAAACTTCTTCACATCATAAATAATGATAGAATTAGCCATGCCCAATTATTTTTGGGAAAAGAGGGAAGTGGTAATTTAGCTATGGCACTGGCTTATGCACAATATGTAAATTGCCAACAAAAAGGTGCAGAAGACTCTTGTGGTACTTGTCCATCATGTATTAAATTTCAAAAATTAGTTCATCCCGATTTACATCTTGTTTTTCCTGTTGCAACCAATGAAAAAGTAAAGAAAGACCCTGTAAGTGCCAATTTTTTAGAAAGTTGGCGTGCAGCATTTTTAAAAAACCCTTATTTTACCTTAACTGATTGGCAAGAAATTGCTGAAACAGGCAACAAGCAATTGCTTATTAACACTAAAGAAAGCAGTGACATATTAAAAGCCCTTAGTCTAAAAACGTATGAAGCTGAATATAAAATTATGTTGATTTGGTTTCCAGAAAAAATGAATGCATCTTCTTCAAATAAATTATTAAAAATTTTAGAAGAACCACCTAAAAAAACCTTGTTTTTACTTGTCGCATCATTTGCAGAGCAACTTTTACCTACAATAATTTCTCGCGTTCAGCTCGTAAAATTAAACCCCATTGATGAAAAAGAATTGACAGATTATATTATTGAAAAATATCAATTACCTAAGAATGAAGCCGAAAATATAGCTCGTTTATCTGATGGAAATGTAAATCAACTTATTCGCATTATTGAAAAAGGTGATGATACTGAGTTTTTTCAACATACGTTTGTTCAACTTATGCGATCTGCTTTTGTTGGCAATGTACCCGGTTTAATTGAATGGACTGATGAAATAGCAAAAATAGGAAGAGAAAAACAAAAACAATTTCTAATTTATGGATTGCATTTGTTTAGAGAAAGTTTAATTATGAATTATGGAGATGCTGCACTATCTAAAAAAAACAGTAAAGAAGCTGAATTTTTAAAAAAATTTGCCCCCTACATTCACGGAACAAATTGTTTGGACACCATTGAATTATTTAATGATGCTGTTTATCATATCGAACGAAATGCCAATCCTAAAATTTTATTTTTGGATGTGGCACTCAAACTAACAAAATTACTGCGCATGAAAATGGAAGTCTAATGATTTACGAATTACGATTTACGAATTACGAATTACGATTAACCATTTGTTATTTGATTTTTGATTTTTGACTATTAACCATTAACTATTAACCATTGACCATTGACTATTAACCATTGACTATTAACCATTAACCATTGACTATTAACCATTAACTATTAACCATTGACCATTGACTATTGACCATTGATTATTAACCATTGAGATTTTATGAACATTAAACTAACAGGATTATCTATTTTAAGTGGTTTGTTGCTTGGGTTAGCATGGCCAGAAACAGGCGGTTTTACGTTTTTGATTTTTATTGGTTTTTTACCATTATTATATGTAGAACATATTGTTTCGTTACAATCTAAAAGATATACGTCATTGCTTTTATTTTGCTATGCCTACCTTTCTTTTTTAATTTTTAACACCTTCACCACTTGGTGGATTTGGTATTCATCGGAAGGAGGAGTGATAATGGCTGAGGTACTCTACTCACTTTTTATGGCAACTATTTTTTTATGGTTTCACGCTGCAAAAAAACAGTTGGGCAACAAAAGAGGTTATATCGCTTTGGTGGTTTTTTGGATAGGTTTTGAATGGGTACATTATAATTGGGAATTTTCACATCCTTGGAACACACTTGGGAATGCCTTTGCCAATCAGCCAAAAATTATTCAATGGTATGAATATACGGGTGTTTTAGGTGGTTCATTTTGGGTATTGCTTGTGAATTTATTATTTTTTTATTTCTTACTGAAATTAATTAATGGAAATATACCGCTAACAAATGGATTTCCGAAAAATAAAAAACATTTCGGTTGCGGCATAACTCAAACTAATCATCTTTTCTCCCGAAAATCTGTTAAGTTTGAGTATAAATTACGAAATGAAATAAAAATAATTATTGTTACTATAGCTGTTATTCTTACTCCTATTATTTATTCTTTTATTACTTACAACAACTACATAGAAACTGAAAATCCTATTGAAATAGTAATTGTTCAGCCCAACATTGATCCTTATGTCGAAAAGTTTGGAGGTTTAACCGAAGAAGAACAAATAACAAAAATTTTGGAATTGGCATCCAAAAAAGTAACATCCAAAACCGCTTATCTCGTAGCACCTGAGACAGCTATTCCAAGGGCTTTTGTTGAAAATTATCCCGAAGAAAGTTATGGATTGCAAGCGATAAACAGATGGATTTCCAATTTTAAAAACCTCACTTTTGTAATAGGAGCTTCCACCTACATTGAATACCCAAAAAGCGATCATAAACCAACACCAACAGTTCGATACGACAGGCAAACAGGAGGTTGGTATGATGCATATAATTCCGCTTTGCAACTTAATAATAGAACTAAAATGCAAATTTACCACAAATCTAAATTGGTATTGGGAGTGGAAAAAATTCCTTATCCAACTTTGTTTAGTCCTCTAGAAAGTTTTGCTATTAATTTGGGTGGAACAATAGGAAGTTTAGGTGTTGAAAAAGAAGCATTTAATTTTATAAATGACAGCATAAGAATTGCTCCTGTAATTTGTTATGAATCTATTTATGGAGAATATTTTTCAACTTATGTAAAAAAAGGAGCTCAAGCGGTTTTTATCATTACCAATGATGGCTGGTGGGATGATTCACCAGGCTACAAACAACATTTGGCTTATGCTCGGTTGAGAGCGATTGAAACCCGAAGAAGCATTGCTAGAAGTGCCAACACAGGAATTTCAGGATTTATAAACCAACGAGGAGATATAATTCAGCAATCAACTTGGTGGAAAAGTGAAGCACTAAAAGGAACGATAAATCTGAATAACAAACAAACTTTTTATACGCAATCAGGCGATTGGATAGGACGAGTTTTTGCTGCGTTGGCTGTTTTATTATTGGCTTGGAGTTGGGGAACGAAATTAGCCTCCC
>PCUH01000081.1:7973-8561 GCA_002770955.1 Flavobacteriales bacterium CG18_big_fil_WC_8_21_14_2_50_32_9 | reverse complement strand
CTTTAAAAGACATACATCAACAACAATTTTAGAAACTATTGAAGCAGAAAATGAAAGCAGAAAAGAATGGTTAATGTTAATTTTTAAATATCATGCAAAATACAACAAACGTAATAACGAATTGCAGTTTTGGACACATGAAAACCATGCTGTTGAATTAACTTCAAATGAAATGATTGACAGTAGAATAAATTACATTCATCAAAATCCGGTAAGAGCAGGATGGGTTGCAAATGATTACGAATATTTATATTCTAGTGCTACTAATTTTGCTAACTTAGAAAGTTTACTTGAGATAGATGAAATCTAAAGAAATAAAAAAGCGTAGCATTTGCTACGCTTAGATAAGGTAAAATTTAGGAAGATATTAATTACTGAATTTCAGTAACAAAATTCAATTCCACATCCGTATCTCCTGGGGAACAAGTGCCGTCTTTTACACCCGGTTGGTGTTTTAAAACCACTTGAGTGGTTCCAACAGAGGTATTTCCTACAATCCATTGAGAAGCTAAACCTACTTCATAAGTACCATCAGAATCTGTTCTGATAATGTTTAGATTCACATTAGTAGGCGTGAAGCAAAAAATG
>PCUH01000081.1:7257-7908 GCA_002770955.1 Flavobacteriales bacterium CG18_big_fil_WC_8_21_14_2_50_32_9 | reverse complement strand
CATTATACACACTATTAGCAGCTAATCTAATGGTATCAAATTGTGTTGGCGCATTTCCACCATCACCATCAGGATCTCTAAAAAATACAGTTACTGTTGGCTCAACACCTGCGGTATCTACAAATGTAATTTTAACAGTAGTAATCAATTCTTCTTCATTAGCAGGAGGAGTTGGATTGTTTGGCTTAGGAGAATCCTTATCTTTCTTACAACCCACCATTAAGGTGGCAGCTAAGAATAGATATAAACTTGCTTTGGTTATTTTTTGTATTGTTTGCATATTTTTTTATTTTAAAATGTTGTTTTTAATTGTAGTATAAAATTTCTACCCATCTCATCGCTATAATACCTGAATTTGTTAAGATAATCACGATAAGTGGTGTTTAATAAATTATTGATTTGCATCCCGATAATTAGCGGCACAGTTTGTTTTTTGGTTTTGTATAATGGAATTTCCAATCCGGCTTGTAAGCTTAGCAATTCATACCCTTTTGGTGGTGGCACAAAATCAGAACCGGCCTCAAATCGGGTTTGTTCTAACACATGTTGCAACGAAATACCTACAAATAAATTTTTTAATGACTTTAAACTATCTACATGAAAGTTAATACCATTTTCAAATCTATCGGAAGGAATGCCGTATAGCCATTC
>PCUH01000081.1:0-7220 GCA_002770955.1 Flavobacteriales bacterium CG18_big_fil_WC_8_21_14_2_50_32_9 | reverse complement strand
AATGATAGTTCACTTTTGTGTCCACACCTTTAAATGTAGCAGTTGTTTGCTTGTATCTAAAAGTAGGAAAAGCACCTCTAATGGTTAGTGTTGGCGGTAACTCAGGAGCTAGATAAATATAATCAGCAATGTGGTTGTAATAGCCTTCCAGTTGAATTAGCAGTTTTTCAGCCCGATATTCTACAGAAATAAGGTTGTTATAAGCCTTTTCGGGAGAAAGCGTTCTGTCGCCAATTTCTACAGCAGCAGCACCATGATGGACACCATCGCTAAACAACTCGTTTATCCCTGGTGGACGCCAAGCTGAACCAAAGTTATATCCCAAAGTTATGGCACTCGTAAGCTTGTAAACACTACCGATTGTTCCAGAAAAATTCTCATAGTTAAAATCAGGTTCGGTTAGTTCTTGTTTTTCCCAAATGTAAGCTTGTTGGTAAATTTTATCGTATCGTACACCACCTTCAATCTGGAGTTTGTAATTGTTACTTGTCCAGTTCTCTATCCAAAAAATACCCGAGCTGTATTTAATAAAATTGGGAATAAAATTTCTACCTTCCGTTGTGTTTCCCTGATAAATTCCTCCAACACCAATAGAGCCTTTAAACTTTTTAACTCTTTCGTGTTCCCAAATTAAGTCGCCCGTGTGTGTGGTTAAACCAAATTTAAGTTCAGGGACATTTGGGTCTTTATCTCCACTTCGAGGCAGGTGTTTATCAAACTCATTTCTCAAATTAAACTGACGGGCATAAACCAACTCTAATTTTCCTACTTTTCCAGTAGCCACATAACTTTTTACTTTAAATAATTCATGTTCAATTTTCTGATAAGGACGCTCTATATCGTAAGTGAAATCAGCTTTTTCTAACGGTTCTTCGGAAACAAAAGCAGTTTGTAAATCAGTAAGATTTCCAATATGAGCACCCGAAAAAATGCCAATAATGGAGTTAAACTGACTGTAAAATAGCTCCACACCGTATTTTTCTTTATTCAGCCCCAACGTCCACGAAAAATTCTGTTCTTCCACACCAGTATTCTTAAGAAAATAGTTGGGAGTATGTACATTTCCACTTTTTTTCAGAGAACCCTGCATACGCCAAGCAATGCCTAATAGTTTGTTGCTTTTTCCTTCTAACATAGCCGAACTAACTCCTTGTTGTCCGTTAGAAGAACCAATAGCATTAATTTCGCCATTTATGCCTGAACTGTCGGGTAAGTCGGCAGGTTCTACCAACACAACACCACCAATAGCATTTGCACCATAACGGACACTTTGAGCACCCTTTACCACACTTAATTTATTGGCAATAAAAGGATCAATTTCAGGAGCATGTTCACTTCCCCATTGCTGTCCTTCTTGCCGAATACCATTATTTAGAATAAGAATTCTATCGCTGTGCATTCCGTGGATTACAGGTTTAGAAATAGAATTTCCAGTAGTAAATGTTGTAACTCCAGTAAGTTCTTTCATGCTTTCGCCTAAGGTTCTTCCTCTGGTTTTACTGAGCTCTTCTGGAGAAAGTTCTTTTTTTACAACAGAACTAAGCGGTTTTATTTCATTTTCTATGATAGCAAATTCTTTTAATTCCTCAATATGATGTTCTAAATAAAAGGTTTTTTTAGTGTGTTGGGTAATCAATATTTTCATTGTATCAGGTTCACAACCAATATGACCAATAACCAATGTATAGGTTTGATTACACAAATTGGGTGCGACAAAAACACCGTTTATATCGGAAATATATCCTTTTTCTAATTCAACAATATAAATTGTAGAATAAGATAACGCTTGTTGATCATGTTCGTCAATTACAATTCCTGAAAGCGTAAACTCGCAAGAAGATGTTTGTGTAAACACCACAGATTGACTAACTATGCACAACAAAATTGAGAGCAATAAACCCTTCATCTTGCTTAAATTAGTTGTGAAAATAGTTCTCACAGCAATTTGCTATTAGAACTTTGATAAGTTAAAAATATTGATTTTTTAACGTGCCGAAAAATCGGGATTAAACGCTTTGTATCCTACAACCCTTCGCACATTCATACAATTTGCTTCGTTTTTGCATGAATAAAGCGGGTTAAGCACAAGGAGGTCCTCTAAGAGGAGTATTTCTATCAATGTGTTTATTAATGAAATCCGTTAAGTATTCACTAATAATGGTTTTTTCGTTTAAGAAACTAAAAAAATGGTGGTTTTTATCGTTCGCTTCATGTGATGCAGAGAAGTTGAACGTACAAACTAAATCTTCTCCGTGATATTCAATAGTATGAAAATGCTTTTCATTTACAGCATCGCAATACACACCTTCGTGATGAAAAAATAATTCGTGAATAGTCTTACCAACATAAGTATTAAGCAGCGTAAAAACTAAAAGTAAACTAAGTATGGTTCGAAACATTTTCACACTACGAAATTACTAAAAATATTTTACAAACTAATTCCCTCCTAACAACGCATTCCATCCTTGAGCAGTAAGCGGATGTACCACTTCATCATTAGAAACCAATTGATATTTTTCTTTATCAGCAGTAATGTGTCCGATAATAGCAACACGTTTTTGGTCCTTGATTTTTTCGTAATTATCCAATGATATGGTGAATAGCAATTCATAATCTTCTCCCCCATTCAAAGCACAAACCGTAGGGTTTAATTTTAATTCTTCTGCACCTATCACTGTTGATGGATCAATAGGAATTTTATTTTCATAAATGGAACAGCCCACTCCTGATTGCTGACAAATGTGGATAAGTTCTGAAGATAATCCGTCAGAAATATCTATCATAGAAGTAGGTTTAACCCCCAGTTCTTCAAACATATCTATCACATCTTTTCGAGGTTCGGGTTTTAATTGTCTTTCCAATACATAATCATATCCCGAAAAATCGGGTTGAATGGATGGATTTTCATTAAAAATTTGTTTTTCTCTTTCTAATAACTGAAGTCCAATAAATGCTCCACCTAGATCGCCCGAAACACAAATTAAATCATTTTCTTTCGCTCCATTTCTATAAACAAGGTCTTCTTTCTTTGCTTCGCCTAATGCAGTAATGCTAATAATTAACCCAGAAACGGATGATGTTGTATCTCCACCAACTAAATCTACTCCATGAATTTCGCACGCCAACAAAATACCTTCATACAACTCTTCTAATGCTTCTATTGAAATTTTATTAGATACCGCTAATGAAACTGTAATTTGCTTTGGATGAGCATTCATGGCGTAAACGTCAGATAAATTCACTGTTACTGCTTTATATCCTAAATGTTTAAAAGGTGTATAAAGCAAATCAAAATGAATGCCTTCCACTAGCATATCTGTGGTTAGCACCGTTTGCTTGTTTTTAGATGGAGCAATTACAGCAGCATCATCTCCAACTCCTTTCAAACTTGAGGGGTTTTTTAATACAATATTATCAGTGAGGTGTTTTATCAACCCAAACTCTCCTAATTCATCGAGTTTACCAAGAGGTTTATCATTTTTATCTTCTAACATACCACAAAAGTAAGAAAATCATAAATTGAACTGTAAATAAAAATTCTTTACTTTTTCTACTTTTTTTTTGTGTTAAATACCATTTTTTCGGTACTTTTGTCCTAATTTAGAATGAATCTAAATAAGACTATTATGATAACAGTTTCAGAAAACGCAAAAAAACAAGCCATCAGGCTAATGCAAGAAGATAATTCACCAGAAGGCAGCTTTATAAGAGTTGGTGTAAAGGGTGGTGGTTGCTCAGGATTAACCTATGAATTAACTTTCGATCATGTTATGACCGAAAATGATAAAGCATTTGAAGACAAAGGAGTAAAAATAGTCTGCGATAAAAAAAGCATCCTATACCTTGCTGGAACAGAACTTGATTTTTCAGGTGGATTAAATGGTAAAGGCTTTATTTTTAAAAATCCTAACGCTAACAGAACTTGCGGTTGCGGGGAGAGTTTCTCTTTGTGAATTAGAGATTGGAAATTAGAAATTAGAGATTATGGCTACTTACAAAAATTTTGAAGATTTAGAGGTTTGGAAACTTTCTCGAGAATATTGTAAAGAAATATATGATATAATTGATACTACTCCGTTAAAGAATAGTTGGAAATTACGTGATCAAATTGATGGAGCATCAGGTTCAATTATGGACAATATTGCAGAGGGTTTCGAGAGAGGCGGAACAAAAGAATTTATTCAGTTTTTAGGATTTTCTAAAGGTTCTTGTGGTGAAACAAGGTCTCAACTTTACAGAATTTATGATAGAAGATTTATTGATGAAGAACTTTTCAAAAAATTAATTAATAAATCTAACCAAATATCAAAACAACTAAACGGATTTATTACTTACTTAAAACAAACAGGTATTAAAGGATACAAATTTGAGGAAGACCAAGAAGTTTATATTACAAAAGATAAATCTGAAAATAATTAATTTCTAATCTCAAATCTCAAATTTCCAATCTCAAATTTTATGACAGAAGACGAATTAAAAAAAGAACTTAAAGACCAAGAATACAAATACGGTTTTACAAGTAATATTGAGTCGGAAGTTATTCCAAAAGGATTAAATGAAGACGTGGTGCGTTTAATTTCATCAAAAAAAGAAGAACCTCTATGGCTGCTCGATTTTAGATTAAAAGCATTTGCTCATTGGAAAACAATGGTTGAAAAACGCTGGGCTCACGTAAGTTATCCTGAAATAGATTTTCAAGCTATTTCTTATTACTCATCTCCTAAAGGCAAAAAAGAAGTAAGTTGGGATGAAGTTGACCCAGAAATGAAGGCTACAATGGATAAACTCGGTATTTCTATGGATGAGCAAAAAGCGCTTTCGGGCGTTGCTGTCGATTTTGTGTTCGATTCGGTTTCGGTAAAAACTTCTTTTCAAGAAAAATTACAAGAATTAGGTATTATTTTTTGTTCGTTTAGCGAGGCAGTCAAAAACCATCCCGATTTAGTTAAAAAATATATGGGAACAGTTGTCCCTCCATCAGATAATTTTTATGCAGCTTTAAATTCAGCTGTTTTTTCCGATGGTTCTTTTTGCTACATTCCAAAAGGAGTGCGTTGCCCCATGGAGCTTTCAACTTATTTTAGAATAAACGAAGCCAACACGGGGCAGTTTGAAAGAACGCTTTTAATTGCTGATGAAGGAAGTTATGTGAGTTACCTCGAAGGTTGCACCGCTCCATCGAGAGATGAAAATCAATTGCACGCAGCTGTTGTGGAATTAATTTCATTAGACGATGCAGAAATAAAATATTCTACCGTTCAAAATTGGTATCCAGGTGATAAAAATGGTAAAGGTGGAATTTACAACTTCGTTACCAAAAGAGGAATTTGCCACAACAATTCAAAAATTAGTTGGACACAAGTGGAAACAGGCTCTGCCGTTACTTGGAAATACCCTTCTTGTATTTTAAAAGGTGATAATGCTATTGGAGAGTTTTATTCGGTTGCTGTAACCAACAATTACCAACAAGCCGATACAGGAACAAAAATGATTCACTTAGGGAAAAATACTAAAAGTACCATCATCTCTAAAGGAATATCGGCAGGACATAGTAATAACTCTTACCGAGGACTAGTGCAAATACACAAAAACGCTACCAATGCCAGGAACTTTACTCAATGTGATTCGTTGTTGATGAGCGACAAATGTGGAGCTCATACGTTTCCTTACATTGAAGTAAAAAATAGCACTGCAAAATTAGAACATGAAGCAACTACTTCAAAAATTGGAGAAGACCAAATATTCTACTGTAATCAACGTGGAATAAGCACCGAAAAAGCCATCAACCTTATTGTTAATGGATATTGTAAAGATGTGTTAAATAAATTACCTATGGAATTTGCTGTTGAAGCTCAAAAACTGTTGGAAATTAGTTTGGAGGGAAGTGTGGGATAAGCCTCCCCAACCCCTCCGAAGGAGGGGCTTATGTAGCTAACTTAACAAGGGGACATGACCCTTTATCAAAAACAAAAGTATAACAACAAGGGAGCATGCTCCCTTGTTAAAAAATAAGCAAAATGATTAAAATAAAAAATTTACACGCCAGTATTGAGGGCAAAGAAATACTAAAAGGAATTAATTTAGAAATTAAAGCTGGTGAAGTTCACGCTATCATGGGCCCTAATGGTTCTGGCAAAAGTACCTTATCATCTGTTTTAGCTGGAAGAGAAGAATTTGAAGTTACTGAAGGTTCAGTAGAATTTGATGGTAAAGATTTACTGGATTTAGCTCCTGAAGACAGGGCTAGAGAAGGATTGTTTTTGGCTTTTCAATATCCAATTGAAATTCCTGGAGTGAGCAACATTAATTTTTTGAAAACAGCCATTAACGAAACCAGAGCATACAAAGGTATGGAGCCTGTTTCTGCAAAAGAATTTTTAGCAATGGTTAAAGAGAAATCTGCTTTGGTAGAATTAGATGCTAAATTAGCCAACCGCTCAGTAAATGAAGGATTTTCTGGTGGTGAAAAGAAAAGAAACGAGATTTTCCAAATGGCAATGCTAACGCCTAAATTGGCTATTTTAGATGAAACCGATTCAGGATTAGACATTGATGCCTTAAGAATTGTTGCCAATGGGGTGAACAAACTAAAATCACCAAACAATGCAACCATTGTTATTACGCATTACCAACGATTGTTAGATTATATTATACCTGATTTTGTACATGTTTTATACGATGGAAAAATTGTTAAATCTGGAGGAAAAGAACTAGCATTGGAATTAGAAGAAAAAGGGTATGATTGGATAAAAAACGAATTAAAAATTAGAAATTAGAGGAGGTACGTCATTGCGAAGCCTTTGCGTAGGAAAAGAGCGTAGGAGCTGAAGCAATCAGTCTATCGTTTAGGCAGATTGCTTCGTTCCGTTGCACTCCACTCGCAATGACGGTAACAAGGAGCGTTCCATTCGCAATGACGATAGAAATTAGAAAATAATTACAATGACAACAGCAGAAATCACAAAAAAAGATACTTTTTTAGCCGCATTAAGCTCGCTTCAATTTAATGAAGATAGCTATTTTGAAGGTTTACGAAAGATTGCCCAAAACGAGCTCAACGAATTGGATTTTCCTACTTCTAAAACAGAATATTGGAAATATACACGTGTGGGCAAAATTGTAAACAATAGCTACACGTTGGGTCAACTTGAAAAAATTGATGTTAGTGATTTTTTAATTCCAAACTTGAAAGCACATATTTTGGTAGTGGTAAATGGATA
>PCUH01000134.1 GCA_002770955.1 Flavobacteriales bacterium CG18_big_fil_WC_8_21_14_2_50_32_9 | reverse complement strand
TAAAATTGCTTATATTAACTAACTTTATCCACAACTTTTAATAACGTAATGGTTATATATTTCAACTGTTCTTCTGTCAATTCTGTATGCATTGGTAGGGAAAATACAGATTTACAAAGGGCATTGGTTGTTTCAAAATTTTCTTCCTTCATTTCTGTTGTTCTGTAGGCTTCTTGTGTGTGTAAAGGAACTGGATAATAAATCATGCAAGGAATATCTTTTTCTTGAAGTTTTTTTTGGATTTCAAAGTTGTTAATTCCACAACCAACAAGGGTGTATTGATGAAAAACATGAGATGACTTTTTGTCTCTAAAAGGTGTTTTTAGTTTTGGATGATTGGCAAAAGCAGTATCATAATAACTGGCTGCTGCGTTTCTTGCTGCTGCGTAGCTATCCAATAATGGCAATTTAACTCGCAGAATTGCTGCTTGAATTGAATCTAACCTAGAGTTTACACCAATTCTATCATAATAATAGCGCACTTTCATTCCATGATTTACTATGGAACGACAAATTTCGGCAATGTTATCATCATTGGTAAACAACGCTCCTCCATCTCCATAACAGCCTAAATTTTTAGAAGGAAAAAATGATGTTGTTCCTATCTTGCCAATTGTACCTGCTTTGAATTTTTTTCCATTATTAAAGGTGTAAGTTGCTCCAATTGCCTGTGCCGTATCTTCAATAACGAAAATATTGTTTTCAAGAGCAATTAACATAATCTCTTCCATATTGGCACATTGCCCAAATAAATGAACAGGAATAATCACTTTAGTTTTTGGAGTAATTGCTTTTTTTAATTTTTCTGTATCAATGCAAAATGTATCAGCATCAACATCAACCAAGACCACTTTTAATTGCAAAAGTCCAACAACTTCAACGGTTGCGGCAAAAGTAAAATCAGAAGTAATAATTTCATCTCCCGACTTTAAGCCTAATGCCATCAGTGCAATTTGAAGTGCATCTGTACCATTTGCACAAGGAATTACGTGTTTTACACCTAAATAAGTTGCTAATTCTTGTTGAAACAGTTTAACTTCCTCTCCATTAATAAAATTAGTAGAATCAATAACACGTTGAATTGCGTTATCTATTTCTGATTTTATAGGAAGGTACTGGTTTTTTAAATCAACCATTTCAATTTTCATCTTTGCTATCTTTTTTTATTGGGAAACAAAAATAATTAAAAATATTAGTTTTAATTATTTTATTTTTAATAGCTTTTTGATAGTGGAATTATTTTTATTCCAATTAATTATCTAATTATTCAAAAACATTCGTAGATTTATTGCTTGATTTTAACGCTTAAATAGCAATGAATTAATTATTTAAATGCTCTTCACCTTATTTTATAGTAATTCTCGAGGACTTTCTAATATCTTTTTAGTTATTGGTCTTTTTATTATTTCCATTTTTTCTGTCAAACAAGCTGTAGCTTCTCACATAGTTGGCGGTGTAATGACCTATCAATGTTTAGGTAATAATGATTATCAAATAAATTTAACTGTTTATAGAGATTGTAATGGAGTTGGAGCACCATTCGATCAATTTGCTCCTATTGGAATTTTTAATGCTAGTGGTAATTTTTTAAATGTTTTATCTGCTCCATTTCCTGGTTCAACACCAGTACCTATAATATTAAATAATCCATGTTTAATAACACCTCCTAATGTTTGTGTTGAACGAGCAGATTACCAAATAGTAATTAATTTACCTCCTTTGGCTGGAGGCTATACCATTGCTTATCAGCGGTGCTGTAGAAATGGTAGTGCCATCAATATTACTAATCCAATTAATATGGGTTCTACTTATTTGGTTAAAATTCCAGATCCAGGATTGGCAACCTGCAACAGTAGCCCTACTTTTAATAATCCACCTCCAGTAATGATGTGTAATGGTTTCGAGTTTACCTACGATTTAAGTGCTACTGACATTGATGGCGATTCATTGGTTTACGAATTTGGTGATCCAACAAATGGTGGAGATCAAATTAATCCAGCTCCAAATCCACCTTCATCACCTCCTTATATCTCAATTCCTTGGAATGTTGGTTTTGGCACAAGCAATCAAATCCCTTCTAATCCTATATTTACCATTAATTCTCAAACAGGTTTTTTATCTGGAACTCCAACAGTTAATGGTTTTTATACTTTTGCAATAAAAATAAAAGAGTATAGAAATGGTATATTAATTAGTGAAGTTGTTAGAGATTTTTTATTAATTGTAACTACTTGCTCAACAAATACGGTTTCCGATATAATCCCTCAAACAACACTTTGTACAGGATTAACGATAAATTTTTTCAATAATAGTTTAAATGCTTCTTCATTTTTTTGGGATTTTGGAGACAATAATTCTTCCAACAACACTTCAACAGCTTATAATCCTACACATACTTTTTCAGATACGGGAATTTATACCATAATGTTAGTTGCAAATCCTGGTTATTTTTGTGCTGATACGAGTTATCAAACTTATGTAATTAGAGATGCTATTAATGCTTCATTCCTCCCACAAAACACACAATGTTTAAACAATAATTCATTTACCTTTAATGCCTTAGGAAATTTTTCGCCAAATGCAATTTTTTCTTGGAATTTTAGTACTTCTGCTTCGCCTCAAAATAGTAGTAACTCGCAACAGCAAGTTACATACGCTGGTATTGGAAATTTTTTAGCTTCATTAACTGTTCAAGATTTAGGTTGTTCGGAAACCTATACAGATACCATAAAAATTCTTCCTTCACCTTCTGCTCAGATTGTGCCTCAGTCCGTTTTTTGTGATGGATTAACCTCTAGTTTCACCAATGCCAGTACTTCTGCAACAAACTATTTTTGGGATTTTGGTGATAATAATACTTCCACCCTAACCAATCCAATTTATACTTATGCTGATAGTGGTACTTATAACGTAATGTTGGTTGCCAATCAAAGCAATGTTTGTTTTGATACTGCTTTCTCTACATTTATAATGTTTTCTGAATTAACAATTTCTTTTCCAACTCAACAAGGACAATGCTTGCCTAATAATTTATTTAACCTAACTGCTCAAGGAAATTTTAATTCTAATGCAGTTATCAATTGGAATTTTGGTGGCTTAGGAACTCCAACAAACGCCACGGGAACAAATGTAACTGTTTCTTTTCCTGATACTGGTTTTTATCCAGTAAGTGTAACCGTTCAAAATTATGGGTGCGAAGGTTCTTATAATGATACATTGGGTGTTTATCTTGTTCCTTTATCCGATTTTTTTGCTGAATCTGAAATTGGTTGTCAACCTTTTTCGGTTAAATTTCACGATAATTCATTTTCAACCACTCCTCTATTTTATTTTTGGCAATTTGGTGATGGCTCTTTCTCAACAGCTCCCTCTCCTACTCACACCTATTTATTTCCAGGCGTTTTTGATGTTACTCTTACTGTTAGAACTGATTCTGGTTGCATTGATACCAGTACATTTTATTTAGCTGATTTAATTACTGTAAACCCTAATCCTACAGCTAATTTTTCAGTTGATCCTGTTAAATTATCCATACTTAATCCTCATATAGATATTACAGATTTATCGCATGAACAAGTTGTTACATTTGATTTTGATGATGGTTCTGTTTTTAATGGAATTTCAACCACCCATTCTTATCAAGATACAGGTCATTTTAATGTACAACAAATTGTTATTAATGAATTTGGTTGTAGCGATACATTAGTTGAAATAGTTTGGGTATATGCCGAATTGTTACTTTATGTTCCAAATGCGTTTACTCCAGATGGAGATAACTTAAACGATATTTTTCTACCCATAATTTCTGGAGTGGAAGAATATGAATTATTGCTATTTAATCGTTGGGGAGAGTTGTTTTTTAAAACCAAAGACCAACATGTTGGTTGGGATGGTACTAAAAATGGAAATCTTGCTCCTATAGACAGCTATACCTGGAAAATTATAGTTACTACAAATTTACGTCAACACTATGAAAAAATAGGTGTTGTTCATTTGATTCGATAAATAACCTCTTATTTTTTGTTTCTCGCAATCCCGATAACCATCGGGACGGGATGACTGCGATAAAAAACGAGCATAACGCAGATATCGGACATTATAATCCAAACACTAAATGGAATAATATTTTTTAACCCAAGCAACCAACTGATTATCCGTCATGCTATCTGCATCAACAACATCCAACAATTTTTTCAAGAGTTTATTGTCCTTTTCAATTAATTTTTTAAGCTCAATTTTAACTTGAGCTGGTCCAAACAAAACTAAATCATCAGTAGATTCTAACTCTTTAATTACTTCTTTTAAATATTCAATTATTTCTAATTGATATTTTTTTTCCAACTTTTTTTCAAGTGTGGAAAATTGATCTCCGAATCTACCAAACTCTTTTCCTTCACCATCTACTCTATTTTTACCTTCAACCCCTGAATAGATAATTTTTGTATTAGATTCTTTGTTTTTAAAGGTAATGATTACTGCCTTTTTGGAGTCTATCCAAATTCCTGTTTGGTTCATAGTTTATCAATTTTATTTTCAACAAATTTACTATATATTAGTTTAGTAAAGCAATGATTATTATCAGTCTTTTAAATACATTTTATTGTATAATTCCTTATTCTTAGCTAATACATTCTTTCTTTTTAATTTGAGTGTAGGGGTTAACTCTCCGCTTTCAATGGATAGAGGAGTTTCTAATAATTCAAATTTTTTAAGTTGTTCATAATGAGCAAAATTTTTATTTAGATTATCAACTTCTTCCTTAATTCTAGCTATCACTTTTGGATTAGTTATCATTGAAGTATTGTTTGTTGTGTCAATATTTTTAATTTCACACCAATCTTTCAAAAACAAAAAATCGGGTTGAATAAACGCTGCTGCAAATTTTTCACCTTCGCCAACAACCATTATTTGCTCAATAAATCGTGATTCTTTGAATTTATTTTCAATAACCTGAGGAGCAATGTATTTACCACCTGATGTTTTAAACATTTCTTTTTTTCTGTCTGTTATTTTCAAATACAAGCCATCTTCCAAAATCCCAATATCACCTGTATGAAAATAGCCTTGTTCATCAAAAACCTCTTTAGTAATTTCAGGATGATTATAATAGCCCATCATAATGCTTGGTCCTTTAACTATAATTTCACCATCTTCAGCAATTTTAACTTCAATATTTTCCAACGGTTTTCCAACTGTTCCAATTTTTGTTCCCCCTTTTTGTAAGCTATTTACAGCTATAACTGGCGAAGTTTCCGTTAAGCCATATCCTTCCAATACTGGAATTTGAGCCGAAGTAAACACCCGAGCCAAACGTGCTTGTAAAGCAGCTCCTCCAGAAACAACAGCTATTACATTGCCACCCAAAGCTTCCCTCCATTTACTAAAAATTAATTTATTGGCTATCTTTAATTTAAAATTGTAGAAAAAACCTTTATTAATCATTGGATCATATTCCAACCCTAAATCTAATGCCCAGAAGAAGAGTGCCTTTTTAATTCCTGTTAAATCTGAACCTTTTGCTATAATTTTATCATACACCTTTTCGAGCAACCGAGGAACTGTAGCAAATAATTGTGGTTTTACTTCTTTTAAGTTATCAGCTATTAAATCAATAGATTCAGCATAATAAATAGATATACCTTTATAAATAAACAAATAATCTATCATTCGTTCAAAAACATGACAAAGGGGTAAAAAACTTAAGGCTTTGTAATTATCTCCTAAAGGCAAACGATGCTCTGAACCCAATACATTGCTAACTAAATTTTTATGAGAAAGCATTACTCCTTTTGGTTTCCCTGTTGTTCCTGAAGTGTAAATAAGTGTTGCTAATTCTTCTTCGTTGATGCTATCTTTTAGCGGTTTAATTTCAGAGAAATCACCACCTACACCCATTTCTACTACTTCTGAATAGTGTCTTTTGCCATCAATTTTATCATAGGTAAAAATATGTTCCAATTGAGGAACCTGTTGTTTTATATTTTCTATACTCGTAAGTAATCCTTGACTAGAAACAAAAACCACTTTTGCTCCACAATCATTTAAAATATAGGAATAATCTTCTTCGGTGATATTAGGATAAATAGGCACGTTAACCACGCCTATTTGTTGTGCTGCCAAATCGGTTAAATGCCATTCGGTACGGTTATTAGAAATTATTGCTATCCTATCGCCTTTGTTTATTTCAAGTTTTAATAAACCTAAACTAAATTGCTTACTTTTTTCAATAAAATCATGAATAGAAAGCGGTTTCCAAACACCATTTTCTTTTTGAGTAAAAGCATCTGCTCGTGGAGTGTGCTGAAGTTGATAATAATAAAAATCGCTTATCGTTTTCACTTGATGTATCATATTTTCAAAGTTTAAGAAATTGAAGTGTGTAAAAATAAAGTAAATAATTTTGAAAATCAATAGCTCTATAAAAAGCAGTTTGTATTTTAGATTTTTTTTGAGTAGAAATTAAGAATTTAGTACATTTATCGTTTGGTTATTAGCACTTTCTAATGCTGCGTAAAAATGCAAAAAAAAGAATAAAGTAAAATATGAAAAGATTAATTCCACTTTCTGTTATTTTAATTTTTTACTGTTGTACTTCTAGTACAATAAGAGATGAACCAAGTAAGTATAGGATAAAACAGGAATTTCAATTTGACGAATTAGAAATTAATACCAAGGAAGATAATAAAGAAAATTTGGTTAAGTTAACCTTTACTATTTCACATGAAGATAGTATTGTTTTGGAAAAATATTATTTAGTTATTGAAATGGACGAAATAGTTTATAAGGGTAATTATAAAAACTATGTGGAAGTTTCTGTTGAAAAACCAAAGCCATATCAATCTTATCCTTTGATTATATATTTAGTGGAAAAAGAAAATAAATATTATTATCAATGGAGTCCAAAAACATCATTAAGCGTTTTATCCGATTGGAATTATGAAGTAA
>PCUH01000058.1:7344-12047 GCA_002770955.1 Flavobacteriales bacterium CG18_big_fil_WC_8_21_14_2_50_32_9 | reverse complement strand
GTAACATAACCTGATTCTCCTGCTAAATACTTATGTATTCCGAAGTTAATATGCCCTTTGAGTAAACGAATTTTTTTTTTTTCACTTTCTTTTAAGTTTATAAATTCATCTGTATTCAGTTTATTGTTGGAGACAGGATGAATACTAAATATACTTTCAGAGGGATAAATCCTATTTAAAATAGTGTCCAATGTGGTTCCTGCATTCTTTGGAATATGCATAAATATTAAATTCTTCTCTAAATCCATCAATAATAATTAAATTCTTTAAAATAAAGCTAAGTAGCCATTTGTTATCATTTTTCTATAGACTCGTTATCCCAAATATTTTGAGAAATACTATCTCCATTTTTTGTGTAGAAAATGCCACCCCATTTGTAGAATATTTTTTCATATACATCCACATGATCATCAGTTACTTTAATTCGAGTTAACACAATCGCATTACCAGTTTCTTTTTCTTCTTCTGTAATACCTTGTGGATATTTTTTCTCAAACTCATTGATATTACTTGATGATTTTTTCTCTCCTACATAAACGTCATTTTTTTCTGCATCAGCTTTTGTAGAACGCTCAATTTGATTTGATTTTAATTTAGAACCATAATCTGCATAAAACTGTTTTTCTTCTTTTAATCGTTTCGCTGCTTTTATACTACTTTGCGTTTGTTCTTCTGTTGGAACATTTAGTTTCGATTTATAAATTTTATTTTCTTCTTCATTTTTTGTTCTTATTTTATCTGCATTTTGTTTATTTTCTACCTGTTTTTCTGCCAATTGTTTTTGATAATTAAGAAGTGCTTCTTTTGCTTTTGCATTTTGTTTGGTTTCTGCCTCATGTCTTTCTTGTTGCAACTTCATATATACTTCTGTTTGTGCAGCTACTTTTTCAGCATTTAGCTTATAATTTTTTGCTTGTTGCAGTTCTCTCAATGCTATCTGATCAGCTAGTTTTTCAAGAAATCTCCTATTGTCTGCAACACGTTGTACTGCTCCTTTAATTCTAATTTCTTCTTGAGTTCTTAAATCAATAGCAAATTGTTTAACATCCTGTTTCTTTTCATTTTGTTTTTGCTCACTTGCCGCATTATCTGAAGCAATTTTCACTTTAATATCTTCTGACAAAATTCTATTTTTCTCTCTTCTATTGTCTGCATTTTCAACCATTATTATATGGTTTTCTTTAATTTCTTCTTTATAAACACTCAGTTCTTCAACTTTTTTCTCATAGCGAGGTTCGTTTATTTCGTTATATTTATTTATATCTTTTTGTTGAGCAACCACATCGCTATTTGCAACATTTCTCCTATCGTCTGCATTTTTAATTCTTTCTTTTTCAGATTGATTAAATTTACTTATGTCTTCTTGAAGGTTTTTATTGTTCTCAATATAAATATTATCTCCTTCTTGTTTTTCTTTTTCAATCTTTTCAACAGTAGCTATAATTTCTTGTTGTGCTTTATTGGTTTTGTCTATTGACTCTTTAACTAAATCAGTTTCAAATTCTTTATAGTAAGTCTTTTCCTTTTCTAATTTCTCATGATTTATCATCCGATATTTATCTCCTTCTTTCTTGTCTTTTTCTATTTGCTCAACAGTTGCTAAAATGTCTTGTTGTGCTTTGTTAGTTTTATCTATAGACGAACTAACTAAAATTTCTTGTTGTTTTGCATAATTTTCTTTATACCAATTCAACGAATCATTTTTTGATTTTTCTTTTTCTTGTATCATCTTAGCAAATCGAGCTTCAATTTCTCGTTCACGTTTGTCATCAATTTTTGCCCTTTCGCCTTGTTGCAATGGTTTTTTTGTAACTGCGATATTTTCAGCTTCTTTTTCTTCTTTCTTTCGTTGAATTGCAGCCTCTATTTTCACCAATTGATCTTTAGGATATTGTTCATTTTCAAACAGCATTAATGCTTCTTTATAAGTATTGCTTGCATTATCATAATTATCTAACATAAAGTTTTTATCGCCTTCAAAAATAAGTTTTTCATATTTCTCTCGCTTTGCCTTCATTGCTAGTGATTCGCTTTTCTCTTTCCTTTCTTTTTCAGCAATTTCAGCAAGAATTTTATTTATTTCATCAATTTTATTTTTAGGATATTCTTCCGATGGCATAACACTCAATGCTTTTTGGTAAAAAGATTTTGCTTGGTCGTACGTTTTATCTGCAAATTGTTTGTCAGCAAGTCCAATAAAACTATCATATTCCTTTTTTTTCTGATCTTGAGCATTCAACGTAACTGAAATTTCTTCTTTTTTAGCTAATTCTATTAAAATTCTCTCAATTTCATCCAATCTATTTTTCGGATAACTTTCTGAAGGCTTTACTTTCAATGCCTCATTATATTTAACTTTTGCTAAATCATACGTTTCTGAGTTAAATCCTTTATCAGCTTCGAGTATAATGGCATTATACTTATCGTTCAATGCTTGTTCATTTTGTTTTTTACTTTTGGCTTCCTCTATTGCCTTTAATTGATTTTTAGGATATTGCTCATTTGTATAAATTGTTAATGCTTCTTGGTATTTTTTTACAGCCTTATCAAAATTATCTGCATAATACTCTGCATCAGCTTGGGCTATCACTGCCTGATAATATTCTTTTTTCTTTCTTTCTGCTTCTTTTTCTAATTCACTTTCATTTTGTTTTTTAGCAATTTCTGCTAAAATATTTTCTATTTCTTTTAACTTATCTTTCGGATATTTTTCCTCAGGCCTAAGTCCTAATGCCTCATTGTATTTCCCTTTTGCGTCCTCGTACGATTTTGCACCCAATGCTTTGTCAGCGGATGCTATCAACCCCTGATATTTAGCATTTAATGCCTTTTCCTGTTCTTCTTTGCTTGATAATTCATTTAAAATAGCTTCAATTTCCTTTATCTTATCTTTAGGATATTGCTCTGTAGCTTTTACCGCTAAAGCTTCATTGTATTTTCCTTTAGCTTCTTGATATGATTTTGCTCCCAAGGCTTTGTCTGCTAAAATTATCAATCCTTGGTATTTTTCATTTCTTTCTTTTTCCGCTTTTAAGGCAGCTTCTTCCTCTGCTTTTTTCTTAGCCAATTCTGCCAATAATCCTTCTATTTCTTTGAGTTTGTCTTTGGGATATTTTTCCGCAGGTTTCACTCCCAATGCTTCATTATAGGAATTTTTTGCTTCATCAAACGATTTATTGTTTAATGCTTTATCACCCGCAGCAATTAATTGTTGATACTTCTCTTCACGATCCTTTTCAGCCATTTTAGAAGCTTCCTCTTCTGCTTTTTTCTTAGCCAATTCTGCTAAAATTCCATCTATTTCTTTCAGTTTGTCTTTGGGATATTTTTCTGTAGGTTTAAGTTCTGCAGCTTCATTGTATTTTCCTTTAGCATCCTCATAAGACTTTGCCCCCAACGCTTTATCTGCTGCTACAATTAATCCCTGATATTTGGCATTTAATGCTTTTTCGGCTGCTTCTTTGTTGGCCAACTCTCCTAAAATAGTTTCTATTTCTTTGAGTTTGTCTTTTGGATATTGCTCCGTAGGTTTTACTCCTGAAGCCTCATTGTATTTTACTTTCGCTTCTTCATACGACTTTGTCCCCAATGCTTTGTCTGCTGCGGTTATCAAACCTTGGTATTTTTCATTCAAGGCTTTGTCTGCTGCTTCATTTTTAGCTAATTCTGTCAATAATCCTTCTATCTCTTTCAGTTTGTCTTTGGGATACTGCTCGGCAGGTTTTACTGTTGCAGCTTCATTGTATTTACCTTTGGCTTCTTGATATGATTTTGCTTCTAAGGCTTTGTCTGCTGCGGTTATCAACCCTTGATATTTTTCATTCAAGGCTTTTTCTGCTGCTTCTTTTTTAGCTAATTCTCCTAAAATAGCCTCTATCTCTTTCAATTTATCTTTAGGGTATTTTTCTGTTGGCTTCAGACCAGCAGCTTCATTGTATTTACCTTTGGCTTCTTCATACGACTTTGTCCCCAAGGCTTTGTCTGCTGATGTTATCAACCCTTGATATTTTTCATTCAAGGCTTTTTCTTCTGCTTCTTTTTTGGCTAAGTCAGCTAATAATCCTTCTATCTCTTTGAGTTTGTCTTTAGGATACTGCTCCGCAGGTTTTACTGTTGCTGCTTCATTATATTTCCCTTTGGCTTCTTCGTATGATTTAGCTCCCAATGCTTTGTCTGCTGCGGTTATCAACCCTTGGTATTTTTCATTCAAGGCTTTGTCTGCTGCTTCTTTTTTAGCTAATTCTGCCAATAATCCCTCTATCTCTTTCAATTTATCTTTGGGATATTTTTCTGTAGGTTTGACTGTTGCTGCTTCATTGTATTTCCCTTTAGCTTCTTGGTATAATTTTGCTTCTAAAGCTTTGTCTGCTGCGGTTATCAACCCTTGGTATTTTTCATTCAACGCTTTTTCTGCTGCTTCTTTTTTGGCTAATTCTGCTAATAATCCTTCTATTTCTTTCAATTTATCTTTCGGATATTTTTCATAATCTTTTAAGGCTGATGCTTTTTGGAAATCAACTTTTGCTTTTTCATACTCTTTATTTATAAAAAAAGCATCCGCTGTTACCAATAAATCATTGTATTCTTTTGCTACTTTTTTCTCATTAGCAACAATAGTTTCAATTTCTTTGATTTTATTCTTAGGATAGGCTTCAGTTGGTTTATGAGATGAAGCTGCATTGTATTCCATTGTTGCTTTTTCC
>PCUH01000058.1:174-7335 GCA_002770955.1 Flavobacteriales bacterium CG18_big_fil_WC_8_21_14_2_50_32_9 | reverse complement strand
GCACCAGGGTAGTCTTCACTTGGCAATAACTTAGCAGCTTGCTCATACAAAGGTTTTGCTTCTGCCCAACTTTTTGCACTAAAAAGTTTATCTGCTGAAGCAATAATTGTAGCATATTCTTTTGCTTTTTCTTTTCGTTCCGCTTCTTGTTGCTTTCTTTTTTCCTCTTGTTCCTTTTTCAACTTTTCTAATTCTTTTTGAATAGATTTGGTATAAGAAGGATCGTAATCCATATATCCAGTAGAAGGATTAAAAGCAATTTTAGCGATAGGTTGATTTAGAATGGATACATCCAAGCCTTCCACTTCTTCAAAAAGATTCATTTCCATAGGAAATTCAAATCCATACTTAGCATCATCTGGAGGTACATTTTTAGTTGAAAACTCCACTTTCTTTGTAGTGAAACCTGGTTTAGAAAATTCTACTAGATAAATAGCATCTGGAGGCAATTCAAGTGTAAACTCTCCTGTAGATGGTGATGTTATCGTTTTCCATACTGTCCCATTTCTTTTTATTGTAATTGTTACACCTTCAAATCTTTTTTTTGTGTCTTCATTTTTCACTGTTCCATTCACATCTAACTTCCACTGAGCCTTTAGCTCTATGGAGGACAAGAAAAAAGTAGTAATAACTACAATTAATAATGTGATATGTTTATTAAAAAAGTTCATTCTTAAGTTGAATAACTTACAAATATCGTAAATCCATAGATAAAAACGAAAAATAGAAGTCAAAAGTATTTTTCAATTATTAGGATAGATGCATAAAAAAGGATTTTTTACTAAAAAGAATTTGCAATAGCTATAAAATCTACTGCTTTTAGTGATGCTCCACCTATGAGTCCTCCATCCACATCGGGTTTTGAAAAAAGTTCTTTTGCATTTGAAGCATTACAACTTCCACCATAGAGTATGGAACAATTTTCTGCTATTTCATGTGTGTAATGTTTACTTACTAAGGTTCTTATAAATTGATGCATTTCTTGTGCTTGGTCTGAAGTTGCCGTAATACCTGTTCCTATTGCCCAAACAGGTTCGTAAGCAATAATTACTTTTTTAAAGTCAGTTTCTGACAAATGAAAAAGTCCGTTTTCTAATTGTGTTTTTACTCTTTCAAAATGATTGTTTGCTTCTCTTTCTGATAGCTGTTCTCCACAACAAAAAATAGGTTGTAAATTTGAATGAATGGCTTGATTTATTTTTTTTGCAATCGTTTCGTCTGTTTCATTAAACAAACTTCTTCTTTCCGAATGTCCTATAATTACATAAGTTACTCCAATAGATTGTAACATTGTTGCTGCTATTTCTCCAGTAAAAGCTCCTGATTGGTGTTCGGAGCAATTTTGAGCTCCTAATTTAATGGCTGAAGATTTTAGTGATTGAGCCAAGGGTTGACAATACACAAATGGAGGATTTACAATTAGCTCTAAACCATTCGAAATTGTGCATTTCTTAATTTCCTCAATAAGGGTTATTGCTTCCTCAAAAGAAGTATTCATTTTCCAATTTCCTGCTACTATCTTTTTTCTCATTTTTTTTAAACTAATTCTAACTTTCTCTCATTTTTTTTTCGCAATCTCGATAACTACCAATAGCTATCGGAACGGGATGCTGAGACGTAAAGTTTTTAATATTTTAGCCACGGATACACGAATTTCCACATTCTCACATTTCTCCTTTCCCACATCCCGCTTCCTATTTCACTCTCACTCTTGGATCAAGTAATCCGTATGTAATATCAACCAAAATATTTACTATTACAAAAATAGTTGAAGTTAACAAAACGCCCCCCATAACTATAGGCAAATCATATTTAGTAAGAGCGTCATACAACACCCAACCTAATCCTTTCCATGCAAAAATCATTTCAACAAACAAGGCTCCTGCAAGTAAACTTGCAAACATTCCTGAAACAGCAGTTACAACAGGGTTAAGTGCATTTTTCAACGCATGTTTAATTACAACCACAAAAAAGGACAACCCTTTTGCTCTGGCTGTTCTAATATAATCTTGCGACATTACATCCAACATAGAACTTCGTGTAAGTTGCATAATGGCAGAAATAGGTCTTATTCCTAACGTAAACGCAGGCAAAACCAAGTTTCGAAGCTTTAAAATTTCACCATTTCCTAAATCATCATACTCAAATAAACTTCCTGTCATGTTAAACCAGTTAATCCCAGTTGCTTGCGGCAAGGCATAACCTATCAACCAAGAAACAATTATTGCAGAGTAAAACGATGGAATTGACATTCCTAGAACTGAACCAAAAAGAAGTGTTTTATCTACCCATGTATCTTTCATTAATGCGGTAATTACACCAAAAAAAATTCCAAAAAAAGTTGCAAACAACATGGCTGCAATAGCTAATACAGCAGTTTCGGGTAGGTAATCGAATAATATATCTGATACTTGCCGTTTTGTTTGATATGAACGCCTGAGGTAGGGTGTTTTAAAAACTAATACATTATCTTCTCCAAAAGAAAATAATTTGTTGTAACTATATTTATTCTCATCTAGGTATAAGTAATGGTTTTCATCTAAACTATGGACTGAAATTGGAGATAAATCATTCAAATACATTACAAATTGTGTTGATAATGTTTGATCTAATCCTAAATCTTTTTGAATTACTCGTAATGATTCTTCATCCGCACGTTGCCCCATTAGCATACGAGCTGGGTCTCCAGGCAACACATTGAAAAGTAAAAACACAACGGTTATTACTCCAGCTAGAACCAACAATCCATAAAGGACTCTTTTTAAAATAAATTTAGACAATGTGTTTCTTTTTTATTTGTGATACGTTTTTTTAACATTTTCATATTGTGGTAAATCATTAGCGTTCCATTTTGCTATTACTACACCTTTCTTTAAGAGAACAATCCCTGGATTTGCTCTAACTATTGTTTTAAGTGTTATTCCATCACACGTGTAAAAATCAAACATAGTTTGGTTTTGATGTCTAAACTCCTCAATATTAGCATATGATGACGAAGACAACCCAATAAAATATTGTCCATCAGCAAAACATTGGTCAGCAAATGTATTAATTTTTTTAATGGGCGAAACAGCTGTTTTGGAAATATCATGAGCAACAAACAAATATAAATATCCTTCTTCGTTCATAAAGTCAGCTGTAAAATCATACTGATCTTCTCCAATAATAGTAAAATCAGTTATCGTAGCTTTGTCTCCTGCCTTAATTAATTTGGTGGTTCTATCTACAAATTCATAGTTATCATCATCCCAAGGATAGTTACTTTCGAGAAATTCTTCAGTTTCTCCTGTTGTTTTGTTTTTATAGTAGAATATGTTTTCATAAACATCAGGTATTGCTCCTTCTGGAAGAGTCATTTGTTCAGGAATACTTTTTCCAACTGCATAAGCTCTGTAATCTTTTACTGGAAGATGATTATAGGTGTAGTAAATAAAGATTATCGAAATAAGAAATGAAAGTAAAAAAGTAAGCCATTGATTACTATCATTTTTAAATGCTCTTTTTAATCCATAATAACCTCCAAACCCTATTAATGTGAAAACCACAGGAAAATACCAACTAAAAATCCATGAGAATAATGTTACAAATAAAATAGCAAAAACACCTAAAATCAAATCTTCATTCTGTGTGTTGGACTTAATTTTATTTCTATAAAAGAAGATAGGTAGAATTAATAGTATTAAAATTAAATCTTTCATAAAAGATTCCCAAGGCGTTAAACTTCTACCTAAAGAACCTTTCATAGCGTCTCCAAAACAGCCACAATCAGTAACGCATTGTACTGGCATTTCTTCTTTATAAGTAATAGTTTTGTCGGTTTGTTTTAAAATTTCAATTTTTGAATTATTTTCAACCTTGTTTAACATTATTGAATGTTCTTGAGAATTAATCTCTACTTCTGTCAACTGATTATATGTTGCAAAAGGGTCGCAAGTTGCTGTATGAAGTGTTAAAAAGAAAAACAAAATGGTTAACCCTAATAAGGAGTAGAGTGTAAATTTAATTTTTGCTCCAAAAAGTAAGGCAAATCCCAGCACAATTTCGGCAACGCACATAAAAATAGCAATTGCAAGTGCATATTCCATTAGGAATTCTAAAGAAAAGCTATCCCAACCAAACCAATCTCTGATTCGATAAGCTAATGCTCCGTTTTCAAAATATTCTTCTAGTTTATAACTAAATCCGAGCGTGTCGTTGGCTTTTATTAATCCTGAAACGATAAATAAAGAACCAACTAATATTCGGCAAATGTTAACTAGTATTTTCATGTTTTTTTACAGTTGAAAGTTCGTAAAGTTAATTGATAATTATTAATTGATAATTCTCACATCTACACATTCACACATTCTCAAGTTTTATTAATGCAAAAACAGCATAATTTATCATATCAAAATAATTTGCATCTATACCTTCCGAAATTATTGTTTTTCCTTTATTGTCTTCAATTTGTTTAGTTCTCAAAAGTTTCATTAAAATTAAATCGGTTAAGGAACTCAAACGCATATCTCTCCATGCTTCACCATAATCATGGTTCTTGTTTTGCATCAATTCTTTGGCTAATACAAAATATTTATTATACAATTTTAATGATTCATCAAAGGGTAATTCTGTATTCTCTTTGTACCCCAATTCTAATTGAACTAACGCCATTATGCAATAATTAACTATCCCAATATATTCCGAACGAATATCCTCCCCCACTTTATTTACTTCTGTTTCTTCAAGCGTTCTAATTCGTTTGGCTTTAATAAAAATTTGATCTGTAAGTGAGCTTGTTCGCAGAATTCGCCACGCACTTCCATAATCTTTCATCTTTTTTGTGAATATCTCAGCACAAATCTCTATGATGGAATCGTATTGTTTGTTAGTTTTACGCATAAAAAAAGCGACATTATGTTAAATGTAAAAGAAAACCCGAAAGATACATTTTTTTTGAAAAACAAATTTATTAATTGTAAAGGGATTTTATTAAATTTAGACGAACCAACTATTATGGGTATATTAAACCATACTCCTGACTCCTTTTTTGATGGAAAATTGACTTTTTCTGAGACTGAAATCATCGAAAAAACATTATTTATGCTAACTAATGGAGCGAAAATAATTGATATTGGCGGATATTCCACACGTCCAAACGGATGCGAAGTATCAGAAAAAGAAGAGCTTAAACGGACACTTGCTGTTGTTAAATTATTAGTTGCCGAATTTCCTGATATTATTCTTTCTATTGATACTTTTAGAAGTGTTGTTGCTGAAAAATGTATTGAAAATGGTGCTGCTATTATAAATGATATTTCAGGTGGTGATTTCGATAAAAAAATGATAGCTTGTGTTGCTCAACTTAAAGTTCCATATATTCTTATGCATAGTAATTCAAAACTCATTGATTTACATAAGATTGAAACAAAAAAAAATATATTGGATGAAGAAATTTTTTATTTTTCAGAAAAAATAAATTTATTTCACAAAAAAGGAATTACAGATATTATTATTGACCCTGGTTTTGGATTTGGAAAAACACTTGAACAAAACTATTATTTATTAAATCATTTAGCTGATTTTCAACTTTTTGAACTTCCTATTTTGGTTGGGATTTCTAGAAAATCCATGATAAATAAAGTGTTAGGAACTACTCCTCAACAAGCTCTAAATGGAACTTCTGTATTAAACACTATTGCCTTATTAAAAGGTGCTTCAATATTGCGTGTGCATGATGTAAAAGAAGCAAATGAAGCAGTGAAATTAGTTGCTGCTTTAGAATAAGTGCCTGTCTGTTAAGTCCAACCTCTCTGCTTTATGGGTAGAAATTAAGTAATGGTTTGAAATAAAGTTATTTAACCCTTGTTTAACTAAAATTATGATAGAAAACAGTTAATGAAGAAAACATAGTCTTAACTTCGCTTTCATTTTAAGCAATGAATCTAATACGAAAAAGGGTGAAAAAATCCAGGTTACAGCTATTACATCAATATTATGTATATACTGGATTTTATAGCTTTTTGAAAGTAATTTTACAAAAATCTATTTTACCCATTTTTGTTTTTATCCTTGCAATTCTTGGTATCCACTTTCTAGTGATGGATTTAAATGAGATTTTCAGTTATGTTATTGAAAACTTTCATCCTGTAGGTATTTTTGCCGTTTTCTTTGCTTCTGAATCAATTTTAGGACTAATTCCTCCCGAAATTTTTATTGCTTGGACTGCCAAAACTGATTACTCTTGGTTTTTTCTAACGATATTAGCTCTTCTATCTTACTTTGGAGGAATTGTTTCTTATTTTGCTGGAAGAACTTTTGCTTATTTCCCTGCTGTTTATGAATTTTTGGAAGTGAAAATGGCAAAACACGTAAAAAATATGCGGAAATGGGGCGGATTACTTATCATTGTTGGAGCATTGCTACCTGTTCCTTTTTCAATTACAAGCGTTGCTGCAGGGCTTATAAAATATCCCTTAACCAACTATTTACTTTATGGATTATTACGTATCGTTCGGTTTGCTATTTATGGAGTAATGATTTTTAAGGTTATCGATTAACTATTGTTTTTATCCTCCTCCCTATTAAAAAATGTTAAAACCTTACCCTTTCATTATAAAACATTTATATTTGCTTTTTTAATTACATCATTTAATCTTTGTTATGGAAATTAGTATTTCAACATTCATCATTCTGTCAATAATATACTTTATTGCTGCTCACATTGGATTGTATAAAATTTTTGAAAAAATAGGCATTGAAGGATGGAAAGCTCTTATTCCTTTTTACTCTACTTATCTTGCTGTTAAAGCAGTAAAAAAATCATGGCTTTGGATAATTACCTATTATGTTCCATTTTTGGGCTTTGTTGTTTGGATGGGAATTATTGTGGAATTAATGAAATTATTAGGGAAAACCTCTTTTAAAGAACATTTCTTGGGTATTGTATTTGCTGGAATTTACTTACCGTATATCGGGTTTGACAAAGAAGTGAAATTTATTGGTTATGAAGAAGCAGAGAAATATAAAAAATCTACTTCCAGAGAATGGACTGATGCAATTGTTTTTGCCATTGTTGCAGCAACATTAATACGAGGTTTTTATTTAGAAGCTTTCACTATTCCAACTTCATCCATGGAACAAAAATTATTGCGTGGCGATTTTCTATTTGTAAATAAAATGGCT
>PCUH01000058.1:0-147 GCA_002770955.1 Flavobacteriales bacterium CG18_big_fil_WC_8_21_14_2_50_32_9 | reverse complement strand
ATCAGCTTTCCATTTACCCATCATAGTTTTCCTGAATGGATTCCGTTTGTTGGTGGTAAAAAATCATATACTGAAATCGTAAAATTTCCGCATGCCAAGTTGCCTAAAATGGGTGATGTGGAAAGAAACGATTGTGTTGTTTTTAAT
>PCUH01000108.1:7664-7806 GCA_002770955.1 Flavobacteriales bacterium CG18_big_fil_WC_8_21_14_2_50_32_9 | reverse complement strand
GAAGCGTTAGCAATAGCGATGGCAACTACGGGCTAAACTAAACTAATCCATAATGCAAAGCTAAACTATCGTTTCAATGTTGTTTTAGCGATGCAACGTACACCAGTAAATTACAATTTTTTAGTTCGAATATTCGAAATTA
>PCUH01000108.1:7409-7644 GCA_002770955.1 Flavobacteriales bacterium CG18_big_fil_WC_8_21_14_2_50_32_9 | reverse complement strand
TTCTGAATCGCTGTTTGTAGCTTGTAGCTACAAACCGAATCAACTTTCCTATTTTTTTCCAAATAACTACAAACCCTACACAATCAACTCCACCTCAATCAATCCAATTTCACCAACATAATTCTTAGCACTACTATACAAATATTCCTCAGGCTTTTCCACCCATCCAGCCACCACAGGATTATTATGAATATAATCCAATTTTTGGTCGATAAAGTGGTTAGTATGCAATTCA
>PCUH01000108.1:0-7347 GCA_002770955.1 Flavobacteriales bacterium CG18_big_fil_WC_8_21_14_2_50_32_9 | reverse complement strand
TAGTATGCAATTCAATAGGATGGTTACTTTGTTTCCAAAACTGATACGTTTTATTTCTAGAATTAGCTAATCCCCTACGTTCAAACAAAGGAAGCATCCATTCCCTTCTACTTTCAGGATCTTCGTGCATAGACGCAATAATTTCTTTACTCGTATGCGTTTTAAACTCCCTAACCGTATCACTTAACTTTCCTATTTTACTAGAAAGAATGCAATGCATGTGGTTACTCATAATCACATACGCATGCAAAGCCAATTGTTTCTCCTTTTGGCAATGTTCCAAGCTATCGAGAATAATATCTTTGTAACGCTTTCTGGTAAAAGCATCAATCCAATCCACCACAGTAAATGTAAAATAATACATTCCGTACTGATCCCTTACCTTATAACCACCAACAGACATAACACCAATAATTTATAAACGATAAAAATAATAAATTTACTAACAAGTTGCACAATTCGATTTTCTATTAACATCAAGTCGAAGCACTCTACTCAGAGCAATATTATTTTGTAAAGCATGCTTATTAGGCAGTTGACCATGTAAAACTTCCAAAGGAGTTAACCCATGCAGAACATGAAGAGGACGATTACTTTGTTCATCAATAATAGCATTAATTTCATTTATAAAATCAGTAGCTGTTTCAAATTGTTTAGGATAAATGTGGTAGTATTTCAACTGACGAAAAATACTTTCTACCATAGAATTAGATTCCACAATATGGATCTGAGCAATAATTTTATGGAGATGCACAGTATCCAAAAAATCATTTAATAGATGCGTTCTGTTCTCAACACCATTATCTACAATAAGTTGGGTATTTTTTAAGAGCGTATAGTTTTGTTTAACCTCTCTGATATTTTCCACTACCAGCCCAACATCATATTTGGTGGACACTTTATAGCCGAGAATACAACGAGAAAAATTATCGCAAATAACATACAAATACACCTTTGCATTGTTGATGGTTTTAAAGATACTGATGTCCATGTGAAGCATTTCTAACGGAGCAGAAGCTCTCAATCCTTTTTTATGATTTTTTCTGCGGTGCTTATGTTTTTCACGTTTAATGCCAAGTAATTTTAAGTAATTGTAGCAAGTAGAAATAGAAATAAAAGCAGCTTTATCAAAACTAAAGCAGCAAAAAATAGGGTTAAAGAAGATTGTCATGTTATAAAAATCAATTTTATACTTTTTCACTACTTTTGGCAATGAAATTTTATGTCAAAAAAAATTAAAATATTACGTATCATCAATCGATTTAATTTAGGTGGGCCAACATTTAATGCGGCTTATTTAACTAAATATTTGGGAGATGATTTTGAAACTTTATTGGTAGGTGGAGAAAAAGATGATTCCGAAGAAAGCTCAGAATTTATTTTAGAAAACCTTAACCTTACGCCAATAATCATCCCTGAGATGAAACGTGAAATTAATTTTAAGGAAGATAAAATCGCCTATAAAAAACTTAAAAAAATAATTAAAGAATTTCAGCCCGACATTGTGCATACACACGCTTCAAAAGCTGGGTTTCTTGGGAGAAGAGCTGCTTATAAATGCAATGTCCCTGTAATTATCCATACGTTTCATGGTCACGTTTTCCATTCGTATTTTGGCAAAGCAAAAACAGCATTTTATAAAAATATTGAACGCTATTTAGCAAAAAAATCAACAGCCATTATTGCAATAAGCGACATTCAAAAACACGAATTAGTGAATGAATATAACATTTGCAAATCTAATAAAGTGAAGGTAATCCCGTTGGGTTTTGATTTGAGTCGTTTTCAGGAAAACAAACTAGAAAAACGTATCGACTTTAGAAAAAAATACCTTTTAAATGAAGATGAAATTGCTATTGGAATTGTTGGGAGACTTGTCCCCATAAAAAATCACACCTTATTTATTGATGCAATAGATCAAATCCTTACAAAAACATCAAAAAAAATTAGGGTATTCATTATTGGCGATGGAGAAGAAAAAGAAAATTTATTGAAGCATTGTAAAGAAAAAAAACTCGATTTCACTGAATTTCTTGTTTCACCCAAAAAAGCAACCATTACTTTTACTTCATGGATAAAAAATGTGGATTGGGCAAATGCAGGATTAGACATTATTGCATTATCATCATTGAATGAAGGAACACCAGTTAGCTTAATTGAAGCACAAGCAAGCAATAAAGCTATTGTTACAACCAACGTAGGGGGGGTTGAAAACGTAGTACTAAAAAACAAAACGGGTTTTATTGTTGAAACTAATAATTTAGCAGCATTTTCAAAAGCATTATTAATATTAATTGAAGATGAAAAATTAAGAACAGAAATGGGTTTGAAGGGCTGGGAACACGTAAAAGATAAGTTTCATTACACGCGATTGGTAAAAGATATGGAAGCGTTATATTTTTCACTTTTAAAACAATAGGGTTAAAATGTGTTAATTTTCAAACAATTTTTATAGTTTTGTCAAAATGAAGTACTGTGTGCTAAAAACAGTAAGCTTTTAAAAGAGAAAAAAACTTAGCTCATAGCTCCTTTGCGAGAATAAAATGTAAATAGATGAAAATAAATTTTTTAAAATGGATGTTTAGTGTTTTTGTAGTAACACTATTGTTTAGTTGCAATTACAATTCAAACAAAATGATGAAAACACCAAAAGATTATAAGTTTTCACCATCACCAACAGAAAAAAGTCCAATATATGTGTTGGCTGTTAGTGATATCGTACAGTTGAAATTATATACTAATGACGGAACTTCACTGATTGATTTTACAGCAATTGATAATGCACAAGGGGTTCGTCAAGGAGTTGACCAAGTTCAATATTTAATAGATTTTGATGGGTTTTGTAAGCTGCCCATTTTAGGTAAAGTTGAGCTACGAGGGAAAACACTTCGAGAAGCAGAAAAATATTTAGAAGAATTATATTCAAAATATTATATTAAACCATTTGTTGTAGTTAGAGTGCTAAACAGAAGAATAACAATTTTTACGGGAGGCGGAGGAAGTGGGAAAGTGGTAACACTTCAAAATGAAAATGTAAATTTGGTTGAAGCCTTAGCATTGGCAGGAGGTTTAACAGATATTTCTAAAGCAAAAAGAATTAAACTAGTTAGGGGAGATTTGAGTAATCCGCAAGTTTTTTTATTCGATTTTAGCACATTAGAAGGAATTAAGGCTGCTGATTTTGTGATGCAAGCCAACGATATTGTTTATGTTGAATTTCGTGGAAATATTGTTCGGGAGGCTATTCGTGATATTGCTCCAATTATTAGTTTAATAACGAGTACGCTAACCCTAATTATAGTTGTAGATAGGCTCAACGCAAATTAATCTTAACTATTTTAAATGGAAGAAGAACAATTTTCTAATAAAAGAGAACCAATATCTAATTTTAATACAGAATTAGATATTATACTTCTATTAAAAATTTTCAAAAGAAATTTATTTCTATTCATTGCAATCATTACAATATGTGTAGTAGTTTCTTTTGTTTATTTGCGTTACACAATTCCCATTTATCAATCACAACTTGTATTACAAGTAGGCTCAGAAAATACAGCAAATAAAGTCCTTCAAGTAGATAATTTTAGCCAAAAAGAAGATATTGCTAAAGATGTTGAGCTTCTCAAATCTAAACTTTTATTTAAAAGAGCCCTTAGTAAATTACAACTTAAAGTAAGCTATTATAATCAAGGAAACTTTTTAAACAACGAACTTTATGTAGGTTCACCTATGAAAGTGAATTATGCTATAAAAGATTCTTCCATAGTGGGAATTCCATTCTTTATTGAAATTACTAAAAACAATAAATTTAACTTATTTGAAAATGAGACACTCTTAGGGGAATTTGAAGTTGATACACCAATAAAACTTAAACAGGTGGATTTAAAAATTCAGATTGATGAATATGAAAGTCTTAAAGATGTTAAAAATAATAAGATGTTATTTGTAATAAATAACATTGATGACTTAACTAGTCGCTATATCAGTCAACTAAATATTTTTCCATTAAATCCATCAGCAAAAACTATTAACATTTCTTTTCAGGATAATAATTCAACTAAAGCAAAAGACATAGTAACTTCCTTAGCAAATGAATATATTTTATATGATTTAGAAGAACGAAGTAAAAGTTCTAAAAAAGTAATTGAATTTTTAGATGATCAATTGGATAAATACTATAATCGAGTTAAATTATCCGAAAATAAAATTCAAGATTTTCAATCCAACAATAAAATTGGTAACCCTCAAGAATTTTCTTCCATTTATTTAGACCGACTCAATCGCTTTGAAAATCAATTGATTGATATAGATTTCCAACGTAATGTACTCACAGAAATAAGTAAATCTGTTTCAGGAAAATTAAATACAATTGATGTATATAACCTTATGCCAACACTAACAGGCACAGAGTATGAAGCCAGTATTTCTGCACTCATTACAAATTTACAGGGTTTATTAGTGCAAAAACAAAACTTGTTGGGAGAAGTAACAGTAAGTAGTGAAGCATCAAAATCATTAGATAGAAAAATAGAAATCCAAAAAGAAGTGTTGTTTGCAACAATTTCTTCATTAGTTGTTAAGCTGGATGCTAGAAGAAAAGAAGTAAGCAGAAGAGTAGAAGAAATTCAATCTAAATACCTTAATGTGCCAGCAAATGAACTGGAATATGCAAGGCTGCAACGTGTTTTATCTATTGATGAGAAATTCTTTACATTATTGATGGAAAAAAGAACAGAATATTCTATTTCTGAAGCTGGTTTTGTTCCTCAACACACCATATTGGATAAAGCAGTTGTGTCATCTATTCCTATTTTCCCAAACAAAAAAATTATTTTAGCGACTGGCATTCTCCTAGGTATAGTTATTAGCCTTTTATTACTCATCTTAAAATATGTGTTTAAAAACACAATTTCTTCTATTGATGAAATAAATAGATATGCACACTCTTCGGCTGCATTTCTTGGAAATATACCAATTTACAGTAATGAAATTCCCGTATCACAATTAGTGATAGACAAAGAGCCAAAGTCTGTTATTGCAGAAGCATTTCGCTCTGTACGTTCAAATCTTCAATTTATTTCTAATGATGAAAATAAAAAAATTATTGCAATAACATCAACCATTTCTGGAGAAGGAAAAACATTTTGTGCTATAAATTTAGCTGGAATAATAGCTCTTTCAGGAAAAAAAGTGGTTATCATCGATTTGGATATGCGAAGACCTAAAATTCATATTGGATTTGGCGTTAAAAACACATGTGGGATGAGTACCTTACTAATTAATAGAAATACTATTGAAGAATGTATTCATCATAGTGAATTAGAAAACCTTGATTTTATAACATCAGGTCCAATACCACCTAATCCAGCCGAACTAATTATTAGCGGTGAACTAGAAAAAGTGATTGAAAAATTAAAAAAATCGTACGATTACATTATGATAGACAATCCCCCAATTGGATTAGTTTCTGATGCAATGGAAACACTTAAAAAAGCAGATTATCCTATTTATGTTTTTAAAAATGAATATTCAAGAAAAAATTTCATCAATAATATTGACAAATTAATTTTAGAAAATGGAATAAAGAAATTATCTATTATTTTGAATGCAGTTGATTTTAAAGACAAGTATTATAGTTATGGCTATAATTACAGCTATAGCTATGGTCAAAAAAACGGATATTACTATGACAGCAAAGAAAAAGAAACTTCATTGCTAGATAAAATTCTTAAAAAATTGAAATTAAAAAAATAGCTCGAATGATTTTTGAAAAAACACCCATTGAAGGATTACTAATTATAAAACCAACCGTTTTTGAAGATGAGAGAGGTCATTTTTTTGAGTCATACCAAAAACAACGCTTCAAAGAAAATGGTATTGATGTTGAATTTGTTCAAGATAATCAATCATTGTCTCAAAAAAACGTGTTAAGAGGATTGCATTTCCAACAACCACCTTTTGCTCAAGCCAAACTCATTAGAGTTATAAAAGGAGCCGTTATAGATGTTGCTGTTGATATAAGAAAAAACTCACCTACCTATGGAAAACACTGTTTAATAGAACTTTCAGAATACAATAAAATATTGTTTTACATTCCAGCAGGTTTTGCTCACGGATTTCTTACGTTGGAAGACAACACCATTTTTACTTATAAATGCTCCAATTATTTCAACAAACAAGCAGAAGGAGCTTTATTGTGGAATGACGAACAGTTAGCTATAAATTGGGATGTAAGTAATCCAATACTATCCGAAAAAGATAAAATGTCAGTTGCATTTACTGATTTTATTAGCCCTTTTTAATAATTAATTTTATGGAATATTTTCTAACAAAACATATTTTGTTTTTTATAGGAGCGTTGTTATTCTCTTTTTTTATAAATAGTATTTTACTTAAATTTATAAAAACCTTAGGTATTAGAGATGATAAAGAAACCGTAATTAGATGGAGCGAACAATCAAAGCCAGCCATTGGAGGGCTTACTTTCTATATTGTCTTTTTATTATCGATTACGTTGCATCCGTTTATTTTTTCTTATGTAGGAGCAGAGGTAGATTTTAAAACTACAGGAATGATAGGTGCTGTTTCCTTAGGTTTTTTAATGGGATTAGCAGATGATGCCTACAATACCAAACCATTACTGAAATTAATAACTCAAATTAGTTGTGGTGGGTTGCTTATCTATTCTGGAACATATATACAACTTTTTGATGCTGCAACTTTGAACTATGCACTCACTATTTTTTGGGTAGTTGGTCTAATGAACTCCATTAATATGTTAGATAATATGGATGGAATAACAAGTTCGGTATCGTTAACCATAGCATTTACAATATTATCGATAATGATAACAAACAATGAATTGACTCAAATTAGTTTCACTATAGTTATAGGGTTGATAGCTGCACTTTTTGTTTTTTTATATTTTAATTGGAGCCCAGCAAAAATGTATATGGGAGATACAGGTAGCCAGTTTTTAGGTATTCTGTTAGCAGCATTGAGCATAAACTATTTATGGAATCCAGCTTCACAAGTGGAATTTTCTACTTCTCGCCAATTCATTATTCCAATACTTGCTTTTATTGTTCCAATTATTGATACAATTACTGTTTCAATAAAAAGAATTAGTAAAGGAAAATCTCCATTTGTTGGTGGAAAAGACCATACAACACATCATCTTTCCTATTTAGGAATTTCCGAAAAAAATGTGGCTATCATTATGTTATTGCTATCAATAGCCTCTTCAATATTAGTTTGTATTATTGTGAATTATATACATGAATGGTCTCATATCTATACACTAATTTTTTCAATATATTTTTTAATGATATTTGCAATATTGTTTAG
>PCUH01000319.1:4215-11535 GCA_002770955.1 Flavobacteriales bacterium CG18_big_fil_WC_8_21_14_2_50_32_9 | reverse complement strand
GTTGCAACAAAACTAAACCAAACATCATTATTTGCATTTCCTGTACATGCTGCAATTCCAGAATTTGTAGCATTTACAACAGTTCCTGCTGTTACAGAACCACATAATAAATCTGCATTAACTGTTGCAGGTGTTGCAGCACAAGGATTATCATTGACTGGAGGAGTAGGTGCTACGGTACAAGTCCGTGATACAGTAAAAGTTCCTGTTGTTGTTGAACTTGAGCTCCATTGAGCAATATAAACATAATAAGTTACTCCATTTGTTGCTACAAAAGTATAACTTTCTGTACCAGATGAAAGAGCATTATCTACACATGCAATATTTGATAAAGAGGCACAACTACCTGATGCAATAGCCATTTCAATATCGTAACTTGATGTGGTTGCTGATATAGTTGTTTGTTGTCCATCTCCTATAAATGAATACCATACTCCATAATTAGCCATAAGACAACCTGTTCCGTGAGTTTGATTAGTTGTATTTGAAGTAGTTCCATTTAAATTAGTTGTACTACAAGTCAAACTAGTTGGAGATGTACAATTATCGTTAATAGGTGCTCCTCCTCCAGCAAATACATTAGTTGTAAATACGCTTAGTAATCCAACTGCCAATAATAGTAAAAGTTTTCTCATTGTTTTAATATTTCGTTTTTACAATCTAAATTAAAAATAGAATCGTTTTTTTGGAATAATAATATATCAGGGAATTCACTTAAGAGTTGGTCTCTTAAAACATCATAACTTTTGTATGTACTGTTTTGAACAATAATGCCTATTACCCGATGCGTTTCACAAACTGCATATACTTTTAAAGTGGAGCTATTTTGTAAATTAGCCAATACATCTTTAAACATACTCATTTCTTCATTTCCAATTCCAATGATGTACCTTGATTCCGTTTCCTGAAGCTTTTGAAGCTCATAGTCTTGTTCAATATGTTGACCAAAACAAAATGTAGTTGAGATTACAACCAATATTGTCAAAAATATCTTTGCCATGCTTGTTAATTTTTTATTACACAATTTTAACAAAAATAACAAAAAAATAACGAAGAATACATGATATTGCTTATGAAAAGTATTTCAAAAAAGTTATTTACCAACAAAAAAAGTACGTATAATTGAATTTTTCAAAATAAAATATTAAATTTCAGATTATTATAAAAAACCAATAATAATAGAATTTTAACACTAAATGCTTTTTTTGTTAATAAAAAAAACAGCACTAAAAAAAATTAGTACTGTTTTTTTTTATTTCTTAGCTCAAATTAAGCTCCCAACTCTTCTTTTACGATAGTAGAAATTAATTTTCCATCCGCTTTTCCGTTGAGTTTCCCCATAATTGGTCCCATTACTTTACCCATATCGGCAGCAGAAGTTGCTCCTAATTGGGCAATGGTTGCTTTTATTATTTTTCTAACTTCTTCTTCAGGCATTTGAGCAGGCAAGTAAGTATTTAGTACTTCTATTTGAAAATCTTCATCTTTAGCTAAATCGGGTCTATTTTGCTCGTGATAAATGGTTGAAGCATCTTTTCGTTGTTTAACCAGTCTCTTTAGAATAGCCAATCCTTCTTCTTCGGAAACGGTTCCACTTCCATCTTTTGATGCTTCTAATAATAATGCTGCTTTAACTGCTCTAAGTACTTCTAGTTTAGCTTTATCTCTTGCCAACATGGCTTGTTTGATGTCGTTGTTTATTTGGTCGGTTAAGTTCATTTTAGTTTATGGTTAAGCCTCACCTAACCTCCCCAAAGGGGAAGGATTTCTATCGCACAAGGCTATTATATATAATTAATTGTTAAATAATTTCTAATCTCTAATTAGTCCACATTATCGTGCAAGAAAGAATTTCCGTCTTTTAATTTTGGTTTTCCATCTTCATCATCATTTAGTGAAAATCTTGAAACATTGCTTTCGGAAGAATGAGGAGGTTCACTTAAGTTGATGTTTCTTCTTTTGTAAGCAGGTTCTTTTTCTAAATCTGCAATTCCTGAAGGTGTTTTCATTTTCATGCCCAACTCTCTAATCTTTAAAATGCGTTCGTTGTTTCTTCTTAATTGATCTTCTGTTGGAATTTTTGGAGAATAAATCATAGCTGATTTTTCTTCAGTCTCTGCTTCAATTTTGTTTTCACCTTGTTTTGATGAATTTGAGGTTCCACCTTCATTTGATGTATCATAATTTTCAACCTCATCGTTTAAGTTCCAAAAAATTGTTTTTTCTTCATCCTCAGTTTCATTATATTCATGAGTAGTTTCAGAAGAAGTATTGTCCGTGGTGTTTTCGTTTGTTACTTCGTTTTCAGAAAATGAGTTACGTTTTTCGCTAATGGTTTCTTCATCATCATCTAAATTAAAAGCTATTTTTTGAGTGCTTTCTTCTTCATTCGATGGTGTATCAAAATCCAATACAGGTTGTGTTGTTTTTAAATAGGGAGATTCAACCTCATCAACAAAATCAGTATTAGTTGGCTCATTTGTGTTTTCTGTAGATAAGATTGGTTGTTCATCTTCTAAATTATGTTTTATTTTAGTTGGCTCTTGAATTACGCCAACATTGTTAAGATTTTTTTTACCAAAACCTGTTGCTATAACAGTAACAGAAACTTTATTTCCTAATGATTCATCGTATCCATTACCAAAAATTAAATTGGCGGTATTACCTGCTTCTTTTTGAACGTACTCAGTTATTTCATCAATCTCATCCATTGTAACCTCTTCATCACCAGAAGTAATGTTTAATAAAATGTAGTTTGCTCCTTCTATTTCATTATCGTTTAAAAGTGGAGAAGAAATGGCATTTGTAACGGCTTCAATGGCTCTATTTTCACCCTCAGCAGAAGCTGAACCCATTATAGCTGTTCCACCATCTTTCATAACCGTTTTAACGTCTTCAAAATCTACATTGATGTAACCAACAACCGTAATAATTTCGGCAATTCCTTTGGCAGCAACAGTTAAAATATCATCTGCTTTCGAAAAACATTCGCTCATTTTGAGGTTTCCGTGCAATATTCTCAATTTATCGTTATCAATAACAAGCAAGGTGTCAACATTTTGCCTTAGTTCTTCAATTCCTTCTTCTGCTAATTGTTTTCTTTTTCTACCTTCAAAACTAAAGGGAATGGTTACAATACCAACGGTTAAAATTCCCATTTCACGTGCTGTTTTTGCAATTATTGGAGCAGCCCCAGTTCCTGTTCCACCACCCATTCCAGCAGTGATAAATACCATTTTGGTGTTTATTTCTAAGATAGATTTAATTGTATCTATGTCTTCAATAGCTGCATTTCTTCCTACTTCGGGTTTTGCTCCTGCACCCAAGCCTTGCGTTAGTGTAGTCCCTAATTGAATTTTATTTGGAATTGGGCTTGATTCTAATACTTGAGCATCCGTATTGCAAATAACAAAATCTACACCTGTTATTCCTTGGTTATACATATGGTTAACAGCATTTCCTCCGCCACCTCCAACACCAATTACTTTGATGATAGAAGCTTGGTCTTTTGGCAAATTGAATTTCATAGTTTTTTGGTTTTAAAGCTCCTCCTAACCTCCTCGAAAGGAGAGAAATTAAGAAACTCGGTTTATTATTATATTATTACTGATTAGAGATTAAAGATTCTTCACTTCATCCCGTCCCGATAGCTATCGGGAGCTTTCTGGATTTCGTTCAGAATGACACTAACACCTAACTACTAACACCTCATTATTATTTATTTTTCACTATCCTCTAAAAATCTGTGGCTGGCATCTAAAATTTTATCAAAAAAACCTTTTTTCTTTCCATCAGAATGTGTGGCAATTTCGACTGTTTTTGCACTATTTGCTGTGTTTTTGTTTAACGCTTCAAATCCTTTAATTACTAGACCTACACTAGTTGCGTACATAGGACTGGTAATTTCTTTTAAATTGTTGGATGCCAAATGTTCGTTTGGGTAACCAATTCTTGTATCAATGCCTGTTACATATTCCATTAATTGTGTGATGTGTTTTAATTGAGCTCCACCACCAGTAACAACAATTCCACAAATTAATTTACTTTCGTAGCCCGAATTTTTTATTTCATAATAAACATGTTCGATAATTTCTTCCATTCGTGCCTGAATAATATTCGCCAAGTTTTTTAATGAAATTTCTCTTGGTGGTCTTCCTCTAAGACCTGCAATTACTGCCACTTCATTTTCTTTACTTTCGCTAGATAATGCAGAACCAAATTTAATTTTCAATGATTCTGCTTGATTTTTTATAATACTACAACCATCTTTTATGTCTTCAGTAATTGCATTTCCACCAAAAGGGATAACTGCTGTATGTCTAATTATTCCATCTTGAAAAATAGCTATATCTGTGGTTCCACCTCCTATATCAACTAAGGCAACACCGGCTTCTTTTTCTTCCATGCTTAAAACAGCTTCGGATGAGGCTAATGGCTCTAGAATTAATTCATCTACAGTTAAATTAGCTTTATGCACACATTTATAAATATTTTTAATGGCTGCAACTTGTCCGGTTATAATGTGAAAATTAGCTTCTAATCTAACCCCAGCCATTCCAATTGGATCTTTGATTCCTTGTTCATTATCAATAATATATTCTTGCGGAAGTACATGAATAATTTCTTCGCCTGGCAACATAACTAGCTTATACATATCTTCTATAAGCATATCAATATCGCCTTGGCTAATTTCATCTTCAATACTGTTTCTGACTTTTATTCCTCTGTGTTGTAAACTTTTGATGTGCTGACCTGCAATACCAACATTTACTACTTTAATGCTCACATCAGATTTTAATTCGGCTTGCTCAACTGCTATTCGAATAGACTCAACTGTTTTATCAATATTTGAAACAACTCCTCTGGAGACACCTATGGAATCAGATTTTCCCATGCCTAAAATTTCTATTTTACCATGCTCATTTTTCTTTCCAACAATAGCTACAATTTTTGTTGTTCCGATGTCTAAACCAACAATGATTTCAGATTTTATTTCTTCCATAATTAATTATAAATTTTTGTGCATACAATTTGATTTTTATAACTCAAGTCCACTTTTGAATATTCATTCCAACCTGTTTTACTCAATCCTTTCTCATAAAACACAAACAGTTTTTTAAACTTTGCTTCTATGCTATTCGGTTTTCCAAATACAATAATATGATTTCCTACCTTTGGTATTAGTTCCAATTCCAACTCTTTATTAACATAGATTTGTTCAATTTGTGCCTTCCAAAATTCTGAACCATCAATATACTTTGCCAATTCATAAATTTCATCTAATAGGGTTATGGATTTTATACTATCGTCCATTGTATTAAAGTTTTGAGAATTAAATTCATTATATGTTGAATTAATTTCTCCACTAACAACCAATAATCTAGCGGTATATTTGGATGAAGTTGCCATCAAAAAACCATCTTCATCCATATAAAAACTTTGCCCATTTTTATTTATAACTCTAATTATAGGTCTATTTTGTAATACAGAAACTTCTAATTTCCCATCAATGGTTTTGTATGCTTGTGCATCTTTTATTGCAAAATGATTTTTTAAACGCTCTTCTATTTGAGTTACGTTAAGTGAATTTAATAATTTTAATGAATCATTAGTTGGTTGAATTACTTCTTTCAGCACATCTGCTTCGTCAATAAATCTGTTTTCTGATGCATAATCAATTTTAATTATTGGTTTTGTCAACACTGTTTTCTCTTGATTTATATTGGCAAAGCTAAGCCCAACCACTATCACAGAAAGTGCTATAATCCAAAGTGCTATATGTATTATTTTTTTTAACAATTGTATTTGTTATTTGTATTTTGCTATTTGCTATTTGTTAAATATTCTGTTATTGGTTCTACTAACTCATCAATATTTCCTGCTCCGAGTGTTACCAAAATTTCGATTTCACTCTTTTTTAATTCATTAATAACATCTTCTCTTTTTACTATTTTTTTATCTTTTATGGATACTTTTTCTAACAACATTTGAGATGTTACACCTTCTATTGGAAGTTCTCGGGCTGGGTAAATATCCAACAAAATAAGCGTATCTAATAGCGATAAACTTTCGGCAAATTCGTTGGTAAAATCTCTAGTTCTAGTGTATAAATGAGGCTGAAAAATTCCGGTAATCTTTTTGTTTGGATAAATTTCCTTAATTGATAAAATACAAGCTGAAAGTTCTGTAGGGTGATGTGCATAATCATCTAAATAGACTAAATTTGGCTTTTTTATGTGGTATTCAAATCTACGATGAACGCCTCTATAACTAGCTAAAGCCATTTTAATTTTTTCGTTGTCAATTTGAAGCAAATCTGCTACTGCAAATGCTGCAAGTGCATTTTCAATGTTGTGAATTCCTGGTAATCCTATCTCTACATTTCTAATTATATTTTTTGGTGTTTTAATATCAACCACAAAATTTCCATTACTAATTCTTCTATTTTTTGCCTGATAATCTGCACTTTCTGAAATGGAATATGTTTTTGTTTGTAGTGTATAAGATAAATTTAAGTAAGGTAAATTATTGTCTTTAGTAAACAATGTTCCTTGATTTTTAATTTTATGTGTAAAATCCTGATAGGCTTTATGCATTGTTTTTTTATCTTCATAAATATCCAAATGATCAGCATCTAACGAAGTTATTATAGCTAAATCTGGCGAAAGCGTTAAAAAAGAACGATCAAATTCATCGGCTTCAACCACCATAATTTTTGCATTAGAATTCAACACCAAGTTTGAGTTAAAATTAAGGCTTATTCCTCCTAAAAAAGCATTACAAGCAACACCACATTGTTGCAAAACATGAGCTATCATTGATGACGTAGTTGTTTTTCCATGTGTGCCTGCAACAGCAATGGTATAATAATTTTGTGAAATCAACCCTAATACTTCAGAGCGTTTGTGAATGAGAATGTTATTTTCTTTAAAAAACAACCATTCTTTGTTGTTTGTTGGAATAGCTGGCGTATAAACAACAAGTGTGTTGGCTTGTTTTGTTTTTATTTCGTTAGGTATTAATGAAATATCTTCATCATAATGAATGTTAACACCTTCATTTTCCAACTGAGTGGTTAAGTTGGTTTTTGTTTTATCGTAACCATAAACATTACAACCTATAGCTACAAAATAACGAGCCAATGCACTCATTCCAATGCCACCAACTCCTAAAAAATATATGGTTTGTAAGTTTTTAAAGTTCATATTTTTAGACTACAGTTTAAAGTTTATAAAATTTACCTACGGTGCTACTTCGTGGTGTAAAGTTGAAAGTTCTTAAGGTAACTAAAGATTCATCACTTCATCCCGAAAGCTTTCG
>PCUH01000319.1:1325-4201 GCA_002770955.1 Flavobacteriales bacterium CG18_big_fil_WC_8_21_14_2_50_32_9 | reverse complement strand
TAACACCTAATTACTAACTCCTAATTACTAATTTAACAACTTCATCGGCAATTATTGATGCTGAATTTTTAAATGCCATTTTAGTTATGTTTTCTTTTAATAATGCTTGTTTTGCTTCATCTTTTATTAATGACAATGTTTCTTGCACTAAATTTTCTTTCGCTTCTATATCTTTAACCAAAATTGCAGCATTTTGATTAACCAACGCCATTGCGTTTTTAGTTTGATGATCTTCTGCTACATTGGGAGAAGGCACAAAAACAGATGGTTTTCCCACCAAACATAATTCGGAAATTGAACTTGCTCCAGCTCTTGAAATTACAACATCTGCAACAGCATAAGCATAATCCATTTTAGTTATAAAAGGCATTGTTTTAATTCCTAATGAGTTAAAATTTTCAACTGCTTTTGCAGCTCTTTCGGCATACCAACTTCCTGTTTGCCAAAGTAATTGAACATTATTTTGTACAAATGCTTCTAAACTAGCTTCTATGCTTTCATTAATTGTTCTGGCTCCTAAACTTCCACCAATTACTAACACTATTTTTTTAGTTGGTTGCAGACCAAAGTATTCTAATCCTAACACTCGTTTTTCATCCAGATTTTTAATATCCTGTCGAACTGGATTTCCTGTTATAATAATTTTATCTTTTGGAAAAAACCGCTCCATCCCTTGGTAAGCAACACAAATTTTTTGCACTTTATTTGCTAATAATTTATTGGTTATACCAGGATAAGAATTCTGCTCCTGAATCAATGCAGGAATTCCTCTTTTTGTTGCTGCTTTCAATAATGGTCCACTTGCATAACCTCCAACTCCAACTACAACATCTGGATTAAAATCTTTAATTATTTTATTGGCTTTGAGCATACTTGCCAAAAGTTTAAAAGGAAATTTCAGGTTTTCAAATGTGAGTCTGCGTTGCAGTCCCATGATTGGTAATCCGATAATTTTATAACCTGCAGCAGGTACTTTTTCCATTTCCATCTTACCTTCTGCACCAACAAAAAGAATATCTGCATCCAAAAATTTTTCCTTAATGGCATTTGCAATGGCTATGGCTGGAAAAATATGTCCGCCAGTTCCTCCTCCACTTATTATTATTTTTAGTTTCATTTTTATAATTTACACACCCCTACCCTCCCGAAAAATCGGGACAGGCTTCTCAAGAGGGGAAGCTAACGCATAGGCCCGGCTATCTATTTAATATTTATAATTTCTTAACACCTTATGTCTTAACATCTAATTGTCACATTTTTAAATTGCTACATTCTCTTTTTCACTTACTCTACTCACACTCAAAATCACACCTATTGCCAAACAAGTAAACCAAATAGATGTTCCTCCCATACTAACCAAAGGCAATGGTTGACCAGTTACAGGAAAAAGATTTACTGCAACAGCCATATTAATCATTGCCTGAAAAACCAAACTAAAGGACAGTCCTATGGCTAGCAACGAACCAAAAGTAGTTTCAGCTTTTCTGGCAATTTTTATTCCTCTAAAAAATAAAATTAAATACAACATAATAACTCCTAAGCCTCCTATAATAAAGCCATATTCTTCAATTATTATGGCATAAATAAAATCGGAATAAGGATGTGGTAAAAAGTTTCGTTGCGTGCTTTTTCCTGGTCCTTTACCAAAAAGTTCGCCTGTTGCAATGGCAATTTTTGCTTGGTCGGCTTGATAATTACCTTCTTTTGAACCAGATGAAAAAGATTCTATACGTTTTACCCAAGTATCTGCTCTAGGCAATAAATCGGGTTTTACTTTTGCAATTAAGAGCATGATTGTTAAGCAAACTATTCCTATTCCAATAAGAGAAAAAATATATTTTAAACTGATTCTTCCTACAAACATTACAATCAAACTTGTTGTAAAAAGCATTGCTGCAGTTGAAAAATTAGCAGGAAGTATGAGTCCACAAATAACAATAACAGGAAGCATAATTGGTAAAAAGGTATGCTTAAAATCGCCAATATTATCTTGATGTTTGTATAAAAATCGGGCTAAATACATGATTAACGCCAATTTTGCTAAATCGGATGTTTGAAAAGTTTGATTAATTACTGGAATTACTAACCAACGACTTGCTTCATTAATATTAGCTCCTGTAATTAGTGTAAGCAACAACAATGGAATGGAAAGAAACAAAGCTATTTGAGATATCCTCGAATAATATTTAAAATGAATATTATGAGCTAAAATCATTAATAAAAAACCAATTACTAAAATCACTACATGCTTAAAAAGATAATAAAATGTATCTCCATCTTTGTATTTGTAAGCCAAAGTAACTATAGAGCTATATACCGCCAACACAGATAAGATAGCTAATAGCAACACTACAAGCCAAACCACCTTATCTCCTTTGATATATTTATCTACTAAACTCATTTATTTAATTAATAAATTAATTTTTTCTAGTATTTCACTTTTATTTTTTGATGAAACACAAATAATATGATTACTAATTTCTTTACTTTGAATAGCTAAATTTATTCCCTCAGCGAAATCAGACGCAGCTAAAAGCAAAACTGATTTACCCTTTAACGTGTCATAAAAAACATTAAGATTATTAGTAACCAATATTATTTGATAAATTTTTCCATCAAATAAATCTATTCCTAAAGCTATCCATTTTAAGAAATCTTCTTCAGCAATAATAACAGCACAATTATTATGTTGAACAATAGTATTAACCAATTGGTCTATTTTAGCATGATAAAATGATTGATTGGCTATTTCAATTAATTTTTCCATAATTTAAGGATTTACAAACCTCTAACAGCTGCTTTAAACTGATTTCCTCTGTCTTCATAATTTTCGAATAAATCGAAACTTGCACAAGCTGGAGAAAGCAACACAGTAT
>PCUH01000319.1:0-1292 GCA_002770955.1 Flavobacteriales bacterium CG18_big_fil_WC_8_21_14_2_50_32_9 | reverse complement strand
AATTTTTGAATTATCTTTACCCAAACAAATAATTGCCTTTACTTTTTCAGAAACCAATTCTTTAAGCATTTCATAATCATTACCTTTATCAACTCCACCAACTATCCAAATTAAATTTTCTTGAAAACTTTCCAAGGCATACCATGTGGAATTAATATTTGTTGCTTTTGAGTCATTTATGAAAGCGATTCCATGTACATTTAAAACGTGTTCTAATCGATGTTCAATGGTTACAAAATCAGACAAACTTTCTCTAATTATTTCTTTTTTTAATTCTAAGGCTCTTCCAGCAATTCCAGATGCCATTGAGTTATAGAGATTGTGTTTTCCTTGAAGTGCTAGTGCTTGTAGTGTCATATTAAATTGTTTTTGGTTTATGTTTATAATTAATTTTTCATTTTTAATGTATGCTCCGTTTTCAACTTCTTTCTTTATGCTGAATGGATGTTTTTGTGCTACAACTACATGTTTTTCAATCATATCAACAATCACACTATCATCTGCACAATAAATGAAAAGACAGTTTTCATCTTGATTTTGAATTATTCTAAATTTTGATGCAACATAATTTTCAAATTGATAATTGTATCTATCTAAATGGTCAGGAGTTATGTTTAGCAAAATGGCTATATCAACTTTAAAATTGAACATCCCATCAAGTTGAAAACTGCTCAATTCCAACACATAAAAAGCCTTATCATTTTCTGCAACTTGTTTAGCAAAACTTTCTCCTATATTTCCTGCTATTGCTACATCTAAACCTGCATTTTTCAAGATATGATAGGTTAACATTGTTGTAGTTGTTTTCCCATTGCTCCCTGTAATTCCAATAATTTTTGCCTTAGTATATCTTCCAGCAAATTCAATTTCTGAAATCACATTGATTCCTTTTTCTTTAAGTTTTACAATCAACGGAGCCGTATCTGGAATTCCAGGGCTTTTAATTACTTCAGTAGCTTCAAAAATTTTGCTTTCGGTGTGTTGATTTTCTTCCCATTCAACCTCAAGATTTTTAAGAACATTTTTATATTTATCTTTAATTTTCCCTTTATCCGACAAAAACACCCGAAACCCTTGCTTTTTAGCTAGAATAGCCGCTCCTATTCCGCTTTCTCCTGCTCCGAGTATGGTTATTTTTTTCAAAATAGTAGTTAGGTGTTAGTAGTTAGGTATTAGTTTATTTTAATGATTTTATAAGTCCAATTATTATTCTTGAAATTTCATTTGTATTTTCTATCAATATGTTTTTAGTATCCATATTTAAAAAGTTAAGCCTATTTGCTAAATGAAGC
>PCUH01000146.1 GCA_002770955.1 Flavobacteriales bacterium CG18_big_fil_WC_8_21_14_2_50_32_9 | reverse complement strand
ACAGAATTGGAACTATAAACCGTATTTTTTATTTAATTTTGAATAAAAAATCAAAAAAATATGAGCTTTTCAGAAAAAGATATTTTACACGCATTAAGTTTTGTTATTGAGCCCGATTTAAAAAAAGATATTGTTGAGTTGAATTTAATTTCAAACCTTCAAATTGATAACAACAAAATTTCATTTGATTTACAAATCAACAACCCTGCTCTTCACAACAAAAAAAGAATACTAGAAGCATGTCAAATGCATTTAGATAGAATATTAAAAACTTCCGTTGAACTTGAAGTAAACATCACTCCTATACCTAAAGCACCAGAGACGCCTACACAGAACAGAATATTGCCTAACGTAAAAAACATTATTGCTATTGCTTCTGGTAAAGGTGGTGTAGGGAAATCTACCATTACAGCTAACTTAGCAGTTGCTCTTGCTCAAAAAGGCTACAAAGTAGGCCTGATTGATGCTGATATTTATGGACCTTCTATGCCTGTTATGTTTAATGTTGAGGATGAAAAACCTAAACCTATTGATATAGAAGGCAGAAGCCTTATAGACCCGATAGAAAGTTATGGTGTGAAATTACTTTCCATCGGTTTTTTTGCTAGTCCCGACCAAGCAGTTGTGTGGAGAGGACCTATGGCTACAAAAGCACTTACACAGCTTTTCACAGAAGGGAATTGGGGAAAACTTGACTATTTATTAATTGATTTACCTCCAGGAACAGGCGACATACATCTAACGCTGGTTCAAACCGTTTCTGTAACTGGGGCAATCATTGTCAGCACACCCCAAAAAGTAGCTTTAATAGATGCTCGAAAAGCAATAGGAATGTTTAAAATGGGACAAATAAATGTTCCTGTTTTGGGTATGGTAGAAAACATGGCTTATTTCACTCCTGCTGAATTGCCTAATAATAAATATTATATTTTTGGTAAAGAAGGCTTAAAAGAATTAGCTGAGAAAAATAACATTCCTCTTCTAGGCGAAATTCCGTTAGTTCAGAGTGTAAGAGAAGCTGGTGATGCAGGAAGACCAGCGGTTTTACAAGAAAATACGCCCCAAGCTAAAGCTTTTATGGATTTTGCTGATAATGTAATTAAAGAAGTTGAAAAAAGAAACGAAGCGTTAGCTCCAACTGAAAAAGTGGAGATTACAAACATGAATGGATGTTCTACAAAATAAAATTGTTTACTTTAGCCTAATTATTAAACTTTTATCAATTGAACAAAACAGAAATTATAGCACAAATTCACTCGTCCTTAGACCAAATTCGTCCTTTTTTAATTGATGATGGTGGTGATATAGAATTCATTGAAATTACGGATGATTTTGTGGTTAAAGTAAAACTGTTAGGTGCTTGTAAAAGTTGCTCAATGAGTACAATGACGTTGAAAGGTGGTGTAGAAGAAACATTAAAACGGTTTATTCCTGAAATTAAAGGTGTTGTTGCTATTGAAGAAAAAATGCATTCGTAGGGTTCGTTAATTGATGTCTGTTATTTGTTAAAAGTGTACTAAATAACTATTAACCTTATAAGCTCAATCTTTAAAAATCAAAATCTGACTTTCACCATTTGATTTTTTATATCCTCTGTACATTCCCTTTGTATTAAAAGGCATGGCTATGTTTCCATGATTATCAATTGCAATTAAACCACCTTCTCCACCTAGCTTAACCAACTTCTCTTTCACTACATAATTAGCGGCATCTAACAAACTCAAGTTTTTATATTCCATTAAAGCAGCTACATCATAAGCAACCACATTTCTAATAAAAAACTCACCATGACCAGTGCAAGAAACAGCACAAGTAGCATTATTAGCATAAGTTCCTGCTCCAATTATGGGTGAATCACCAATTCTACCAAATTTTTTGTTGGTCATACCGCCCGTAGATGTTGCAGCAGCCAAGTTACCATGTTTGTCTAACGCAACTGCTCCTACTGTACCGAATTTACTGTCTTTAAATTCTGTAGCGTCTCCTTGATTTTTTTCATCCGAATGATCGAGTTGAATCTTTTCAGTTTTCTTAATCTTATTAAGTTGATTTAAACGATGTTCATTATAAAAATAAGCTGAATCCACCATTTCCAATTGATGTTGTTTAGCAAAATCTTCTGCACCTTTACCACTTAGCATTACATGTTCCGATTTTTCCATTACCATTCGAGCTAATTTTATAGGATTTTTTATGTGACTAACTCCTGCAACAGCACCAGCATTTAGTGATTTGCCATCCATAATGGAGGCATCTAACTCATTTGTTTCAGCATTGGTATAAACAGCTCCTTTTCCAGCATTAAAAAGTGGAGAATCTTCCATAACTAGTATTGCTTTTTCTACCGCATCAATTGCACTACCACCATTTTTTAATATCACATATCCAGAATCCAATGCTTCTTGAAGTTTTTCTTGATATGCTTTTTCCATTGCTGGAGTCATATTTTTTTTCAAAATGGTACCTGCACCACCATGAATAACAATAGCGAAATTTTCATTCATAATTGATTGATTTTGAGAAAAAGAATCCATCGGAAATGTGATGCAAAGTATATATAACAAAACATTTCTCATAAATAGAATTTTAAAGTTTATGAAAGCTTCCCTGTTAAAATTTTCATCTCCATCATTGGAGAAATTTTTTCATACAAAATGTGATATACAGCATCTACTATGGGTAAATCTACTTTGTATTTTTTGTTAATTTCATAAATTCCTTTGGCAGCATAATATCCTTCGGCAACCATGTTCATTTCAATTTGAGCCGATTTTACAGAATAACCTCTCCCAACCATGCTTCCAAAATTTCTATTTCTTGAAAATTGCGAATAGGCTGTTACTAATAAATCTCCTAAATAAGCAGAAGAATTTACGTCTCTATGAATAGGGTGAATAGCATCTATAAAAGCTTTTGTTTCTCTTATTCCACTGGCAATTAATACGGCTTGAAAATTATCGCCATAACCTAATCCATTACAAATTCCACTTGCAACAGAATACACATTTTTAAGTATGGCAGAAAGTTCCGTTCCAAACAAATCATCAGAAGTAGAGGTGTTGATGTATCGACACGACATTGCTTCTGCCATATATTCAGCAATTTCTTGATTTTGACATGCTATAGTTAGATAAGATAACCGTTCCATAGCTACTTCCTCTGCATGACAAGGACCAGCTATCATTCCTATTTTATTATAAGGAACATTAAAATTTAAGTGAAAATATTCAGCAGGAATTTGATTGTATTCTGGAATTACACCTTTAATTGCCGATATAATTATTTTATTTTCAATGCCCTTAATTTCTACATCATCAAACGCTTTTGCAATGAATGCAGAAGGCACTGCAACTATCAAAATATCCGATTCGGAAACAATTTGCTGTAAATCAGTTCTCAAATTCAATTTTTTTGTATCAAATTGAATGGAAGGAAGGTATTTTGGATTATTATCAAATTTCTTGATGTGTTGGATAGATTCTTCATCACGCATCCACCAATTTACCTGAGAATGATTTTCAGAAAGTATTTTAACAATGGCTGTAGCCCAACTTCCACCTCCTAAAACGGCTATTTTTTGATTTTCCATAAAGCAAATGTAGTAAATGATTTTAAATATAGTTATTCCTGCAATACACAAACCTTTGTTTCACCACTAACTTCCACTTTTATCAACCCGTGTTGATTCAATGTTTTCATAGCTTTATCCCACTGTTTTCCACTCAAAGCTGTTGTGCTTTTTAAAGCTCCTATTTCTATTCTGTTATTAATTTTTAAGATTTCAATTATTGCTTTCTCGACATCCGAAAGTTCAATGGCTTTTTTCTCGGGTTTCATTTGAGGGAAAAACAATACTTCTTGAATGGATTGATTGTTAGTTAAAAACATGATTAATCGATCCATACCAATACCCAAGCCACTTGTTGGGGGCATTCCATATTCTAATGCTCTAATAAAATCATTATCAATAAACATAGCTTCATCATCGCCTTTTTCAGAAAGTTTTAGTTGTTCTTCAAAACGGTTTCGTTGGTCTATTGGGTCGTTTAATTCTGAATAAGCATTGGCAACTTCTTTTCCACAAATCATTAATTCAAAGCGTTCGGTTAATTCAGGATTATCTCGATGTTCTTTGCACAAAGGCGACATTTCTTTTGGATAATCAATAATAAATGTTGGTTGTATGTAATTATTTTCGCATTTATCTCCAAATAATTCATCAATAAGTTTTCCTTTTCCCATTGTTTCATCCACTTCAACACCCATGGATAAACAAGCAGAACGTAATTCTTGTTCTGATTTTCCTTCAATGTCGAAACCTGTGAAATCAATAATAGCTTGACGCATAGTAACTCTTTTGTAGGGAGCTTTAAAATCTATTTGATGTTCTCCAAAAGTTGCTTGTGTTGTTCCGTTTACATTGGTAGCACAATGTTCTAAGAGTTTTTCTGTAAACTCCATCATCCAATTGTAATCTTTGTATGCCACATAAATTTCCATAGCCGTAAATTCAGGATTGTGGGTTCTGTCCATCCCTTCATTACGAAAGTTTTTTGAAAACTCATAAACCCCATCAAAACCTCCAACAATCAGTCTTTTTAAGTACAACTCATTGGCAACTCGCATATACAGAGGAATATCTAACGCATTATGATGTGTGATAAAAGGTTTTGCTGCTGCTCCGCCTGGAATTGCTTGTAAAATTGGTGTTTCCACTTCCATATAACCTGCATCATTAAAAAACTGACGCATGGCATTAAATAATTTTGTTCGTTTTATGAAAATATTTTTCACTTCATCATTTACCACCAAATCAACATAGCGTTGACGATAGCGTTGTTCAGCATCTGTAAAAGCATCATGTACTTTGCCTTCATCGTCTGTTTTCACAATAGGCAACGGTCGTAATGATTTACTCAACACTGAAATTTCTTTCACTTTTACTGATTTCTCGCCAACTTGGGTGGTAAATAAAACGCCTTTCACTCCAATAAAATCACCGATATCTAGTAATTTTTTAAACACTTCATTATAAAGAGTTTTATCTTCTCCTACACAAATTTCATCTCTGTTAATATAGATTTGTATTCTTCCTGAAGCATCTTTTAATTCAGCAAAAGAAGCTTTTCCCATAATTCTTTTACTCATTAATCTGCCAGCTAAAACCACCTCTTTACCTTCTTGAAAATTGTCTTTAACTTCTTTAGATTGAATGTTTACAGGGAAAAGTGCTGCAGGAAAAGGATTTATTCCTAATGCTCTTAATTTAACCAAAGCCTCTCTTCTAATGGTTTCTTGTTCTGATAATTGAATGCTCATTGTTTAATGTTTTTTAGGCTGACAAAATTAATAAAGAAAATGGAATGAATAGGGTTGCACATAATAAGATTTATCAAATGCTATGCATTTGATTTTAAAAAATAAGTTATTTATACCTAAATTTGTCGCCATTAAATTAAAGTTCAGCCTTTCGACTCTATGAACAGACATTAAATAAAAAAAATGAGCCAATTCCATAAAATTAAAATAAGCGATATCAGGAAAGAAACTACGGATACGGTTTCCATTGTTTTCAATCTTCCAGAAAATTTAAAAAATGAATTTCAGTTTCATTCTGGGCAGTATGTTACTGTTCGGGCAACTATAAAAGGAGAAGATATTCGCAGGTCTTATTCTATTTGCAGTGCACCTTATGAAAATGAAATTAGAATAGGTGTGAAAAAAATTGAAAATGGCAAAATGTCGTCATTTTTAACACAAGAATTACATATTAATGATGAGCTAGAGGTTATGCCTCCTTCGGGTAATTTCATCGTTAAAAACTTAAAAGGTAATACAGTTGGATTTGCAGCTGGAAGTGGTATTACCCCTCTTTTATCCATCATAAAATCTGTTTTAAAATCAGGTGGTAAATTTACCTTATTTTATGGAAACAAAACGGCTGTATGCACCATATTTAAAGAAGAATTAGATAAATTAGTTGTTAATTATCCTAATCAATTAGTGCTTCACTACATTTTTAGCAAAGAAGAAACCTCAAAAGCACTTTATCATGGACGAATTAATGAAGAAAAAGTAACTGCATTTATAAAGGAAAACCTTGAATTACTTAAAGCAGATGGTTTTTATTTGTGTGGTCCAGAAGAAATGATAAATGCGGTACATAATACCTTAAAATTAGTTGGTGTTACAGAAGAAAAAATTCATTTTGAATTGTTTACTACTCCTGTAAAAGCCAATAATCTTGAAGCAAACACGCCCGATGAAACAGGGTTTAAAGGTGTAAGCCAAGTTACTATTATTATGGATGGAGAAGAATTTGAATTTGAATTAAAAAACGATGGTGAAACCATTTTAGATGCAGCCATGAACCAAGGAGCAGATGCACCATTTTCCTGTAAAGGAGCAGTTTGTTGTACTTGCAAAGCACAAGTAATAGAAGGGAAGGCAACTATGGAGATGAATTATGCACTTTCAGATCAAGAAGTTGCAGATGGGTTTATTTTAACCTGTCAAGCACATCCAGCATCAGAAAAATTAGTTGTTGATTATGATGTGATTTAATATACCGAAACCAAATAGAATTTCGAAAAATGGATGCATTTTGGTTACGAGTATTACTCAAACTAAACATTTCAGCAGTATTGCGAAACGATTAAGTTTGAGTATACATTAAAAATCATTTTAAACTTAATTCATTATTATTATATTTGGAGCGTAAAATTAGAAATTAAAAAAATAAAAAAATGGCAGAAGATAGATTTCAAGCACCTGATTATTACAATTTGGATGAATTACTTACAGATGAACACAAATTAATTAGAGATACCGTTAGAGCATGGATAAAAAAAGACGTTTCTCCAATTATTGAAGATTATGCTCAACGAGCTGAATTTCCTAAACAAATTATACCTGGATTGGCTGAGGTTGGTGGTTTCGGGCCTTATATTCCTGAACAATATGGCGGACCTGGGTTGGATCAAATTTCTTATGGATTAATTATGCAAGAACTAGAAAGATGTGATTCTGGCGTTCGCTCTACATCATCTGTTCAAAGTTCATTGGTAATGTATCCTATTTGGAAGTATGGAAACGAAGAACAAAAAATGCGTTTTTTACCAAAATTAGCTACTGGCGAATTTATGGGATGTTTTGGATTAACAGAGCCAGATCATGGTTCTAATCCTAGTGGAATGGTAACCAACTTTAAAGATATGGGTGACCATTATTTATTGAATGGAGCTAAAATGTGGATTACCAATGCTCCTATTGCTGATGTAGCAGTAGTTTGGGCAAAAAATGAAGAAGGAAGGATTCACGGATTATTGGTAGAAAGAGGTATGGAAGGCTTTACTACTCCTGAAACGCATGACAAATGGTCGTTGAGAGCTTCTATTACTGGAGAGTTAGTTTTTGATAATGTGAAAGTG
>PCUH01000307.1:6789-7634 GCA_002770955.1 Flavobacteriales bacterium CG18_big_fil_WC_8_21_14_2_50_32_9 | reverse complement strand
AAACAAATAGAAGTATCGTTACTAGCGATAACTGTTGGTAAAGGATTTACGGTAACAACAACATTATCTGTATTTTGACAACCATTCACATCAGTTCCTGTAACAATATAAGTTGTAGTTGTAATTGGAGAAACAGCATGATTTTGTCCAGCACCTAAGCCATTGTTCCAAGAATAAGAAATAGCTCCAGAAGCTGAAATAGTTGCTGAGCTACCCAAACAAATAGAAGTGTCGTTACTAGCTACAACAGTTGGTAGAGGGTTTACGGTAATAAAATTAGCTATAAAGATAGAATCTTGTCCATTTGTGTTGTTTATAACTAAAGCTACATCAAAACTTCCTGCGTTTGGGTAACAAATATTAGTTGGGTTTTGTTGTGATGAAGTAGGAGTGGAAGACCCAAAGAAATACCACGACCAACTTGTTGGACTTCCAGAGCTTAAATCGGTAAAACTAATACAATCATTAATACAAATGGAACTGTCTGAAGAACTAAAACTTGCTACGGGAAAAGTACAAGGCACAACAGTTACTAGAACAGGTACTAAATATGGTGCAGGGCAAACTCTAACCCAATAAGTGGTTGAAGTTGTTAATATAGGTGTTGTAAAATTTCCACCAGTAAATACTAAGTTTCCATTAAATTGAGCATCGAACCATTCTATAGTTGCACCTGAGGGTGGGTTTCCTGTTAATGAAGCAGAAATAGAAGCACTTGTGTTTGCACAAATACTGTCTCCTATCGTTGTTATATCAAAACTATTGATGGTTTCATTGGCTAACCCAGTTCCACCCATTGTAGCTCCATTAGGAGGAAATTGAGATACATAAGGACAGTTAGTTAC
>PCUH01000307.1:489-6769 GCA_002770955.1 Flavobacteriales bacterium CG18_big_fil_WC_8_21_14_2_50_32_9 | reverse complement strand
CAATTCTTAAAGGTGGAGTTCCTGCAGAAATAGCAATATAACCTCCACCACCTCCACCACCAGGACCTTCACCTTCATCAATGGTTGCAAATAAACCAGCAACCAATACTTGATTACCACCTCTTCCTCCATTAGCTACAATAGAATCTGTTAATGAAACAGTACCTGTTGTTTTCAGTATGATAGTTCCTCCAGCACCAGCACCACCAGCAGCATCAATACCCCTGAGTTGCCCTATTGGTGCAGATCCTGGATTAATATCAACACCATTTCTACCATTAGCCCTTATCTTTCCACTTCCAGTAATATTCCCATAGGTCAAAAAGAAGATAAGTCCACCTCCATTTCCACCATCAGAAGCTTGACCATTATCACCTTCACCAGCACCACCAGCACCACCTAAAAATATTTTTCCTGTAGAATAGTCTAAAGGTCTGCCTCCCAAACCACCATTGTCTCTTCTGAAATCTCCGCCCCATTGAGGGTCATTAGGAGGGACAGTTAATTCATTCATATTATTTTTTAGAATAGAATATCCTCCCCTTCCTCCTCCCGAAGAAGTGGTTATAGTTGCTAAACCCGTATCTATATTCCATGCTGTATTATAATTAGCAGTACTACGATCAGGAGTTCCGACACCTTTGTTCCAATTAAAAATGTCTCCAGCATTAGCACCACCTCCACCACCAGAATTATGACCATTGCCACCACCACCAGCATTAGCGGCAGCTCCTCTACAATATCCTGCTCCTCCAATATTGAATGTTGCATAAATAGATTGATCACCTGCAATTCCTTCTCCTTTCTCAGCTCCTTCTAATGCTGGTACATTTGAATCTGCATATCGCAACCCACCATTCACGGTATTAACACTTGTTGTGTATGCAGTTCCTCCTCTAAAACCTAAACCACTAACATCAACAATACCTCCTGTATTTATTGTGGTTTGTCCTAACACTTCAACAGCTAAAACACCACCAATTGAACCATTCCATGGCAATGTGGTTAGCACGCCTCCACTATTAATAGTTAATGAAGAATATCGGGGAACTCTAACAATAATAACTCTATCTGCTGCTGTATAATTTTTGGTTAAAGCACAATCGAAATTAATGGTTGTAGCATTTGGAATGCTTGAAACTTGAAGAAATTCATAGTTTCCTGCATTATTATAGTTGGTAATTCTTCCCCATGTGTAAAAAAACTTGGAAGAGTTTGCCATGATACTATTTACTGTATCTTCAACACTGGCACCTTGAACTTGATAGATCATTATTAAATCACCTTGAGCAAGAGGATTAGAAAAATTTGAATTTAACGAACTACTTGCAACAGTTATGGATGTTGCACCTATAGCTGCATCAGAAGAAAGGGTCGTAAACGCATTAACCACTTCTGTTGTTGAAACTATTCTTGCACCATCTTTTCCTCTTTGAGCAAATAACGAAGTTGATGTAACAACTAAAATAAGGACTAGCGAAAAAGACTTTATGAATTTCATATTTTTTTTACTTATAATATAATAATAGGACTTTTAAAACACAAACAAAGTTGCATGCCATTGTTAACGGGCAAATGTAATTGTAATATTTTAACAAAAAAAAGTGATTTTCTAAATAGTTAGATACTATCTTGTTTTCCTAACTTAGATAAAAGAATATAATGACTTTTGAGGGCTCCTAAAAATGAATAGTTGGAGTAGTAGGGTAACTCAAATTCTTGAGCAGTATTTTTTACAATTTCCGATAATTTCCGATAATGGACATGGCAAATATTTGGAAATAAATGGTGTTCAACCTGAAAATTTAACCCTCCAACAAACCATGATAATGTTCTGTTGTTTCTGGCAAAATTTGCGGTTGTATGTAATTGGTGTATTGCCCAATTATTTTCCATGTTTCCACTGTTGTTAGGAATTGGAAAAGAGGTTTCTGTTACAACGTGTGCAGCTTGAAAAATAGTGGATAAAATAAATCCACACACATAATGCATCATAAAATAAAAAATTAAGGTAATCCACCAAGCCTGATTTGCAAAAAGTAAGGGTATAACAAGTATGTGGATAAAATAAAAAATTTTAACTATTACTAAATTAAAATAAGCTTTCTTAAATGAAATGGATTGTGTTTTTAGTAAATCTTTTTTCTTATACCGCCTTAGTTGAATAAAATCTTTTTTTAAAGACCACGAAATGGTTAACAAACCATACAAAAACCAAGCATAGTACTTTTGAAAACGATGTAATTTATATCTTTTTTGGTGAACGGAAAAACGCATTAAACCGCCAGAATCTAAATCTTCATCATGCTCATGAATGTTTGTGAAGGAATGGTGCAATACATTGTGTTGTATTTTCCAGTTAATAGCACTCCCACCTACTAAATTTATTAAGTAACCCAGTGCTGAATTTATTTTTTTATTTTTTGAATAAACCCCATGGTTAGCATCGTGCATAATGGATAAGCCAATGCCTGACATACCAATTCCTATCAAAATCCACATCAAAAACACCAAAAAAGTGTTCTCAAAAACATTGAAAATAACAAAAAAGTAAGGGGTTAAATATAATGCTAACATAAATAAGGTTTTTATCACCATATTAATGTTACCATACTTTGAAATATTGTTTTCTTTGAAATAAGTGTTTACTCTACTTCTTAGTTCTTTAAGAAAATCGGGATTGCTTTTGGTGTTAAATTTTACTCTTGTGTTGTCCATTTAAAATTAAATAATCAATACAAAGTTACTAATTATTTAGCTACTAAAATTATTCTTCCGATTCATCCATGGTGTGATATACGTTTTGTACATCATCGTCTTCCTCAATCTTTTCTAAAAGTTTATCCATATCTGCACGTTCTTCTTGAGTTAACTTTTTGGTTATTTGTGGTATGCGTTCAAAACCTGAAGAAAGAATTTCCATGTTATTTTCTTCAAAATGTTTTTGTAATGAACCAAAATTTTCAAAAGGTGCATAAACAATAACTCCATCTTCATCTTCAAAAACCTCTTCAGCACCAAAATCAATCAATTCAAGTTCTAATTCTTCAATATCAATGCCTGTTTTTGCAATTCTAAAATTACAAGTGTGATCGAACATGAAAATTACAGAGCCAGAAACACCTAAACTTCCATCACATTTATTGAAATAGCTTCTTATATTGGCAACGGTTCGGTTGTTATTATCCGTTGCTGTTTCAACTAAAACAGCAATTCCGTGAGGTCCATACCCTTCTAAAATAACCTCCTTATAATCAGAAACATCTTTTGAAACAGCTTTTTTTATAGCTCTTTCTACGTTTTCTTTAGGCATATTGGCTGCCTTTGCATTTTGCATTACAGCTCTTAACCTGGAGTTTGATTCGGGATCTGGTCCACCAGCTTTAATTGCAATTACTATATCTTTTCCTATGCGAGAGAATGTTCTGGCCATTTGCCCCCAACGCTTCATCTTTCTTGCTTTTCTAAATTCAAAAGCTCTTCCCATGTTAATTTTGTTTTATATTACTATTTTTTATTTTATTTCAAAAAGCCCATGTAATTCTGCATCAACTCCTTGTATTATTTTTCCTAGGTCTTCGGCTGTTTCAGAGAAATTATTACTATCAACATCAACAATTAAAATTTTACCTTGATCATAGGTAGATATCCATGCTTCATAACGCTCATTTAACCTTTTTAAATAGTCTATTCGTATGCTTTCTTCATAATCTCTACCTCTTTTTTGTATTTGATTTACCAATGTTGGCACAGAAGCTCTTAAGTAAATTAATAAATCGGGTGGAGTTATAAAAGTTTCTTGCAGTTTAAATAAAGAAAAATAGGTTTCAAAATCACGTGTGGTCATTAAACCCATTGAATGTAAATTTGGTGCAAAAATATAGGCATCCTCATAAAGTGTTCTATCTTGAATAACGGTTTTTTTGCCTTTTCTGATTTCTTGTATTTTACTTATCCGGCTGGTCATGTAATATACTTGTAGGTTGAAAGACCAGCGTTGCATATCATTATAGAAATCATTTAAGTATGGGTTTTCATCCACATCTTCAAAATGAGGTTCCCACTTGTAATGCTTTGCTAAAAGTCTAGTTAGTGTAGTTTTTCCAGAGCCTATATTTCCTGCTATTGCTATTATCATAATGGTTGTTTCAATAAAGCTGTTAAAATTACAAAAATAGAAATTAATTACAGAAAATAATCTTAATCTTTATTTTTAGGTTATAAATAACAAATAACAAATAACAAATAACCAACTCCCTCCCTTTGGGAGGGCTGGGGTGGAAACAAATAACCACTTAGTTAATTCTGGAGATAATGAGTTCTTTATTTTTAAAAAGTTTGAAAATAAAGTTTTGCTCTATCCGAACTGCTAAAATTTCTTCGAGATTGGTTTTTCCATATTTAGAAATATCTAAGGTAAAAAAATCATAGGTCATTATTTCATTTTTTTCATTTACAAAAAGCAAATATTTTTCTTTTACCTGAAAATTGGTTAACCCAAAGATAGGAAGTGTTTTTATATATGTTCCAAAGTTATCAAACACCAAAATCCCAACTTTAGGGTCGTTTAAATATACTTGATTGTTGTATTCTACTATAAAATTAGGTTGAATATTTTTGTTTAATAAATTTGCTAATTGCACGGATTTGTTGGTGGTTACTAATTCATTGTTTTTTCTGATGAGTTCAAAACGAATGGGGTTGTAATACCAAATTCCATCATTATAAGACCGACAAACCAGCGATGTTTCGTCAATATCTAAGGTAGTTAAATCAATTATGGATGAGGTAGGAGAAAGAGTGTTGTCTAGGGTAACTATTTTTGTAAATTCTTTAAAATAGACCAGAATTTTCATTGGATTAAAAACATCTATACTTGTTATTTCTCCGAGTAAGTTATTACTATACGTATATTGTAGTTTTCCTTTATTTGAATATTTTTTTATTTCAACATCACTTATTTCATAGTAATTTCCAAATTGATCGGTGGTGAAACTTTTTCCAGCAAAAGGCATTACTAATTGCTGTTGAGCCGCTAAGTTTACCGAAATAATAGAAAAAAGAATGATAATGTATTTTTTCATGAATTAATAACAAATAACAAATAACAAATAAACTAATCACGTGCCAAATTAAGTATTTCTTCTAATAGTTTTCTATTATTGGATAAACGAGGTACTTTATGTTGCCCTCCTAATTTATTTTTGCTTTTTAACCAATTATAGAACGTATTTTTTTCTAAAATTAGTATCTCAGGCTCAGCTAAAATCATATTGCTAAAACGTTTTGCCTCATAATCGGAATTGAGCTTTTTTAATGCTTCATCTAAAAAATATCCAAAAAGTGCTACATCAGCTGGTTTTTTTTCAAATTCAATTAACCATTGGTGTTTGCCTGCGTTGTTGCCCTCCAAAAAAAATGGAGCAACCGTGTAATCTTTTATAATAGCTTGTGTTTTATCACAGGCTTCTGTAATTGCTTTTTCAGCATTATCAACCATTAATTCTTCTCCAAATGCGTTGATAAATTGTTTGGTTCTTCCAATAATTTTTATTCTAAAAGGATTTAAGCAAGTAAATTCAATTGTATCTCCTAAGCGGTATCGCCACAACCCTGCATTGGTAGTAATAACCATTTCATAGATTTTATTGAGTTCAACATTTTCTAAAGCTACGGTTGTTGGTTGCTCTTCATTTGTGTTTTCGAACGGAATAAATTCATAGAATATACCATAATCGAGCATCAAGAGCATTTCATTACTTTTTTGTTGATCCTGAATTCCAAAATAACCTTCCGAAGCATTATAACTCTCATAATAATTCATTTTTGAGGAAGGAATTATTCGTTCAAATTGTTTTTGATAAGGGGAAAAGTTAACTCCTCCGTGCATGTATAACTCTAAATTTGGCCAAATATCAAACAGGTTGTCGGTTTTGTTAATTTCTAATATTCGGTTCAACAACAATAGCGTCCATGAAGGAACTCCTGAAATATTTGATACATCTTCTTTTGATGTGGAGTTTGCCATTTTTTCAATTTTCTCATCCCAATTTTCCATTAAAGCTATTTCCATTTCTGGCACCCTGCGTTGTTCCACCCAAAACGGAAAATTTTTCATAATGATGGCCGATAAATCTCCATAATATGATGTTTCACTAAATGGATTCAGTTTGCTACTGCCTCCTACTACCAATGTTTTTCCTACTATTAATTTAGTTTCGGGATGGATGTTATGATAAATAGCCAACAAATCTTTTCCTCCTTTGTAATGGCAATCTTC
>PCUH01000307.1:275-417 GCA_002770955.1 Flavobacteriales bacterium CG18_big_fil_WC_8_21_14_2_50_32_9 | reverse complement strand
TATTTCGGAGTGCCAAAGCACATTTTGCTCGCCTTGTTTTATCCTTAAAATGAGAGTTTGTAAGCTCTCATAGTTTTGTAATGGAACTTTGTTAATATAATCGTTGTAGTTTTTTATGTTTTTAAAATCATGTTTTTTTCCC
>PCUH01000307.1:0-147 GCA_002770955.1 Flavobacteriales bacterium CG18_big_fil_WC_8_21_14_2_50_32_9 | reverse complement strand
TCATCAGTTAGAGTAGGTTTAATGAAGTGCTAACGGAATTAAACCGTATCGAGACCACGTAGTAGCATCAATACAAAATTAAAAAATAGAAAACTTATTGATAACACAAAAAAAAAGTCCCACCGAAGCGGGACTAAAGGTAAAAAC
>PCUH01000302.1:9119-10429 GCA_002770955.1 Flavobacteriales bacterium CG18_big_fil_WC_8_21_14_2_50_32_9 | reverse complement strand
ACATGATTATATCGCCTCCATCACTTCAAATAAACTATTGCAAAATGTGTTGGCTGGCACCAATGGATTGTATGCTGGAATAAAAGAAAGCACACCTTGGTATGTACATGCTTTAGTAATAAATAGTTATTTAACAGGAGCTTATCGATTAGAAGATGGCGGCTCACAAATAGCCATACATTTGAGTAAGTCTATTCGTGAAATGAAAGGTGAAATATACAAACGAAAAGAAGTTGTTGGTGCTAATTACAACGAATTGGGTAAAATTAGTGAAGTAATTCTTAGCACTGGAGAAACTGTAAGAGGAAAACATTTTATTTCTAATGCACATCCATCAACAACCATAGATATTTTTGGAGAAGACAAATTCTTAAAAGCATACACAAAACGAATACAAAATTTAGAAAACTCCTCCTCCTCATTTATAGTTCATTTCGTTTTTAAAAAAAATAGTTTTCCTTATTTGAACTACAACATCTATCAATTTAAAACCGATGATGTTTGGGATAGTATTAATTATACCCAAGAAAATTGGCCAAAAGCATATTTTGCTTGCACCCCAGCTAGTTCAAGAAGTAAAAAATTTGCCGAAAGCATGTCAATTATGGTCTATATGAATAGTAAAGAGACTGAAAAATGGGCTAACACAAAAAATACAATAGCAACTAAAAACAACCGTGGAGAAGATTATGAAGCCTTTAAAAAAGAAAAAGAGCAGAAAATAATCGATATTTTAGAAGAAGATTTCCCAGGTATAAAATCAAAAATTAAAAGTGTATATAGCTCAACACCTCTTACTTTCAGAGATTATATAGGAGATAAAACTGGAGCAATGTACGGAATCATTAGAGATAATAATAACCCTATAAAAACATCTATCAATTCTAAAACAAAAATTAAAAATTTATCATTAACAGGTCAAAACATCGTACTGCATGGAGTATTAGGGGTAACTATAGGAGCCTTTGTTACTTGTTTTGAATTTTTAGATAAGCATCAATTAATTAATAAAGTAAAAAATAGCTAGCATGCAAGTTTATGATGTAATAGTTATTGGAGCTGGCCCAGCAGGAGCTGTTGCGGCTGCCTATTTGAATAAAGTAAAAAAAAATGTGTTGGTTCTTGAAAAAGAAATTTTTCCAAGATTTGTTATCGGAGAAAGTCTTCTGCCCCATTGCATGAATCACCTTGATGAAGCTGATTTACTTGAAGCAGTAAAAAAAATGGGATTTCAAAAAAAAACAGGAGCTACATTTTATAAAGAAGATGCTAAATGTGATTTTTTATTTTCAGAACAGCATACCAAAGGT
>PCUH01000302.1:8742-9092 GCA_002770955.1 Flavobacteriales bacterium CG18_big_fil_WC_8_21_14_2_50_32_9 | reverse complement strand
TAAAACTTTAGTTGATGAAATTCAGAAAAAAGGCGTTGAAGTTCTATTTAACGCTACCGTAAAAAAAGTTGAATTTTCTTCCGAAACACAATTAGTTGAATATGAAGATGAAAATGGAAACTACATAACCCTAAAAGCAAAATTTGTTATTGACGCTAGTGGTTATGGAAGAGTGTTACCCACCTTATTAGATTTGAATGAACCTTCTGATTTAGAAGTTAGAGGAGCCATATTCACACATGTTGTTGATAAAAACAGAACTGAAAAAGCGGGTAATAACATTTTTGTTCATGCTTTTAACAAGAATGAAGCGTGGTTGTGGGCAATTCCTTTTTCCGATGGACAAACCT
>PCUH01000302.1:8129-8643 GCA_002770955.1 Flavobacteriales bacterium CG18_big_fil_WC_8_21_14_2_50_32_9 | reverse complement strand
ACCATATTGGGTTATTCCATAGGAGTGAAACAAATGTATGGCAATGGATATGTATTATGTGGAAACAGTACGGAATTTTTAGACCCTGTTTTTTCCTCAGGCGTAACATTGGCAACTTATTCTGGCTTATTGGCAGCAAAATTAACCTACCAACAACTTTCTGGGAAACAAGTAGATTGGGAAACGGACTACGAAAATGAAGTAAAAAAAGGAGTAAATGTTTTTAGAAACTATGTGCAAGGATGGTATAATGGAGATTTACAAACCATCTTTTTTGCTGATGAAATTAATCCTGAAATTAAAAAACAAATATGCTCCGTTTTAGCTGGTTATGTATGGGATACAACAAATCCATTTATCAAAAAACATAAAACAATATTGCCAACTTTAGCTAAGGTGGTACGTTTAAAACAGTCTATTTAATTGCTTTTATTCAAAAACTAGTAAAGTGATGGGAGTTCTTTTAAATAAGCAAAAACAAATTATCTTAAAAATATTCTAATCAATAAATAGA
>PCUH01000302.1:1490-8037 GCA_002770955.1 Flavobacteriales bacterium CG18_big_fil_WC_8_21_14_2_50_32_9 | reverse complement strand
CATTTTCTTTTTTCTCTCTGTAATCTAACAAACCATAAGAATACATCAGGTTAAATTTTACGTTATCCATAGAATAACCGAATCCTGCTTCGGCTGACAAATCAAAAGCTCTTAACCCTTTAGTTGAGGATATACTTTTTGTAACAGGAGTGCTACTGGGTGTTAACAACCCACCTAAGCCTCCTGCTCCACCAGGTATTATTGAGCCAACATCTGCTGCTGTTGATTCCGATGTTGTTTCTTCTTTTCTATTAGCACTTACTAAATATCCAACTGTAGGTCCGATAAAAAAATTAAACTTTTTTAATTTGTAACTAACCAAAAAGGGAATTTGTATAAAATTTTCTGTAACAACTCCATTCGTAGTATTGTAAACATCAGCCTGCAAATCATCTGGATTTGTTGTTCCACCACCACCACCAATTATTCCACCTATCAAACCACCAGCATCAAAAGTTGTTGTTGTGTCCACAAATGAATAATGTTTCTTTTTTTGAGTGAAAAACAAACCTGAATTTAAACTCCATCTTCTTTTAAAATTGTAGTTAATTTCAGCTCCAATATGCATTCCTAATTGAAAATTACTTCCCAAATAGGTATCTTCTATTTGAATTAAGTTTACACCCACAGAAGGTCCTATTGTCTTTTTTTGTGCGTTCAAAACAATAGGTGATATTACTGACAAAAATAGTACTAGTGTAAGTTTGATATTTTTCATAGTAATTATATTAAAGTAATTCTTGTATTATTTTTTCGATAGAATATCCATCTGCTTCTGCTTTGTAATTTCTAACAATTCTATGTCTCAAAATTGGTGCAGCAACTGCTTTCACGTCTTCAATATCTGGCGAATATTTTCCATTGAGAGCTGCATGGCATTTTGCTCCAACTATTAAATATTGAGAAGCTCTAGGACCTGCTCCCCAACTTAAATAATTAGTAACCATAGCTGGAGAATTTTCATTACCAGGCCGTGTACTAGAAGCTAATTTCACAGCGTATTCTAACACATTATCGGCAACAGGAAGTTTTCTGATTAAATTTTGAAAAAAAACAATTTCTTCTCCACTCATAACATTATTTACCTGAACATTCAAATCGGTTGTTGTTGCTTTCACAATGGCCAATTCTTCAGAGTATGTCGGGTAATCGACCCAAATATTAAACATAAACCTATCTAATTGTGCTTCTGGCAAAGGGTAAGTTCCTTCTTGTTCTATAGGGTTTTGAGTTGCCAACACAAAGAAAGGATTGTCTAATTTATATTGATGTCCTGCGGCTGTTACTGTTTTTTCTTGCATTGCTTCAAGTAAAGCAGATTGTGTTTTAGGAGGAGTTCTGTTTATCTCATCTGCTAAAATTATGTTGGCAAATAAAGGTCCTTTTATAAATTTAAAATTTTTAGTTTCATCTAAAATCTCAGAGCCTATGATGTCGGAAGGCATTAAATCTGGTGTAAATTGTATTCTATTAAAACTCAATCCCAACGAATTAGCAAGTGTGCTTATCAATAATGTTTTGGCTAATCCAGGAACACCAACAAGCAAACAATGTCCTCTACTAAAAATAGATATGAGTACATTTTTTATTACCTCATCTTGACCAACAATTATTTTTCCGATTTCATTTTTAAGTAAGTTATACCTTACCACAAAATCATCTATTGCTTCTGCTTCCGATTTGTATTTGTTTGTCATTCTATTTATTGATAATTGATAATTAATAATTCACACATCCACACATTCTCACATTGTTTTGACCCATTGATTTTGAAAACCACATTTATTATAGTCTTCATTAATTTTCACATAGGTAGATTTTAGTTTTTCATTAATCCATTTTAGGGTTACTTCATTTTCTTTTCCAGCTAATGCTGCATTTTGAATTTTAGAATAATCGGTTTCTAATGTTGCTTTATGAGGTTCAGTTTTACTTATCAACTTTATTAACCGATATCCTTTTTTTCCATCTAATGATTGTGCTGGAACAGGTGTTGAAATTTCTCCTGGCTTTAATTTGTCCAAGGTATAAAAGACCTGTGGATCAACTTCATCTATATTAAAAGTAGTTGTTCCTGTAGCTGGGTTGGCAACTAATCCATTACTTTTATTTGATTTTTCATCATTTGAATATTTTAGTGCATAATCTCCAAAAGTAATCGTGTCGGTTGGTATAACATTGTAAATACTATCTGCTAAATTCTTTGCTTTTACAATTTCTTCTTCACTCAATTTTATTTTAATAAGAATATGTCTTGTATTTGCTTTCTGACCTCTTCGTTCAATGAGTTGAATAATGTGAAAGCCAAATTCTGATTGTACGATTTCTGATACAGCACTGTTTTTAAGTTTAAAAGCAACAGCAGAATACTCAGGAACTAATTCGGCTCTTCCCATAAATCCTATTTCTCCACCCTTTTTAGCAGACCCTTCGTCTTCAGAATATAAGATAGCCATTGTTGAAAAATCTTCCCCTTTAATTATTCTGTTTCTGATATTTTCTATCCGTTGTCTAGCTTCGTTTTTTTGTTCTTTACTTTCTTTAGCATAAATAACTATTTGAGCATATTCCACTTCCGATTCTATTTGAGGAATGCTGTCTATTGGAATTCTATTATAAAATTCTTTAACTTCTTTTGGGGTAATTGAGATATTGGAAGTAACTTTCCCTTGCATACGCTGGCTAATCATCTGCTCCTTTACAATTACTCTAAACTCTTCTTTTATTTCAGCCATCGACTTCTTGTAGTACTGCTCTAATTTTTTTTCTGAACCTATTTGAGCAATAAAATAGGATAATCTTCTATTTATTTCTCCCTCAACTTCTGCTTCAGAAACAGTTATACTGTCAACACCAGCTTGATGCAACAATAGTTTTTGAAACAACATTTCTTCTACAATTTCGCATTTAGATTTTTCGTCAACAATAATTCCTTGTGAGCGAAGTGACACTATTTGTGCTTCTAAGGTCGATTTTAGTAGTATTTCTCCTCCAACAACTCCTATAATTTTATCTATTACTTTTCCATCTTCTTGTGCTTTCACATTCAGGGTGAATAATAGAACTAGACAAGCTATTAAGAATAATGTATGTTTTTTTATGTTTATCATGGTGTTGGCTGAACTGTTACTGGTTGTTGATTTACAAATATACTCAAATCACATAGAAAATTGAATTTTATGTTCGTTCTTTTACCTTACTTTTTCGTTAAAAAAATGAACCGTAGAATGTTCTATATTTAGCCTACACACAAACTCGTTCAACCAGCCACTGGCTGGTTGCCGTTCCTTAAATTAAGAAAAAATATCTTCACTTAATTCTTTGGTTTTCTATGTGATTTGAGTATATCTGAATTTCTTTATTTAAAAGTGCTTGTTGGTACAATTCTATTTTTATTTTTTTCAGTAAATTTAGTTTTCTTTTATTTAAAATAATATTTTTGATGTTATCGCTTTCAAATGAAAGAGGTGAAACATCCCCTTTTAATCTATAATCTTTAAAAAGAATAAAATATAACGCCAACGAATCTTCTGTTATTATATGGTTATTTTGCTTAAAAAAATCTGTTGATAATATTGATATTGGAGCTTCTTTTCTTAACTCATTGAGTTCTATCCATTCATTTTCATCAAAATAAAATTTTTCTGCATATTGATGGGCATATTCTTTTAATTCATGTTGATCTTTTTCTTTTTCAGATAAAAAAAGTTTTTTTATCCTATTTGTTTTAGGGGCATTGATAGGAACTTTAAGAAAGTTAATTTTTGCTATATCATTTGTTAAATAAAAATTTTCTGGATTCTTTTGATAATAATCTTGTATGTCAGATTCACTCACATTGGTGTCTAAATTTTGCTTAATTAATTCTAATTCATAGGTGTAAATTAAAAGTGTTTTACGATAATCTTCTAATTGTCTATTAAAATCCTTTTGATATTGAGTTAAATTCAGTTCTGCCTTTTGAAGCATTAGTTTTTCTTTAACCCAATTTTCTACAAAATTATTTACTAAAACCAAACTATCTTCTGGTGAAACATCTTTTATGTCTAATTTTTTTAAATCTTCAACAGTTAACGTATATGTTCCAACCTTTGCCGCAACTTCAGCAACAACTTCTTCTTTCGTAAAATAAGTACACGAAGAAAAAAAAATTGCAACTAAAATAAAAAGCGATTTGTTATACATAAGTTGTTATATAATCCTAGATATAAAGTTGAGACGATGAACTTTACAGACAGACATTAATTAGTTCGATGAGATTAACCCATTTAACACTTCTTGATTTATTTTTACAACATATTTTTTAGTTAGTTCTTCCAACCATTTCTTCTCTAAGAAATTTTGATATTCAGAAGTTACCATCCCTTTTACTTCTTCTAATGCTTTAGGTTGAGGTGCTAACACTTCTTTAATTTCTACTAAAACAATTTCCTTTTCATTATTTATTTTAGATATTTCACCTTTTTCCCATGTTGCTTTAGCCACAGTTTCATTGTCTTTTTTAGTGAATTTTCCTTCTTCAATGGTTAAATCCAATTGACTATTCTTGTTAATTCTTTTTAAAATTTCGGCATTGTCATACCCTTTTTTAGCTTTTGCTTTAACTAATTTCTCAACGCTTTTAGCTATTTTGTCATTGCTGCATTTATAGATTACTGCATCAACTCTCTCCTCCCACATATAGTTATTTTTATTTTTCTCATAAAAATCATACAAACCAGCAGAATCTTTAATTGCTTTACTCCAAACCATTTCATCTGTTAAATTAAACAATAATATTCCTTCTCTGTATTCTTGCATCAACAACCTAAATTCTTTACTAATAATTGGTAAACGCTTGTCTTTAAAATTCAAAGCAGATTCCTCAACTACTTTAGTATATAAATTATTGATAAAATTTTTGATATCTATAGCTTGTTTTTCTTTTAATGCATGTTGAGCTATTCTATTAGCAAAATCTGTTTGTGTATATTCAAATTTATCTCCATCAGGTGCATAGAAACCAAACATTACTTTGTTCAACTTTTTAACGTCATCGGCTTTCCATTCGGCTTTTTTGAATTTTTCAGCATCTATGGCCGTATAAAATTCATTTCTATATTTAATGTTTTCTTTAAATTTATTATCTTTTTTAATTAAATTGATAACTACTTCTTTGCTTTTGTTAGAACGGGCATCTCTGGCAACTTTTGCTTTTAATGAAGGGTACAAATCTTCATAGGTTTCAACTGTTTTTAATTCCAATCGTTGAATGATGTGCCATCCATAATCGGTTAAAATTGGTTTTGAAATATCTCCATCATTTTGGAGAGAAAATGCAGCGTCTTCAAATTCTTCAACCATTTTTCCTGTTCCAAAAGCAGGCAATTCACCGCCTCTTTTTGCTGACTCTAAATCTTCTGAATATTGTTTGGCAAATTCAGTAAATGAACCACTTTGAGCCATTAACTTCTCATGAATTTCATTGATTTTTTGTTTTTTTTGCTCAAATTCAGTTTTATCTCCATTTCTATTTGCTTTTATCATAATATGAGCCACTTTAATTGTTCCTCTAGCAGGTCTTTTATCTATTGTTTTCACAAGGTGATATCCAAAAACTGTTCTAACTGGCATAGAAACATGCCCTACTTCAGTTGTATATGCAGCATTTTCAAAGGGATAAACCATTTGAAATGCAGAAAAATAACCTAAGTTTCCTTTATTTGCTTTTGCTGAAGGATCTTCTGAAGTTTCCATTGCTACTTTTTCAAAATCTTCACCAGCCAAAATTCTTTTCCTGATTTTCATTATTTTATTGTAAGCAATTAATGTATCTTTTGGTTCTGCATCTGCAGTAAGTCTAACAAGAATATGGGCAGCACTTATATCTGTGCTTGTTCTATAATAAGCTTCTTCTATTAGCTTTTCTGTTACATCTTTATCACTTAAATAAGGTTGAGCCAATTGTTTTCTGTAGCCCGATAATTCCTGTGTGAAACCAGAAAGTGTGTCCATTCCAAGATTTTCGGCTTCAATTACTTTTAATTTGAATTTTATGAATAAATCTAAGTATTCATTCACTTCTTGTTTGGTTGGCTTTGTTGGGTTATTGGAAGCATTTTTATTAAATATGGCTTCAAATTCCTCCAAAGAAACTTTTTTTTCTCCGATTTCTAGTAATGTTGGACTTTGATTTACTTGTGCAAACACAATTGATGTTCCCAATAAGAAACTTAAACAAACAATTATTTTTTTCATTTTATTCTAATTTAATTTTAAAAAACAGGTTATATATTATATTGTTCTCGATACAGTTTAACTTCGCTGATGCTCCGTTAAACCTACTCGAACTGACAATACTAATTACTAACTACTAACACCTAACTACTAACGCCTTGAATAATTAGGAGCTTCTCTTGTTATTGTTATGTTATGCGGATGACTTTCATTCATTCCTGAACTTGTTATCCGAATAAATTTTGCATTTTTAAGTTCTTCAATATTTTTGGATCCACAATAGCCCATTCCTGCTTTCAAACCACCAATCATTTGATAAATTACTTCGCTT
>PCUH01000302.1:0-1396 GCA_002770955.1 Flavobacteriales bacterium CG18_big_fil_WC_8_21_14_2_50_32_9 | reverse complement strand
TTATAGAATCTGCTCCAGCCGACAACGCTTTCACTATATCACCAGTAAATCGAATTCCTCCATCTGCAATTAATGGAACGCCTGTGCCTTTTAATCCTTCGGCAACCATCATCACTGCTGATAGTTGAGGGACTCCAACTCCAGCAATAATTCTTGTAGTGCATATTGAACCTGGTCCAATGCCAACTTTCACTGCATCTGCTCCTGCTTCTACTAGGGCTAATGCGGCTTCTTTGGTTGCAATATTTCCAACTATTACCTGTAAATCTGGATATGCTTTTTTAACTTTTTTCAATGTTTCTATCACTCCTTTTGAGTGTCCGTGAGCGGTGTCAATAATAATTGCATCTACTCCTGCTTTAAAAAGTGCATCTACTCGCTCCAACACATCTGCTGTAACACCAACTGCTGCTGCTACTCTTAGCCTTCCAAATTCATCTTTACATGCATTTGGCTTTAAAATCACTTTTTTAATGTCTTTATAGGTTATCAACCCAATTAGCTGATTGTTATCATTAACAACAGGTAACTTTTCAATTTTATATTCTTGTAGAATTTCGCGAGCTTTCTCTAATGTAGTACCTTGCTTGGTGGTAATAATGTTTTCAGAAGTCATTATCTGAGTAATTGGCGTTGTCATGTCTTTTTGAAAACGCAAATCTCTATTGGTTACAATACCAACTAATTTTTTTTCTGTATTTACAACAGGTATTCCTCCAATTTTGTGGGTTGACATTAATTGCAGTGCATCACCAACAAAAGCTGTGTCTGAGATAGTAACAGGGTCTTGTATCATACCACTTTCAGAACGCTTAACGATACGTACTTTTTCGGCTTGCTGCTCAATGGTCATGTTTTTGTGCAACACACCAATTCCTCCTTCTTGAGCAATAGCAATAGCCAATTTAGATTCGGTAACGGTATCCATTGCCGCTGAAACGATAGGTGTATTTAATTTAATTTTTTTTGTGAAATAAGAACTTATGTTAACTTCTCTTGGCAATACTTCTGAATAAGCAGGAACCATAAGAACATCGTCATAGGTTAATCCTTCTCCTATAATTTTATTTGACAAATCACTCATAAATTTTTAAAATTAAATTGTTGCGAAAGTACAAAAAATAGTTATTGTTTTTTTGTTAAATTTTACTAAATATTAGTTATCAGCTTTCAAAGGTATATTTCATAAATTGATTCGCATCCATTATAATTTATCGCTACGCACCTTTGACATCCTAAACACAAAAGCCTCAATGATTTTATCATTGAGGCTTTTATGGTCTTAATTAAAATAAGCTATTTACTCCACCATCAACTTGCCGCTTTCTAGCACATTTCCGTTTTGGGAAACCGTGAAGAAATACAAGCCCGATGATAATTGTTTTATATCTATGTT
>PCUH01000155.1:10807-10954 GCA_002770955.1 Flavobacteriales bacterium CG18_big_fil_WC_8_21_14_2_50_32_9 | reverse complement strand
ATCAGCTGAAGTTGTAGTGATGTTGGTTGCTGTTAATACTGATGGAGCAAAACATGATGGAGGCATAAACTCTATTGCACCTGGATCAGGAGTAACAGCTCTTGCAGTTCCAAAAAAATCGTTAGCTACACCAACAGTTGCATCAGC
>PCUH01000155.1:10518-10660 GCA_002770955.1 Flavobacteriales bacterium CG18_big_fil_WC_8_21_14_2_50_32_9 | reverse complement strand
GTTATTTGTTCCTGCCGGAGCATTGATGTAAAACACATTGTTATTACTCACGAAAGTAGTTGTTGCAGCATTCATATAAATACAATGTTTAGTTCCTGTACCTCCCTTAGTAACAGTTATAATATTATTTTTAAATTCTATA
>PCUH01000155.1:8317-10500 GCA_002770955.1 Flavobacteriales bacterium CG18_big_fil_WC_8_21_14_2_50_32_9 | reverse complement strand
TGATAAAAACCTCTTGTTATACCTGCCGTAGCAGCTGTATTATCTAAAGAAATGGTGTTATGGTAATAGAACACGCCATCACTACTAGAGTTATATAATCCATAAATAGTTCCATTATGGTTGATATCATAGATGAGGTTATTAATAACTTTATTTTCATTTCCTACAGTAGCATCTACACCTGTGTGATAAATAGGGTATGCAACACTTGTGCTTGACACATTACCTCCAAAAGCATTAAACAAGGTGTTGGCTTCAGCCAAGTTGTTTTCCCCTCCTCCTGTGTAATAAATGCCATAGAAACTAGAAAGAGAAGAACGTACTGGACGGCTAATGGAATTATTAATAACCGTTGTATTGTTTGCTTGAGAATGATAAATACCATACAAGTAAAAATCTTGTATTACACTGCTAGAAACTACATTCTCTGTTGCTCTAACAGTGGCAGATCCTACTATTGTAACACCATAATAACCTCCAATAATAGTATCGTTGCTAAAGGTATTATTATTACCTGATGCTCCTAATGTGGTTGCACTGGTTAAACTTCCTGAAAGAACTATCCCAGCATTTGATGTAGATGTGCTACCTAGTGTAGAAGATAAATCAATTTTACACCCATTAAATGTATTAAAATCAGCATTATTGGTTAAGTGTACTGCAAAGTTATTGGTTACAGCTATGGTTGTTATTCTTAAATTATTAAAAGTAACAAAGTCTGCTCCATTTAATCGTATAATATAGTTATTAGGCGATGTTGTTGTAGAAAAAGTTAATGTTTCGCCATTTCCATTAAAAGTAATGGTGTTGGTAGCACTGGCATTTATTATTTGAGGAATTTCAACTTGTTCATTGTATGGACCAGAACCTGGTAACACATTAAATATAACTGGACCAGCTATTCCACATGACAGAGCTGCTACCGCTGCTGTAAAGTTGGGATAGTTTCCTGAAGCTCCAATAGTATAAGTTCCTGCTGCTAAATTTGGATTTGTTTGTACAAAGACTGATATTGATGTATCTGCTAATGAGCTATTCGTACAAGTAACTTCACAACTGTAATAAGTATCTATCGTTTGGGAAGTTGCATAGGATAATGTAGTAGCTCCTGTAATATATGTCCAAGGACCAGTTGCTGTTGGACCAGTCATCCACTGGTAGGTTAGACCAGAACCTTGGGACTGACCTGAAAGAGACAAGTTAAATGACTGATTAGCACAAACAGTTGCAGGTGCTAAAGCTGTTCCTGCAGTTGGTGTACCTGAACATGGTGCTAGAAACACAAAATTAATCGTTCCTATCCAACCTCTAGGCGTAAATGTAGGTGCCGTTCCGTTTGGAGCCCCACCTCCATAACTTATGTTTGGTCCCGTAATTAAATCACACCCTAAATCTGAAAATGTTTGTGCAGTAGTCATTGTAAAATATCTCTGTCCATCTGAATAAACTGCAATTCCATAAGTTGTATTTGCAGGTATTACAAAATTTAGTCCTGTAAAAAAAGGTTGTGTTGTTGTTGTTGTTGTGTTAGCAATTCCTGTTATTGTTCCTGCTGCTTCTTGAATCCAACCATTAGCAGTAGATATTACCCCTGGTGCTCCATTTACTGGGGTGGTATTATACCACAATTCTACCGCAACAGAACCACTAGTACCAGTAACCCCTGCAATATCAGTAATAGCAATTGGTGATGTACTAGTGTTTTGAAAGTTAAAGGTTACCAATCCTGTACCGTTATTATTTAGAAATGATGAAGTTGTTGTAATAATGCCTTGAGCACTTAATTTGTTATACAGCGTTGTTTGTATTATTAACAAAGCTATAAAACCTATAGAATAGGTTTTGAGAAGTTCATAAATTTTTTTCATAATATAAATTTTTATTAATTAATTGAATTTTAGGTTTCAGAGAATCTATTTTGATTAAATTAAGCATATTTTATTTTAATATGATTAATAAAGCAAAAGTTCTTCTACGTATTTAAAAAAACAAAGTTCTTGTTAAATAATCTAGCTAAATGTTAAAAAGAATACAATTAGACGAGTAAGTAGTTAACTTAGATGGATGTATGTATTTGATAGACAAACAGATAAAAACAAACTGCAAAAGGTACTATACGTAACTAATTAATTATACTAAAGTAGTATCAACTAAGGAAGTGTGTCAAGAAATAAGGCATAAAA
>PCUH01000155.1:7137-8305 GCA_002770955.1 Flavobacteriales bacterium CG18_big_fil_WC_8_21_14_2_50_32_9 | reverse complement strand
ATTTGTTAATAAGTAGTGGAAAAGTGATATATTTTTTTATAGAAATAACCCAGAAAATTAACTTCGTTGAACTCGCAAGCTCGGTTCATGAATAAAGCGGGTTAATTTAGGGTTATAAAAAACAGGAACTTGAAAATAATGAAAAATTAGTCTTCAGTAAATTCTCTTTTCACGCGTGGAGAGATGGAAGTTAACACTTCATAAGGTATAGTATCAAGTTGATTAGCCATTTTTAGTATGTCTTCTTTGGTGTCAAAAACAACAGCAACATCGTCTTCGTTGCAATTGATATCAGAAACATCTATCATGGTCATATCCATACAAACATTTCCTATGGTTGGAGCAGGTTTGCCATTAATTTTCATTACCCAATTTCCATTTCCTAATTTACGACTAAAGCCATCTGCATAGCCTAAAGGAACTGTTGCAATTTTAGTATTTCTTGATGTAATTCCATTTCTTCCATACCCTATAGTTTCGTTTTCTTTAATGGTAAGGATTTGAGCAATTTTAGTTTTTAACGAAATGGTGTTTTTTAATTGAGATTCTATTTCCTTATCAGTAACAAAACCAAATAAACCAATTCCCAATCGAACCATGTCGTATTGTGCTTCAGGGAAACGAACTATTCCGTTTGAGTTGAGTAAATGTCTTGTTATTTGATACGTAAATTGTGATGTGATTTTTGTAGATAGTTTTTCAAATAAGTCAATTTGGGTACGTGTAAAATCATCATGTTGTGGTTCGTCTGTTGCTGCCAAATGCGAAAAAATACTTTCAATTTTAATGTTGGGATGTTTTTTAATTAGAAAAATAACTTTTTCAATTTCTTCTTCATGAAAACCTAACCGATGCATTCCTGTATCTATTTTTAGATTGACAACAAATTCTTGGTTGGTTTGATTTTGTTCTTCAATAGCTTTAATGTAGGCTAAAAGTGAGTGGATTGAAAACAACACAGGACTTAACTGATGTTTTAAAATTAAATCAAAACTCTTTAGCTCAGGTTTCATTACCATAATAGGTAATTGAACTCCAGATTTTCTAATTTCAACACCTTCTAAAATATTAGCAACACCTAAATAATCAACCTCGTTTTTCTCTAAAAATTGCGACAATCCTAATGGACCAAGTCCATAACCATAAGCTTTTACCATAACCATGATTT
>PCUH01000155.1:0-7089 GCA_002770955.1 Flavobacteriales bacterium CG18_big_fil_WC_8_21_14_2_50_32_9 | reverse complement strand
AAAATAGTATCGTAGTTGAGTTTTTTGATAAGTAACTTTTTTAAGTATAGCTTCTGAAAGTTCAATAGAAAATTTCCAAACAAAAGTACTTTCTTTTTATAAATCTAGCTCGTTCATTTAGAAATGAATTATACAATGGTCTTATTTTCTATAACAAAAGAAAAATATTTTTTGATGATATTAAAATTAAATAAACAATGTGTTTTATTACTTTTGTGTGCATAATAATTAATGCATAAATAAGTAAAAATGAAGTACTACAATAATATTTTAGAAACAATAGGAAACACTCCACTAGTTAAACTTAACAAAATAGTTAAGGACATTGATGCTTTAGTATTAGCGAAAGTAGAAACCACAAATCCAGGAAATTCTGTGAAAGATCGAATGGCAGTACAAATGATAGCAGATGCTGAGGCAGATGGGCGTTTAAAACCAGGCGGAACAATAATAGAAGGTACTTCAGGAAATACTGGTATGGGGTTGGCATTGGTGGCCATCATTAAGGGATATAAACTAATTTGTGTATTAAGTGATAAGCAAAGTAAAGAAAAGATGGATATTTTAAGAGCTGTAGGTGCAGATGTTTATGTTTGTCCAACCAATGTTTCACCTGATGACCCACGTTCTTATTATTCTGTTTCTAAAAGATTAGCAACTGAAATACCAAATTCATGGTATGTAAATCAATACGATAATCCATCAAATACAAAAGCCCATTATCTTTCTACTGGACCCGAAATTTGGGAGCAAACTGAAGGAAAAATAACTCATTTTGTTGTTGGTGTTGGTACAGGAGGAACTGTTTCGGGTGTTGGGAAATACTTAAAAGAAAAAAATCCTAACATTAAAATTTGGGGTATAGATACCTATGGTTCTGTATTTAAAAAATACCATGAAACAGGTATTTTTGATGAAAATGAAATTTATCCTTACATTACAGAAGGCATTGGAGAAGATATTTTGCCTAAAAATGTTGATTTTAGTATTATTGATAAGTTTGAAAAAGTAACCGATAAAGATGCAGCCGTTTATCAACGAAAGTTAGCTAAAGAAGAAGGGATTTTTGTTGGAAATTCAGCAGGGTCTGCCATAAAAGGATTGTTGCAATTAAAAGATGAATTAACAAAAGACGATGTGGTGGTGGTGCTTTTTCATGATCATGGAAGCCGTTATGTTGGTAAAATGTTCAATGATGATTGGATGCGAGATAGAGGGTTTTTAGACGAAGAGAAAACAAACGCTTTGGATTTAATTAAAGACCATCAAGGGAAACATTTGGTAACGGTTTCCACAGAAAATCCAGTTTCGCAGGCTATCTTATTAATGAATCAATATGGAATATCTCAACTTCCTGTGGTAGAAGATGGAAATTTTGTGGGTTCTTTAACCGACAATCAGTTGTTTGCTAAATTATTAGAAAACCCTGATTTAAAACTTTTACCAGTAAAACACATCATGGAAAAACCATTTCCAATGGTAGATGAGAAAACTAGCATTAATGCTATTTCTAAGTTATTTCAACAAGGGAATAAAGCGGTAATGGTAAAATATGAAAATGATAAATACCATATTATCACTCAACAAGACATGATTAAGGCTATTGATTATTGTGTGAAATAATTTTATTTAGCGTTTGTCCATAATGTTCGATTTATTCAGCGAATTTATTGTTTTTTAAAGGTTTTTATGAGCTCACTTCGTTCGAGTCTTCGTTATTCTCTTTTTTCATATCAGTCATCCCGATAGCTATCGGGACTATGATTTTCAGTCCATCGAAACCTCGAGCTCGAACATTCTGAACCAAACTCTCGACTAAATGGATAAACTCTATTTATTCATTAATCTTATAGTTCCAGAATGAGTATGAGCTAATCCTTTAGCATCGTAAGTAACTACTTTCCATACATAAGTGTCTTCAGGAAGCATTGCACCTGTATTGTTTAGTTTTCCATTCCAAGGTTTAGTGCTTTCAGATGTTCTGTAGATTTCGTTTCCTGACTTGTCTGAAATTTCCATTTCAAACTTAATATCCCAACCTAATAATGCCTTAGGAATAAAAGTAGTATTTTCATTTATGTTACTGTTTGGAACAAATCCAGTTGGAGCTAATAAATCAACATCTTGTTGAATTTCAATAGTTTTAGCAAAGGTTACTTCGCAACCAGATTGGTGGGTTAAAGTAACTTTTACAGGATAATTCCCAGCTTTTTCAAATAAAAATTCGGGAGAAGATTTGGTGGATATTTTTCCATTTCCAGCATCCCAAACATAGGCTTTGATGTTTTTAACTTCAACAAATAATGTAGTGTATGGATACATGATTTTATTTTTATCATTTACCAATGATTGTTCTGTATAACTAAAGTCTTTTTTAGGAATTGGAAGTATAGTTATAGCATTTGCTATTTTTTTTGTAGAGGTTTTATTTGTTTTTTCATTGTAAACAGTAAGAGAAACATCATAAATTCCATCTGCATTGTAACTATGTTTAGGATGTGCTTCGTTGGATGTGTTTCCATCTCCAAACTCCCAATTATAAGATAGATTATATCCATCAACATAAGATTTAAAACTTACTTGTTGACCTTCACAAAATGATGAGCCGAAAATTTCAAAACTAATTTTTTCTTCTTCAGTATCTTGAGGCGTATTTGTATATGTTTTATTAGTTTCTTTTTCGTTGGTATTTTCTGGCAAGGAAGTTTCTTCATCACCATTTTGGTTAGAATTAGTTTCTATAACATCATTATCATTACTAATAACTTCTTCTTCACTTATTTTTTCAGTGAAAATTTCTTTTTTGTTTTCAAGCGTTTCTTCGTTAGTATGATTTTTGTTTTTTAGAACATTAGTTTGTTGATGATGTTGATCTGTACTAATTTCTTTGTTCTCGAGTGGATTGTTATTTTTATTAACAACATTGTCTGTAGGCAAATAAACAGATAAAAAGTATGCTGAAATTGCAACAATTGCAACAACAGATGCAGCTATAGAAATGTTTTGTTTCAGCTTTGCTGTTTTTACTGCGTTAAGTTTTGCGTCCATTTCAGCCCAATGAGCTTCATTAAAAGGAACATCAAAACTATCGAGTTTGTCTTTTATTATTTTATCAAAATTATCCATTTTGTTGGGCATTTTTATTTTCTAATAGGTCTCTTAAATTTCGTTTAGCTTTTGCTAAGTTAGATTTAGAAGTTCCTTCATTTATGTTTAATTCTTCAGCTATTTCTTTATGCGAATAGCCTTCCATTACATACAAATTGAATACCGTTTTATAAACAGGTGTTAGTTCTTGTATGGCTTCCATTATTATTTCTACTCCAAATGTGCTATAAATAGAATCAGCACTTTCGGCATTGTTATTATCTAGAATGTAACCTTCGTCATCATTAACAAAATGAACGTCTTTGTTTTTCCGATAATAGTCAATTGCCGTATTTACCATTATTCTTCTAATCCAACCTTCTAAAGAACCTTTAAATTCGTACTTATTTAAATTACTAAAAACTTTCAAAAAACCATCTTGTAATAAATCTCTTGCATCATCCCTGTTATTGCAGTATCGGTAACAAACACTCATCATTTTACCATAATATAACTGGTAAATCTCTTTTTGAGCTTTTCGGTTACCTTTAAGACACTCTTTAACAAGGTCATTTAATTTATCTTGATCAACTTGATCCATTGGTTTTGTGGTTAGACGTGATTTCTTTTTTTCGGTTGCCTTGCACCAAGGTGTAAAAATAATAAAACCAATAAGAATTTTTATTGGTTTTATTATTTTGTTAGTAGTAAGTGAATTAGTGTCTGTACATAAAGGTAAGAGTTTGAGTCAGAATGTTCGAGTTCGAGGTTTCGATGAACTGAAAATTAGGAGTTTACTTGAAGTACATGACTGATTTGAAGTTCGAGAATAACGAATAAATCGGACATTCTGAACAAACTCTAATTAGAATTTATATGACAACCCTATTCCTAGTATCTCTTTAAATTGAGTTCTAGGCCCAGAACCTTCATTTATTCCATCTCCATTTCTGTCTAACGCTAGTTTTGTGTCATGATCATAAATTAGCTGAGTAGATAAGGTTGCAGAGATAAATTTATTGACTTTAAAACCAAGTAAGACTTCCCAGTTAACATCAACATGTGTTGGTTCGTCCGAATAATTAGAGAAGAAATCAACCCTTGTTTCTAAGTTAATGTTTTCCATAATATCTTTTTTATACATCATTCGGACATAAGCTCCATATTCTGCTCTGAAATTCTCACCTTTTTTTGTAAGCACGCCAAAATCATCATATTCAGCAGCCGTAACTCCAAAAGCACCCATATTAGCAAGCGATTGGTCGTTTACTATGGTTAGTCGTGCTGTAAATGGAGATAAAAACAAGGTGAAATTGCTATGGGGTTTATAATCCATACCTATAGAAATCAACCCATAAGCAGGAGCTAAAAAGTTGGAAATTTTAGTGGAATCATCAGGGTAATTATATCCTTCATAAAATTGAGTCTTAAAATTTATTAACCCAGCATAAAACCATCTTTCAGAAGCTTTGTAACCATATTTCGACATAAAATCAATTTTGTCGTCTGTTTTTCTTGAGCCTCTTTCTCCTTGTTTTAACAATCCATAGGCTAAAAGAAGTGTATTGTCCCATGATGATTTTCCTTTTTTATAATTAGCAAAAACACTCATTAAACTGTTTACTGCTATAGAATTTTCACCACCAGCAGACCAGTTAGTAAAACTTGCTTGAGAAAGGTTTGCTCCAAATAAACCACCAGTTTTCCATCCATCTAACGTATCTGCTGCTTGTACTTTTAGCATTTTTTCTGCTTCGGTTAATTCTTTTCCTATTACTTGTGCTTGAAAAAACGGACTATTTAATAGAATTAAAAATGTATAAATAATTTTTTTCATGAATTATAGAATAACTAAGTTCTTGTTAAATGATAGGGTGTTACTGATTATTTACTTTTAAGAAGGTCTCTAATTTCAGACAATAAAACTTCTTCATTAGATGCTTTTGGTGGCTCAACTGTTGCAGGGGCAGCTTCTTCTTTCTTTTTAGCATAATTCATTGCTTTAACCATTATAAAAACAGCAAACGCAATAATTATAAAATCAATAATGGTATTTATGAAAGCTCCATAATTTAGAGCTACTTCGGTGGTTGCTGCTGCTATTTCGTTAGTACCTCCCATAAGGGCAGGTTGAGCTTCTTTAATAACTATTTTTAAATCTTTAAAATCAACACCGCCCAGTAAAACTCCTATTGGAGGCATTACTACATCGCTTACAAATGAGGAAACTATTTTACCGAAAGCACCACCAATAATGATACCTACTGCCATGTCGAGCACATTTCCTTTTACAGCAAATGTTTTAAATTCTTTTATAAATCCCATTTTTTTATTTTTTGTTGGCGAAAGTGTTCCAAAAAAGTATTTAACAGCTATTTATTTTAAAGAAAATTTTGTTTTTCCTATATCCACACCATCAGCATAAACCTCAACATTGTATTCGCCTACAGGAAATTCATCGGTTTTAAGCCAATCAATAGTAACACTCATGTCATCGTTTTTGTAATCAATTTCTTTTTTGGCAGAATATAATCCTCTCACCCCATTGAAATCAAATTTATTGGAATCGTCTGTTTTTTCTGAAAGCACTCTACCATCTGGAGTTAAAATGCGTACATAAATCCATTTTTTTCCTGGGATAGTGATTGTATTTTTTTGTAAAGTAAATGAAGTTCTAATTTTGTCAATTTTTTTAGCTCTATCACTTTCTTTTCCTGTATTATCGCTTTTAACCTTAATGCCCGAAGCCGTTAATCCTTGCGTTTTCAAATAGGAGGCAACCGTTACAATGCCTGATAGGTTTTCATTTTTATCTACCAGTTCTTTGGTTTTTTGTTGCTCATCGGTAAGTTTTGTTTTAACAACCTTGTTTTCTTCGGTAAGTTTATTGTTGAGTTGATTAAGTGAATCAATTTGTACTACAAAGCCCTGCATAATTTTCCGAAGCGATTCAGTTTCTTTTTTAAGTTGATGAATAGTCCAATCTTTTCCTTTGGCTTTTTTTAATAATTCTTCTATTTTTTCTTTTTCGGTAGCTAATTCAGCACTTAATTCTTGATTGTCGGTTTCTAGGGCTTCATATTTTGCCAACATTTCTTCCAACTCTGTTTGAATTTGATTTCGCTCAGTGGAAACTTCTGTGTAAGCAATCTCTCCTGTTTCAATTGATTTTTGAAGCTCTAAATTTTGCCAAATTAAATATCCGCAAAAACAGAGAAGCAAAACAATTAGCACAACTAAAAACTTGTTTGTTTTGTTTCCTTTTGAGTTTGTTACTGATGAAGTCATTTCTTTGTTTTCCATAATAAATAGGTATTACAATTTAATGTCAAAATTAATTGGATTTGTTTTGATGTTTAATAGGATAAAACAAAGTTATACATAGGGTATTGTGTATAAAAAAAGGTTCTTTTATAAAAGAACCTTTTTTTTATTTAGAGTTGTTTATGATTAATTTATTTTAATATAAATTTTACGGGTAGATTAAAAGATACATTCACTGCTTTCCCTCTTTGTTTACCTGGAATCCAATCGGGCATTGCATTAATTACTCTCAGGGCTTCTGCGTCTAAGTATTTACTTACTCCACGCTCAATTTTAGTGTTTTTAATTTTCCCATCTTTTCCAACCACAAAACTTACCCAAACTGTACCTTGATTTCCTAATTTTTTTTCAATTTCAGGGTATTTCGTATTGATTTTCAGATAACGCAACATTTCTATTTCACCGCCAATGAATTCAGGCATATCTTCTACAATAGTGAAGGTCTTATTTGGATCTTCAGGCTCAACAGGAATAAAATCGGGAACGAAAGGTTTAACTATTACATCTATTGGTTCTTCTTCTATTGGTTCTGTTTTGTCGGTAGGAACTACGTTGAAAACAGTTGCCGACAAACGAGTTGTTCGTTCTATTTTTGGTGCTGGTTTGTCTGGAATTCGGTAAGTTACAGGTGGAATTTCATACGTTCCATCATCAATTAATGGAGTGCCGGGCAATTCT
>PCUH01000104.1 GCA_002770955.1 Flavobacteriales bacterium CG18_big_fil_WC_8_21_14_2_50_32_9 | reverse complement strand
CAGTATATTTCTTAACCCATAAGACATTTTTAGCTCTATTCCAAATTTAAAATATTGCAAATAAAATTCTGTTCCAAAACCAATTTCTGCTACAATATCATCGCGTCTTAATTTCACAATAATATCACTTAAATTGGTTGATAAATTATCAGCTTTTACATTTGAAGCTAAATCAATGGTGTAAGCTGCTCCACCAACAAAATAGGCACTAAAATTATTTAATCGTACCGATTTATACTTTAAATTTAACGGTAAATTAATAAGCGTTGATTCAATGTCTTTTTGAAAAACTTTCGGTCCATCAAAGGTTTGATAGGTATAATTTAATGTTCTTGAAGTAAAGGCTAAATTTGGTGTGAATCGCAAATTAAAAAAATCACTTAAATGTAAATCTGAAATAATACCTAAATTAAAACCTGTTGAGCTTGATGGGTTAATTGCCAATAAAGAATCATTATTTTCAAGAGGAGGGTTTTTTCTGTTTACAATAAAATTATTTGAATTTATGCCTATCAGAAAGCCAAAATGGACTCTTCTTTTCTCAAATTTAGGCAAATTTTTAGTATGTTCTTTATTGTTATAGGTCTGTGATTGAACGACTGAATTTGAACAAATCCAACAACAAAAAATTACGATTATGGTTTTATATAAATTCAAACTACTTTAAAGTTGGTTGTAATAACGTAAATTAAACGATTTTATTTGTTTGCTTTATAAATAGTTGCAATTCCAAACATTAATGGAATTGCTTGTGTATTTTTATATCCAATTTTTGAAAGTAAGGAGGTGAAGTTTACTCCATCTGGAAAAGCATAAACCGATTCTGGCAAATACGTATAAGCAGCATTGTCTTTAGATATTAAATTACCTATTCCTGGTAAAATTTTATTAAAATAAAAATGATATAACTGTTTAATAGGAAATTTTTTAGGTTTTGAAAATTCTAAAATAATTGCTGTTCCATTGGGTTTCAACACACGCAACATTTCCGATAATCCTTTTTCTAAATTTTCAAAATTCCTTACTCCAAAAGCAACGGTATAAGCATCAAAAAAATTGGTTTCAAAACGTAAATTTTCCGAATCACCAACCTCAAGGGTAATAATATTATCTACTCCTTTGACTTTCATTTTTTCTTTACCCACATTTAACATTCCTTCTGAAATATCCACACCAATAATTTGTATTGGGTTTAATTTTAATGCCTCAATAGCAAAATCTCCCGTGCCAGTAGCAACATCTAAAATAATTTTAGGTTGTGAAGGTTTTAGCAAACGAATGGCTTTTTTTCTCCATAAAATATCTATTCCTAACGACAGAAAATGATTTAAAAAATCATATTTATGAGAAATATTATTGAACATGGTTGCTACCTGTTCCTTTTTTGTTTCTGTATTTTCTTTGTATGGAATAACGGTCATTAAATCAATTTAAGTAGAGTTTCTGATTGTAATATTTTTTTATCAATGGGAACAACCCCAACTTTTTCGCACACCAATCCACCAGCAAGATTGGCTATTTTTGCAATGGTTTCTTCATCTTGTTTCAACGCTAAACATAAGGAAGCAACACTAATTACGGTATCTCCAGCTCCTGAAACATCTGCTATTGTTCTAATGTGTGCTGGAATATGAAGTTGTTGGTTTGTTGAATAACTATAAATTCCATTTTCTGACAAGGTGATTAAAGTTATCAAACTATTTAAGTTTTTATTTAGCAGTTGAATTGCCTTTTTAATTTCACTAATTTTTTTAGCATCAATTTCAATATTCAATCCTTCCTTTAATTCCTTTAAATTTGGTTTGAATAGCGTTACATTATTATAATCTAAAAAATTTCGCTTTTTAGGATCAACGGTTGTTGGAATATTTTTTTCATTACATAGTTCCACAACATCCGTAATTAAAGATTTTGTAATCACACCTTTATCATAATCTTCAAAAACAACTACATCAATTTTTTTAGTAGTGATAAGTTTTTTAATTTTTTGAAAAAGCGACTTGGTTTCTACTTCCAAGAGGTTTTCATCTGTTTCCGAATCAACACGCAACAGTTGATGTTTATTTCCTATAATTCTTGTTTTAACAGTAGTAACTCTGGTGTTAACCTTAAGTATTCCTTCCGTTGAAAGAGAATCTTTCTTTAATAAATTTTCAAAAATACCTCCATCCTCATCTTGACCAATTACCGAACAAAGAATGGGATTTGCTCCCAAAGCTTGTATGTTTAGAGCCACATTTGCAGCTCCTCCCAAGCGTTTTTCTTTTTTTTCAACGGCTACAATTGGCACAGGAGCTTCTGGCGAAATCCGATCTACTTTTCCAAAATAGTAAGCATCTATCATTACATCTCCAATAATCAACACGTTAAGGTTGTTAAAATCCTTGAAAAGTTGATTTAATGACGTTTTTGTAAGTGTTTGTTTTTTATCCATTTTTGAGAACAAGAGTTACACTTGCAAAGAAACACAAAATTTATCAATGTCGTATTTCGTTTTTTGTTTTGTATATTCAAATGACATAGTATATGTAACAAGGGGTCATGACCCCTTGTTTAAAATTTGAACTACTAACATTTCTATTTCCTCAAAAAAGTGTAAATTCGAACTTTTATTTTACACTTATGAAAAACCTCAAATACATTGTTTTTTCTCTACTCGTTTTAACTTCCTTAAACCTTATGAGTCAGGAAAGCAAACAAGTGAAGCAACAAAGAAAAAGAATTGAAAAACAAGAAGTTGAAAAGCAAAAAGCACAAGAAAAATCAATTGAAGAAGGTAAAAAACGACACGAAAACATCCAAACAAAAGCAACAAAAAAACGCATGAAACAATCAGCAAAAAAATCAGCAAAAACAAGAGGTGAAAAAAAGAAATTCTTTTTATTTCGAATTTTCAGCAAAAATTAAACGAGTTGCGATTTACGATTTACGATTTTTGATTTTTGATTGAAGTCTGAGAACTGTAGACTGAGAACTGAATACTTAAAAATATGAATATAAAAGAAATTACAACACTATTAGAAAAATTTGCTCCGCTTTCCTTACAAGAAAGTTATGACAATGCAGGGTTAATTGTTGGAAATGAAACGGATGAAGTTTCTGGAATATTGATTTGTTTAGACAGTACGGAAGACATTGTTGACGAAGCCATAGAAAAAAATTGCAACCTTATTATTGCTCATCATCCCATTATATTTTCTGGATTGAAAAAACTCAATGGAAAAAACTACATCGAACGTACCATCATCAAAGCCATAAAAAACAACATAGCTATTTATGCTGCTCATACAAACATGGATAATGCTTTTAATGGTGTGAGTTTTAAAATGGCTGAAAAGTTGGGATTAATAAACTGCCGTGTGTTGTTGCCTAAAAATAATTTACTCAAAAAAATTGTAACTTTTTGTCCTATAGATTATGCGGAAGCTGTTAGAAATGCTCTTTTTGCAAACGGAGCAGGAAGTATTGGGAATTACAAGGCTTGCAGTTTCAATACAGAAGGAATTGGCACATTTAAAGGTAATGAAAAAACTACTCCTTTTGTGGGAAAACAAGGTCAATTACATTATGAAAATGAAATTAAAATTGAAACAATAATTCCAGCCTATTATTTAAAAAAAGCAATTAATGCAATGCTTTTAGCACATCCTTACGAGGAAGTTGCTTATGATGTTTTTCCCATAGAAAATTCTTGGTCAACCATAGGAAGTGGAATTATTGGAGAACTTTCTCATCCAGCAGAAGAAAGCTCCTTTTTAGAACAAATTAAAACAGCACTCAAAACCAATTGCATCAGACACACACCTCTTTTAGGAAAAAAAATACAAAAAGTAGCCTTATGTGGAGGCTCTGGAAGTTTCCTACTTCCAACTGCCATTCAAAAACAAGCCGATATTTTTATTTCTGCTGACTTCAAATACCATCAATTTTTTGATGCAGATAATCAATTAATTATAGCCGATATTGGACATTATGAAAGTGAGCAATTTACTTCCGAATTATTTTATGAAATTCTTACAAAAAAAATTCCTAATTTCGCCATTCATTTATCGGAAAAAAATACTAACCCCATAAATTACCTTTAAAAAATGGCAAAAAAAACTACAACAGCTACAGTAGAAGAAAAACTAAGAGCATTATATGAACTTCAACTTATCGACACTAAAATTGATAAAATTCGATTAATTAGAGGCGAACTTCCGTTGGAAGTGCAGGATTTGGAAGATGAAATTGAAGGATTACAAACTCGTTTAGAAAAATTAACGACAGAAATAGATGATTTAAAAACGGATGTTTCTAACAAAAAAAATACCATTAAAGATGCAAACAACCTTATAAAAAAATATGAGGAACAGCAAAATAAAGTAAGAAACAACAGAGAGTTTGATGCTATTACTAAAGAAATTGAATTTCAAAAACTAGAAATTGAATTATCTGAAAAAAGAATTAAAGAAGGTGATTTTTTATTGATTTCTAAACAAGAAAAAATAAACGAAGCTAAAGAATATTTAGATGGACGAAAAATTGATTTAGACAACAAAAAAAATCAATTAGATGAAATAACTAAAGAAACTCAAGCTGAAGAGACTGTATTATTAGCAAAATCTGAAAAAGCTGAAGCAGTAATTGAAGATAGATTATTAACTGCTTACAAAAGAATTAGAGAAGGAGCAATTAATGGTTTAGGTGTGGTTACCGTTCAACGAGATTCTTGTGGAGGTTGCTTTAACAAAGTACCACCTCAACGACAATTAGACATTAAAAACCACAAAAAAGTGTTGGTTTGTGAACATTGTGGAAGAATTTTAGTGGATGCTACTTTTGATCCTAACTATTCTGTTGAAGCTCCTGAAGAAGAAAAACCAAAAAGAAGAATTACAAGAAGAAGCAAAACAGAAGCTTAATCTTAAAAATATAATTTAAAAAAATCCGATGCTCACCCATCGGATTTTTTTATACTCAAAATTTATAGCTCCCTAAAATAAAATAACTAATTTTATAGAGTTTTTTATACAATTCACACATTATGAAATTAATTTCCACACTTTTCTTTGCTTGTTTAACAATCGTTTCTATGGCTCAAATTAGCCATGGAGGAAAGCCACTAACATTAACAAACAACTCATTAAGCAATTTTATTCCTATAATAACCACATCAACCATAGATAAAACCCCTCTTGAACAAGAAGATTTAATTACGGATAACATTAAAGAAATTCCCTGGCGTTTTGGTGTTGAAATCCCGCTCAACCTTTCTCTTACCAATTCAGGAACTTGGGAAACACTATCCAATGGAGATCGGGTTTGGCGATTAACCATTATTGTTCCTGGAGCTCTTTCTACCAACATCAACTACCAACAATTTTACCTACCCCAAAATGCTACTTTTTTTGTGTTTAACAAAAACACAACATTAGGTGCTTTTAATTCTTCTAATAATAAAGAAAACTTAGAATTTGCAACTTCATTAATTAAAGGAAACGAAGTTACCTTAGAATATTATGAACCTTCAACTGTTTTTGGACAAGGAATTATTGAAATAGCTTCCATTGTGCATGGCTACAGAGATTTATTTAAGCAACTGAAAGCTTTTGGAAGCTCGGGCAATTGCAATGTAAGTGCTGTTTGCGACACTACCATTTGGGGTGATGAAATTCGTTCGGTTGTGATGCTACTTACCGCAGGAAACTCTCGGTTTTGCTCTGGAGCTTTAGTAAACAATACGCTAAACAATGGAATTCCTTATGTGTTAACTGCTCAACACTGTTCGCCAGGAACAAATAATATTTTTATGTTCAACTACCAATCTGCAAATTGCACACCTTCTGTTGATGGGCCAACCAACCAAACAGTTGTTGGAGCTACACTTATTGCAAATGATGCTCCTTCCGATTTTCATTTAATTCGTTTGTCAAGCACTCCGCCAGCCAACTACAATGTTTTTTATGCCGGTTGGAATGCCATAGACACTCCTTCAACACAATCTGTTGGAATTCATCACCCTGCTGGAGATGTGAAGAAAATTTCACACGATTTTGACCCTGCCGTCTCTTCTGGATATTATGCTTCTGGTAACAATCATTGGCAAGTACTCGATTGGAACACTGGCACAACCGAAGGTGGTTCATCTGGCTCTCCATTGTTCGATCAAAATCATCGTATTGTGGGGCAGTTGCACGGTGGAGATGCCGCTTGTGGAAATGATGCTTTTGACTATTATGGAAAATTCGCAACCTCTTGGAACACCAATGCTGATACACTCAAACAACTTAAGCATTGGTTAGACCCCAACAATTCAGGAATTACACAACTCAATGGCTATGACCCCAATGGAAGCAATTATTTGGTTGATGCGACTCCTCTAAGCATTATAGGAATTGAAAGAGCCATTTGTGCTGATTCCACACAACCCATTATTACCATACAAAACAAAGGAAACAACGCACTTACTTCACTAACAATAAATTACAGTATTGATGGATTACCCCCTACTCAACTCCCCTGGACAGGAAACTTAGCCAGCTACCAAACAGCTACTATCACACTCCCTCAAATCAACAACATTACCGATGGAAGCCATGTTTTTACTGTGTTTACCTCTAACCCAAATGGAACAACCGACCAAAATATGTATAACGATACCATTCAATTTAATTTTAGAACAACCTCTCAACCGCTGTTTGCCACGCTTAATTTAACTACCGATAATTTTGGTTCAGAAACCAGTTGGATAATTAGAAATACGTTGGGAGAAATTGTGCTTGAAGGTGGAGGTTATGGCAATGTAAACGGAGGTCAATTAATTACCGAAAGTCTATGTCTTGCTGAAAAATGTTACACATTTGTATTAAAAGATGCTTACGGAGACGGCTACTGTTGTGGTTTCGGTTCAGGCAACTTATTGCTAACAGAAGATGCCACCAACGATACCCTTGTTTTTGACAACACATTTAATGGCGATAGTTTGGTCGTTCCATTCTGTATGGGAAATGCAACAGTAGGTTTAAATGATGTTACTTCTGTTTTTTCTGAAGTTAATTTATATCCAAATCCTGCAAACAACCAATTAACAATAAGTGGTTTAGAAACAGCATCTGCCACAGTAATAACCATAACCGATTTAGCAGGAAAAACTATACTTAACCTTACCACCAACTCCACCAATCAACAACAAATAGACATTAGCCGTTTTGCAAAAGGTGTTTATCTATTGCAAATTACGATGAACCCAGCTACTAAAACCATTAAATTTGTGAAACAATGATGCCAACGGTAACATATTATTATAGGAAGGGTTATAGATGTAACTTATTTGCCTAAAATAAACGGTGTAAAATATTACCTTTTTGTAGCAATAGATAGAGCTACAAGAACTTTGTATTACAAAATATATGATGCTAAAACAAGTGCTAATGCAGAAAGTTTTATGTTGGAATGTTTAGACTTTTTCCCTTTT
>PCUH01000257.1:7509-12151 GCA_002770955.1 Flavobacteriales bacterium CG18_big_fil_WC_8_21_14_2_50_32_9 | reverse complement strand
TCCATTCATAAAATCCATTAGCTATTACTAAACATCTTTTATTGTAATTGTTCCTATAAGCAGGTTTTTCTTTTATGGTTTCTATTCGTGCATTAATGGTGTGCTGGCTTATTTTAGTGTTTTTACTCCAACTGGGTATTAAGCCCCACTTGTAATGCTGTATAATAGTTGGTTTTTCATCCGTAATAATTGGAGTTTTTGGGTAGGCAAAAGCATTGATATGCTCCGAAGTAGCAAATAAATCTATCTTTTCAATTTTTGCATTGAATCTATTTTCTACTTCTACTGCTTTTTTGCTTTGTTTACTATGAAAACACATTATACTCTTATTGTAATTATTTCATCTAATCTCGTGGTATATCGGGGTGATAATTTTTCCTGATTCATTTTCCATGTTCGACCCATATCCTGACAAGCAAATTTAAGTTTTTTCTGTCCGATGTTATTATTTAACTTATCCATTACACGCATAAGTTCTTTGTGTTTGGGATGTTCTTTTACAAATAGGTTTAATTGAGTAGTGCTGTCGGGAATTATTCCCATAACAATAACACCTGCTTTTTTATAGGAATACCCTGCTTTAAAAATAGCCTCTAAGCCTTTGTTAGCTAATTTTATAATTTCTATACTTGAATTGGTAGGAAAATTAGTTTTAATAACAATGTTTTTACTGTATTGAGGCAAATCCTTTCGGTGTCCATTGGTATGAACAAACACCATTACCAAATTACAACAAGATTGCTGTTTTCTTAGTTTTTCGCTGCACGTAACTGCAAAGGTAGAAACTCGCTCTTTTAGTTGGGTTAATTGCGTGTAGTTTTTATCAAAACTTCGTGTGGTGGCTATCGCCTTTTTTTTCTTTACTTCATCTAATGTTAAAGTAGGTATTCCTTCCAACTCTCTTTTTAATCGTAAGCCCACAACAGATAAGTGTTTTCTTACCCAATCATCAGGCAACTGTGTAAAATCATAAGCAGTTTTTACACCCACATTTTGTAAGCGTTTGGCATGTTGATAGCCAATTCCCCATACATCTTCTATTTTAGTCCACTTTAGGGCTTTTATTCGCTTTTCTTCACTATCTATCACATAAACAGTATTGGTTTCTTTAGGGAACTTCTTAGCAATTTTATTGGCTATTTTAGACAATCCTTTGGTTGGAGCAAAACCTATGCTTACAGGAATACCTGTCCATTGTTTTACTCTTTGTGATATAGTAACACCATATTCTTTATAATCGAACAAATCAAACCCATTGAATTTAAGAAAAGCTTCATCTATACTATAAATTTCCATATCAGGACAAAAAGTAGCTAAAATATTCATCACCCTGTTACTCATATCTCCATAGAGGGCATAGTTGGAAGAAAACACACTAATTTTATGCTGAACAAATAACTCTTTAAACTGAAAAGCAGCAGCTCCCATAGGAATACCCAACGCTTTTGCCTCGTTACTTCGTGCAATTACGCAACCATCATTATTAGATAAAACCACAATAGGGTTACCCTCTAATGCAGGATTAAACGCTCTTTCGCAAGAAGCGTAAAAATTATTGCAATCCACTAAAGCAAACATGACATCGGTTTTTTAATGATGTAGGTAATGATGCCAAAAATTAGAAAATCATTGTCTTTAGTAACCTTTATGGGTTTAAAGTTTTTATTGGCAGGGGTAAGCCAAATGACATCTTTGGTGATGTTGAGCCATTTAATGGTAAACTCTCCATCAATAAAACAAACAGCAGCTTTACCGTTGCTTGGCTTGATGCTTTTGTCTATAATTAGTAAATCGCCATCATTAATACCAGCATCTATCATAGAATTACCGTTAACCCTTGCGAAGTAGGTAGCATCTTTATTTTGAACAAGCTCTTTATTAAGGTCTATGGAAATATCTAAAAAATCATCAGCAGGGGAGGGGAAACCTGCATTTATACCCTGTTCTATGTAGGGCAAAGCCAATACAGTACTGGTATCAGCTTTAAAAAGTTTCAGTTCTTTGGAGTTATGAAGTGGGATGATTTGCATACCTACAAAAATAACTAAATTTTATAGTTTTTGTAGCTACAATTTGTTGGTTTTACTTATATCGAAGAAAATTTATGAACCGAGCTTGCGAGTTCAACGAAGTTAATTTTCTGGGTTAAGATGATTGATTCATAAATGAAGGAGATAAAATTAAATAATATATCATCAAGCGTGGTATTTTGATTTACCTCCACAATTTCTCTGTAAGTACAGTTCCGTTTTCATAGGAAAGTAGAGCAACATACATTCCTTGAGGTTGGTTTTCTAATGAAACAAAATAAGTATTGCTGTTATTGTTTTCATTAAAAACAATTTTTCCTGTTATATCATAAATAGCAATAGCGGTTAAAACGGCATAAGGAGAAGTGATTTGATATTTACCATTTCCGAAATTTTGCAATTTCACATTCTCAAACGCATGGTGTTGGACAGAAGTTACAACACTTGGGGAAGTTAAAACGGTAATGCTTTTAGAAGTTTGTTCCGTACAGTTATTATTCGAAGAATTTAAAACAATGTTGTAATCTCCAATGGTAGAATACACATAACTTGGATCAACAGCAGTTGAATTTCCTCCATTACCAAAATCCCAAAAATAGGTAGTAGCATTTTGAGATTGATTAGTGGTATTAATTATTCCTCCTTCACTCAAATAGATGGTATCATTATCTATATCAAAATCAGCAATTACAATTGGTGCAGCCTGAATGGTGAAATATACTTCATCAATAATTCCATTGCTGGTTGTTTTTGCCAAATAAGTATCTGGGGCTAAACCACTGTAATTAATAGTATCTGTAGAAGATGTGTTGGCAACAACAATAGTACTGTTTTGATCAAGAATTTCATACATCCAGTTCGTATTTCCTTGTTTGGTTAATGTTACCTCTCCACTATTATTACTGATACAAGACTCATCTATGCTTGTTACTACTAAAGGTGTAGAAATATTAAAAGTAAAAGTGGGAGTTCCTTGCTGTTGGTTAAATGAGAAAACAATGGAAGTATCTCCAATAATCCTATAGTGCGTATTTGAAGAAATACTTGTTAAACTTACTTTGTAATTATTGGTTAATGGGAAAATTTCTTCAACATCTAATGTGTATGTTCCATTTGCAGGAATGTTAGTGTAAATGGTAACAGATTTATCAAAACCATATTCAGGCAAGGCATTAATAGATAGCTCTTGACCAGTAGTAATTTGTGTATAGATGGATGGAACATTTTGATTGGAACTAAATAATTTCCAAGCGTCATAATTGCCATCAAAATTTTCGGTAGCACCATTTACTAAACGGATAATAGTTTCATCTGAGTAGCCATTTCCAGTGATTTTAAAACGAAAAGCATTGTTGGTGCTATAACAAACAAATGACATTGAAATTAGCAGAATAAATAAGGTAATTTTTTTTATAGATTTCATAACCAAACTAATTTTAAAGTTTATAGTTTAAAATTAAATAGAATAAATCCTTAATAAAACAGTAATTACACGGAAATAAATTTCGTAAGTATAATAGAAAACCTAAAACAATACATTAAAAATACTGATGGTGTTATAAGTTAAATTACGTAGAGAAAATGTGCGAGTTACCAAATTTGTTAAGTACTATTTTTTTTAAAAAGTATTTTTGCACTGAGGAATTGCCCAAATATAATTCCGTTTTTATACTGTTTTACAAGCATATTGAGTGAACTAATTTTATGGTGTAATTTAAAACTTATCAGCCATGAAAAAAATAGCCAATCAACACATTCAATTCAACAAAAATTGTATAACTATAGTTAGTTTCATACTAATAATCTTATGGAGTTCAAATATTCGGTTAGGAGCCCAATCGATTTCTAACAAAGTGGATTTTACAGAAAAACCCTCCGAAGAATTTGTGATTAAACAGTTTACAGCAGTTCAACATCAAGACAAAATTTATTTTAAGTTTTTAATCGTTGAAAACAGAGTGAATGTGAACTATGTTCTTGAATCATCAACTAACGGTGTTGACTTTGTTGAAGTACAAAAGAAAGAGGGTTTCAAATCTCCTAACGAAATACCATTATTGTATTGCTATACTATTGATGAGATTGATAAAAAAGTGAAAGCGTATAGAATTCGTTTAGAATCAATAAATACAATTGAATATTCTAGTAGAGTAATAGTTGAGAAAAAGAATATAAGTGAATTATTAAGTGATAAAGAAACTAAATTTTAAGTAGAAATTAAAAACATGAAAAAAATTAAACTTGTTGTTGTAGATGATAGAGATATAATAAGAGATTTATTGATACTAATGTTTAAATCTAATACAACTATTGAAGTGGTAGGCGATGCTTGTAATGGTAATGAAGCTATAAAATTAGTAGCGGAGAAGAATGTTGATGTTGTAATAATGGATATAAATATGCCTGACATGGATGGTTTGGAGGCTACAAAAATAATTAAAGCACTTAATCCAAAAGTAAAAATTTTATGCAATTCGTTTCTTACAGATGTTTATCAAATTAAATCTATGTTAGATGCAGGAGCATCTGGTTATATAAGAAAAGGAGAGGTTATTCATTCTTATATAAAAGCCATTGAAACAATCCATAATGGTGGGGTCTATTTGTCGGAC
>PCUH01000257.1:154-7461 GCA_002770955.1 Flavobacteriales bacterium CG18_big_fil_WC_8_21_14_2_50_32_9 | reverse complement strand
GTTAAATGGCTTTATGAAAAAAAACAGTATAATTAACCCATCTTAAACACCAAAAATAGAATATAAACATTTTTTAAAAAATATGTTTAAGGTATTATTAAAAAACAGTACCTTGCACCTATAATAAAATTTAATTTTTATGGATGTTATTAAGGTTTTGCTTGTTGATGATCACTCTATCATTAGAAATGGGATTAAATTAATGCTAAAAAAAAACACAACTATTAAAGTAGTTGCAGAGGCAAATTCAGGGGTTGAAGCAATAGATTATTTGGAAAAAAATGCACAAGATATAGATGTTGTGTTAATGGATATTGATATGCCTGGGTTGAATGGTATTGATACAACCAAAGTGATTACTAAGGAATACAAAAACATCAACGTACTTGCTCTTTCAATGCATATTGAAGAAAAATATATAAAAGAAATGTTAGATGCAGGTGCCGCTGGCTATATTTTAAAACAAGCGAGTATTGAAGAGCTTAATCAAGCTGTTGAAAATGTAGCTCAAGGTAAAAAGTACTTCAGCAACGAAGTTTCTACAACTATGATTAATGCATTGATGCATAACGGAAAAGGTAATGAAAAAGATGTCATTAATGTTTTATCAGCTAGAGAAAAAGAAGTGTTAAGCTTAATTGCTTTAGGAAAAACAAATAAAGAAGTGGGTGAGAAATTATTTATTAGTGCGAGGACTGTAGAATCTCACCGAAGAAAAATAATGGAAAAATTAGAGCTTAACAATACAGCAGAATTAATTCGTTATGCTATTGAAAATAATATGATGGGTAAGGCATAAATGCAAAAACTATCGTTCCACCAAAAACCAATTATTTAGTAAATTTTCTTTGTTATAAGCAAGTTCTTGTTGAGTAGTAAAATCGATTACTTTACATTCAGATGCTTCAGCAATTGCTTGTCCAGCAGCAGTATCCCATTCCATAGTAGGGGCAAAGCGTGGATAACTATCAGCACTACCTTCAGCAACCATACATAATTTCAAGGAGCTTCCTTTAGATAACAGATCTACTTCTTGATGTGTTTTTTTTTGTTGAGAAATAAATTCTTCCGTTTCGACACTCATGTGAGAACGACTTGCCACCACAACATAGTTATTTCTTTCGTGAGCTAATGGCAATGAAAGTGATGAAGCAATTAGTTTTTCTAAGGTTTCTATTTCTTTATGGTTAACGGTACATTTATAGGCTTTTTCATTTGAAAAATAAAGTTCCTTGGTAACTGGCACATAAATAACTCCCAAAGTAGCTTTTCCATTTTCTATTAGAGCAATGTTTACGGTAAATTCCCCATTTTTTTTTACAAATTCTTTAGTTCCATCTAAAGGATCTACCATCCAAAATTGTTTCCAGTTTTTTCTTTCAACGTAAGGAATTGTTTTTCCTTCTTCACTCAAAACAGGGAGGTTGGTTGGAGCTAAAAGTTCCATAATTTTGTTATGAGCTTTTTTGTCAGCTTCTGTTAATGGAGAAAAATCAGCTTTTTGTTCCACCTCAAAATCAGTATTGTAAACAGTAAAAATTTCTTTTCCAGCTTCAATAGCTGCTTTTATTGCTGTTAGTAATAATTGTTCTCTTGTCATTATATTGTCAATCTTAATACCCACTACCCGAAGCACCAATTTTTTCGATAGGATGCCAAGTTGTTTTCATTTCTAAAAAGTCTTCAATGTAATATGGATTTTCATGCTTTTCGTCATAAATAGAAGCATAATCTCTAACAACGACTCGTTTTAAATTAGCAACAGCATATTTTTGAATAGCAACAATTTCTTTTTTATCAGCACCTGAATATAAAAATGCGTTTACGTCCATGTGAGACGACATGTGTTCAAGCAATTCACTTCTTTTTCCTGTTAAAATGTTAACTACACCACCAGGAACATCAGAAGAATTAAGTACTTCGGCTAAGGTTATGGCACATAGCGGAAGTTTTTCAGAAGCTAATAAAACACACGTATTTCCTCCAACAATAGTTGGTATGATGGTGGATATTAACCCAATTAACCCATTTTCTTCAGGAGCAAAAATAGTTACTACGCCAGTTGGCTCTGGATTAGTGAAATTAAAGTGAGAGCTGGCAACGGGGTTTACAGCACTAAATAATTGCGTAAATTTATCGCACCAACCTGCATAATAAATAATCCTATCAATGGAGTTTATTACTTCTTTTTCTGCTTCCAGTTTTTTTATTCCTTGAAGCACTAATTCTTCCACAAATTGAGTTTTTCTACCTTCCAAAACTTCAGCAATTCTATACAAAATCTGGCTTCGGTTATAAGCAGTTATTCCTGCCCATTTATCAAAGGCATTTCTTGCTGCAACAATAGCATTTCTAACATCTTTTCTGGAAGATAAACAAATGTTGCCTACATTGTTTGTTGGCACATAATACCTTCCTGATTCTGTTCTTGGAAATTTACCGTCTATGTATATTTTATAGGTTTTTTGCACTGCTATTCGAGTCATTTTGATATTAGTTTTTAAAATTTATTTTTCTTTTAATGTTGAGATTAAAAGAAAAAGTAAAGGTATGAAAAATATTTGTATGGATAAATTTACAAATTGGTAGAAACAAAAAAAAGGTTGTTCAATTCGTTGAACAACCTCTTTTGTTTTTTTAAGAATAAAAATTATTTTTCTTCTTTAGTTTCTGTTTCTGTTTTTGCTTTACTAGCACAACATGATTTTCCAGCTTTTTTATCAGATGAAGAACAACTTGCTTTTGTTGCTTCAGCTTTTTTGTCAGCACAACATTTTTTATCACTGTCTTTTTTGTGTGTACATTCTTTTTTCTCACCTTTTTTGTGCGTGCACTCTTTGTTATCACATTTTTTATCTCCATCACATGGAGAAGCATAGGTTAAACCAATAAAGCTAAAAAAAGCGATGGCTAAAAATAATTTTTTCATAATAGTTTGTTTTAAATTTATGCAACAAATATAAAATTAAATTTTGAAATTATAACGATAAACATCATATTACAACTGTTTTTTAACAATAATTATGTAATTATTTCTGGGATAACTTAATTTTAAATAAATGACGGTTTATTCATTTATTTTTTACCTTACTTTTGCCTTTCAAAAATTTATTATAATGTACAGAACACACACCAACGGAGAATTAAGATTAAACAATGTAAACGAACAAGTTACCCTTTGCGGATGGGTGCAAAAAGCACGAGAAATGGGGGCTATGACTTTTGTTGATATAAGAGATCGCTATGGAATTACGCAATTGGTGTTTGATGAGGAACATACAAAAATTGCAAAATCGTTGGGGAGAGAAGATGTAATACAAATAACAGGAAAAGTTATTGAGCGTGAAAGTAAAAACAAAAATATTCCTACAGGAGAAATAGAAATTATTGTTGAAAAATTTACGTTACTTAATAAAAGTAAAACTCCACCTTTTACCATTGAAGATAAAACTGATGGTGGTGAAGAGCTAAGAATGCAATACCGTTATTTAGATTTAAGAAGAAACCCTATAAGAAAAAATCTTGAACTCAGACATAAATTGTCTATTGAGGTTAGAAAATACTTAGATGCTATAGATTTCTTGGAAATTGAAACGCCTTACTTAATTAAATCTACTCCCGAAGGAGCAAGAGATTTTGTGGTGCCAAGCAGAATGAACCCCGGACAGTTTTACGCTTTGCCTCAATCGCCACAAACCTTTAAACAATTACTAATGGTGAGTGGCTATGACCGTTACTACCAAATTGTACGTTGTTTTAGAGATGAAGATTTACGTGCCGACCGTCAGCCAGAGTTTACACAAATAGACTGCGAAATGGCTTTTGTAGAGCAAGAAGATATTTTAAATACATTTGAAGGAATGATGGATTACCTTTTCAAAAAAGTGAAAAACATTGAATTAAAACAATTCCCTAGAATGAGCTATGCTGATGCTATGAAAAACTACGGTTGCGACAAACCCGATATTCGTTTTGGAATGACCTTTAATTATATTGATGCTATTACCAAAAACAAAGGCTTTAATGTTTTTGATAGTGCTGAAACGGTGATTGCTATTGTTGCCGAAGATTGTGCTTCTTTTACCCGAAAACAATTGGATGCGCTAACAGATTATGTAAAAAGACCTCAAGTTGGAGCAAAAGGATTAGTTTATCTTCGTTGTAATGAGGATGGCACTTATAAATCTTCTGTAGATAAATTTTACAATGAACCAGATTTAAAAACTTGGGCAGAAAAATGCAATGCTAAAGCAGGCGATTTAATGTTGGTGTTAAGTGGCGATTTAGCTGCAACACAAAAACAAATGAACGATTTGCGTTTGCACCTTGCCAACGAATTAGGTTTAAGAAATCCTAATGAATATGCTCCATTGTGGGTATATGATTTCCCATTATTGGAGTGGGACGAAGAAAGTGGTCGCTACCATGCGATGCACCATCCTTTTACTTCTCCAAAAACAGAAGATTTACACTTACTGGAAACTGACCCCGGAAAAGTAAGGGCCAACGCTTACGATTTAGTACTAAATGGTACAGAAATAGGCGGAGGTTCTATTCGTATTCACGACAGAGCAGTACAATCCAGGATGTTTGATTTGCTAGGATTTACCAAAGAAGAAGCTCAAGCTCAGTTTGGCTTTCTACTAAATGCTTTTGAATATGGAGCTCCACCACACGGTGGTATTGCGTTGGGTTTTGATAGATTATGTGCGTTGTTTGGCGGACAAGAAACCATTAGAGATTTTATTGCCTTCCCGAAAAACAACAACGGTAGAGATGTAATGATAGACGCTCCTGCAACCATTGATAAAAAACAATTGGATGAGTTATTTATTGATGTGAAAGAGTTGTAACGATTAGGATTAATTTGCAATTTATTCCGATACAATCAAGCAATACGACTAAGTATTTTGTAATTTGAAACCTATGTGTGTTGGGTATAGAATGAATTTTTTATTAAAACAGTAGGGTTTATATAAAAATAATATACTTTTGGAATGACTTAAGAAAATTGGTAAATGGGTTCTACGATTTTCTTCAAATTAAAAGATAAAAAAAATAATTTTCAGAACCCATCTTGCAAACTCAACTCTGTAAAGTCACTTTTTTGAAACTTACATAAATTAAAAAAATGAAAAACACACTTACTTTACTTATTGTTATTTTTAGTATAACTTTTCTAAAAGCCCAAACAAAACTATCGGAAGATAACATATCAATAGGAGAGCCTTATCCTGTACTAGCGGCATCGAATACGAAATATATTGAATATAAAGATAAAATTGTTGCTATTAAATATTATGAATTACTCAATAAAGCAAGATATTTTAGTATAGAAACCTTTGACAGTAAGAATTTTACTTTGATGGAGAGTAATTTATTGAATGATCATTTTTCTACTAAATCTAATTTTGAGGATATTGTAGTGTTAAATAATCGGATTTACGTATTCTATTCTGTTTGGGATAAAAAAAGTAAAATTGAACAACTTTATGCTCAAGAAATTAACCCTGCTTCTTGTTCTTTTAGAGGCGATGAGAAATTGATTTTTACAATTCAAGGAAGTGTAACAAGCACCCCTATAATAGATGCATTGTCTGTTGTTTCTTCTGTTTATCAAAGGTTTTATAAATATGAATTTCATACTTCTTTTGATAAAAGTAAGGTGTTAATTCAATACCGAAAGGAACCAAAAAAAAATAATGATGCCGTAAATAAAGATATGATTGGTCTCCATGTTTTTGATGAAAGTCTTTCCTTAACTTGGGGAAAAGAGGTAATCATGCCTTATACCGAAAAAAAAATGGATAACCTCGATTATGCATTAGATTCAGAAGGAAATGCAATTTTAGCAGCACTAGTTTATAGAGATAACACAACCAGAAAATTAATAAACAAGCAAATTAATTACGACATTGAAATTATAACCGTGCAAGGAAAATCTGATGAAATTATTCAAAACAAAATCAACATAGACAATGACAAACACATTGTTAGTTTAAATTTATTTGAAGTGGTAAATAATAAAGTAATTTGTACTGGTTATTATGCTATGGGAAAAAATGCAAATGAAGTTAAAAAAGTCGTTGATGGAGCATTCAAATTTAATATAAATCAAACGGGTGAAAATTCTGAAATAAATTACTACGATATTCCGTTAGATGTCATCAATCAAAATATTAAGCAAAAACAAGTAGATAAAAATAATGAAAAAGAATTTGATAAGAATAGAGAGGTGGGGTTAGCTTATTTAGTTCCTAAAAACATAGTAACTTCTACCGATTCATCAGATGAAAGTATGTTTATTATTGGAGAGGTACAATATAGTATAACTACTGTTACTACTACTTCACGTACTATAGGTGCTACTAATATGAAAAAGACGGATACTGATGTACACTATAAGTACTATAATAATGATATTTTAATAACTAAAATAAATGCTGATAACTCATTGGCTTGGATGAAAAAATTACCAAAAACCCAAATAGCAAGCTTTCCAAAAGGAAATAAATCGTTTAAAATTATTGAAGGAAAAAATGCTATGTATTTAATTTTTGTAGATAGAATAGAAAACTTGGAATTAGGCTCTGATGAAACCCCTAAACCTTATGCGGAAGGTCTTTTAACTAAAGGGCATGTAACAGCTTATAAACTGGGATATAGCAATGGAGATATGGAAAAAATATCCTTATTTGATATAAAGAATATTAAAGGACAAGAAATTACTTTCATATTGGATAACATGTTCTCAATTTCAAATGATGAATTTATTGTTGAGCTGTATAAAAAAACAGACAAAAAAAATGCTTTAGTAAGAGTAAAATTAGAATAAAAAATAAATTCGTCAAAATTCCCAAAAACCTATGTGTGTTGAGTATAGATTGAATTTTTTATCAAAACAGTAGGTTTTATAAAAAAATAATATACTTTTGAAATGATTTAAGAAAATAGGTTCGTTTAAAAAAGTCTATTTTTTTAAATTATAATATATATTTTATTAAAATTTTAAAACCAAAAAACATGAAAAAAACATTCTTAATTATTGTTGCTTTAATAGTTAGCTCTATTTTAAATGCACAAACACACGCAAAAAAAGGAGATTATAGCTTCTTAAAAAATGAAAAAAACATTTCTATTGTTTTTGATTATTCTAACATGAAGGTAGGAAAAAAACTATCTGAAGAAAAATATGTTGATGAAAAAGTTAAGGAACACAATAAAAAAGAAGCTGGAAAAGGTGATAAATGGAAAGAAGGTTGGTTTGGAGCTAGAGAATCAAGATATCAACCAAAATTTATGGAGCT
>PCUH01000257.1:0-147 GCA_002770955.1 Flavobacteriales bacterium CG18_big_fil_WC_8_21_14_2_50_32_9 | reverse complement strand
AAATATGCTTATCCGTTAACTTCCCCAAGGTAATTCCATCGATGAGATACAGCTGCTATCATTAGTCTATCAAATTGATTTTCAAAAAACCTTCGATTGAATTTGTAGCAAAATTCATTTAGATAATTTTGTAGGAAGTCATCATCT
>PCUH01000297.1:7878-8187 GCA_002770955.1 Flavobacteriales bacterium CG18_big_fil_WC_8_21_14_2_50_32_9 | reverse complement strand
AGTTATATAAGTAGCAACAGGCACAAAGTCTTTTGCATAAATTATTGAATAAGGCAAAATTTTAATTTTAGTATTTTTATCTACAATAATGTATGCCACTTCTTCTGCTTTTCTTTTTTTGTTAACTTCAAACAAAAGTTTTTCAGGAATAATAACATCAGTAGTTGTTGTGTTAGTTAACACAATCTGATAGGTTCCTTCAACAGGTAATTCATCTGCTTGCATAAGAGGAGCAGGGGTATGTTCTATTTCTTCAGTGATAATATCCTGAGAAAACCCTGTACATGACAGTAAAAAAGTAAAAATAAT
>PCUH01000297.1:7519-7776 GCA_002770955.1 Flavobacteriales bacterium CG18_big_fil_WC_8_21_14_2_50_32_9 | reverse complement strand
GAAACTGTAGGTGAAATTACAATAATATAACCAAAATATAACATTTTAGAGTGATTTTTTTTTATTTTTAACAAATATAATTTCTGTATAATTGGGTTTCTAAAAAGAAGATTTTGAAGAGAGAAGTTAGAGATTAGAGATTGGAAATTTTGGAATTAAAAAAATCAACGACCTAAAGAAAAACAATTTTTCTTTGATATTGTTTTCAAATTGAAAACTTTTCAGTATATTTGTTGCGTGAAATAATTATTTTTAAA
>PCUH01000297.1:0-7486 GCA_002770955.1 Flavobacteriales bacterium CG18_big_fil_WC_8_21_14_2_50_32_9 | reverse complement strand
GTAATACCCAAATTTGGGTTATTGAAAATAGCTAAATTTGTTGGTATTACTTATATCGTAGAAAATTCATGAACCGAGCTTGCAAGTTCAACGAAGTTAATTTTATGGGTTAAAAGCGAAACAATAAATAAATATTTAAATTAATGAATATTATAGTTAAACGGGCTGTTTTGTATTATGTAGATAAGTATCCATCAGCAAAAACGGCTTTATTAACATGGTATAATGAGTTTTTAAAATGTGAGTTTAGTAATTTTAATGAATTAAAAGAAGTTTACAGAAATGCCAGTATTGTTTCAAATGATAGGGTAATATTTAATATCAAAGGTAATGATTTTCGTTTAATTTTTTCCATTAACTTTAAACAATCAGCAGCCTATATTATTTGGTTTGGAACACATGCAGCGTATGATAAAATAGACACAGAAAAAATAGAATTTGACACAAAAATATTAACCTATAAAGCAAAATAAAGTTATGGAATGGAAAGTTTTAAAAACAGAAGCAGCTTATCAAAAAGCCATTAAAAGAACATTAGAAATTTTTAATGCAGTAGAAGGTACAAACGAAGCTGATGAATTGGCATTATTGCTAATTTTAGTAAAAGATTATGAAGATAAACATGTGAAACTTCCTCAACTAAATCCGATAGAAGTGATAAAACTAAAAATGGAAGAAATGGGATTGAAAGCTAAAGACTTGGAGTCTGTTATTGGTAGCAAAGGACATATATCATCTATTCTTTCGGGTAGAAGAGAAATTACATTAAAAATGGCACAAAAATTAAAAGATTATTTTAAATTACCTGAAGAGGTTTTTTTACATTCGGCTTAAAACTTTTTCAGATGACAAAAAATATAAAAAACTTGCTTTTCATCCTTGCTTTTATAGAAGGCGGGGCAGTAATGTGTGTGGAATTGTGTAGTGCTAAAATTTTAGCTCCATTTTTTGGTACATCCATCTATGTTTGGGCAGCAGTGCTTGGAATTACGCTAACAGCATTAACTTCTGGGTATTATTTTGGAGGATATCTTTCTTCAAAAACCAGTAATCAGAAACAAGTTGCTTGGTTGATGTTGCTTGGTGGTTTGTTACTTACCCTAACTCCAATAATTAGTAGTTTTATTTTGCCTATTACCATTAATTTTTCATTATTAATGGGAACAATAATTTCATTAATGTGCTTTTTATTTTTTCCTTTAGTGCTATTTGGAGCAGTTTCTCCAATGCTTATTAATTTGCTTACATCTCAAGCAAAAGAATCGGGTAAAAACAGTGGAACAGTCTATGCTGTATCCACCTTGGGAGGTATTTTCTCTACTTTTTTAGTGGGATTTTACTTATTACCAAACTATGGTATAACAAAAACATTGTATGGCTATGGTTTACTGGTAGTTATAATTGCTCTTATACTTTTTATATATTCAAAAAAAACAACTATTAAAGTGATAGGAATTGCTTTTTTCGCACTAATTTCTTATAATTTTTCAACGTCAAAAACCCCAGGCGTAATAGAAGAATCAGATGGAATTTTAGGTAACATTAAGGTAATGGATAGGCAATATCCCAATGGGAAAATTTACAGAGAATTAATTGTAAATAATATTTCTCAAACCATAATGAATTTAGAAAGCCCTTCAGAAAGTTTGTGGGGTTATGTAGATGTGTTGATGTATAATATCAATTCGTATAGCAATGGTAAAAAGGCATTATTGTTAGGCATGGGAGGGGGCACCGTTTATAAACAACTTATAAATAATGGATATACGGTAGATATTGTTGAAATTGATGCTCGTATTGAAAAATTGGCAAAAAAATATTTTTTTATTGCTGAAAATGTTGATGTTATTATTGATGATGCAAGGCATTATATAAGAACTACCAACAAAAAATATGATGTAATTATTTACGATTTATACAATAGTGAAACACCTCCTGTACATCTAATGACTGTTGAAGCATTTGCAGATATTCAACATAAATTAACAGACAATGGATTGCTAGTAGTTAATTTTTATGGATTTATAAATGGAAGCAAAGGTAGAGCAGCTCGTTCGTTGTATAAAACCTTAAAACAAGCAAAATTTGATATTCATTTAATTGCAACCCCAGGAGAAGAAAATGAACGAAATTTATTGTTTATGAGTGGGAAAAATGAGTTAAAAGCGAAACAACAAATTATTCACAACATGATTTACGAAATGGATTTGAATTTTGATGATGCTTTGTTATTAACTGATGACAAACCTGTATTAGAACACATCTATTTAGAAGCAGCACTACAATGGCGAAAAGATTACAATGAGGTGAATGCGAAACAGTTTTTGAGGTAATCCCGAAAAATGTGTGAACTTGAAAACTAACTTTTTAACTTTAAGTACTTCTAAGTATTTCTAAGTACTTGCTTTACTCCACCAATCCTCTGCCTGTTTTTACAATTTTTCCGTTAGATTTTAAATCAACAATCAATTTATCAAGAATTCCATTCACAAATAGTTTACTTTTAGGAGTGCTGTAGGTTTTTGATAAATCGATGTATTCGTTTAGAGTTACTTTTATTGGTATTTGTGAAAATGAAGTAAGCTCACTAATTGCCATTTTCATAATTAGAATATCAACAGTTGCAATTCGTTCAACTTCCCAATTTTGAGTTTTTTCGGCAATTAGTTTAGAATTTTCTTTGTCATCAACAATAGTTTTATTAAAAAGAATTTTCACAAACTCGGTATCGTCTTCTTTATCTGTAAAGTTGTGAAAAATAGCATCTAAATTAGAGTCATTTTCTTTTAGTTTTTTAATACTTTTTATAACCATACTCAATACGAAATCAATTTCATCATAGGTCCAATAAATGCTCTTTTCTGAAATACCCGAAATTAAAAAATCATATTCAGCAATAATTTTTTTATAAAGAGCAACAACAAATTTTTTATCATTTTCAAATGAATTGTCTTCATTTTGCATATAATCAAGATATATATCGTGTTTTCTAGTGAAGTTAAATAGTTTTGTCATTAATTCTTGATCAATGTTCCAAGAAATTTTTTTCTCTTTCACAAAATTGGAAAGGGTTGAGTTTGTTTCTAATAGTTTAAAGATACGATTAGTAATAAATTTTGTACTAGGATTTAAATCAGCATCGGTAGGTAATCGTTTTGATTTCGATTCTTCAATTTTAAGCATTGAAAGATGTGATAGTTCACTTCCAATTAATAAGAAAAGTAAATATAAATCGTGCATTTTTTGAAAACTCAAAAAAAGCTCATTCTCAACTTTTTTTTGATTTTCTTTTCCCGAATGAAAGTAAGCATAAAGTGCCTGAAATGTTTTTATTCTTAAATACCGTCTGCTTATCATATTTTTTACTTAAAATTGAGTTTATAGATTACAAATCTTCACCCTTTGTGTTTCCCCCAAGGGAAAAGCCTACACACATATCTGGACTACTAACCCCTAACTACTTTTATAAAGGTAATTTAATTTTCCCTATAGCTTCTATTCTTTCTTCAGCCATTTGGTTTGCAATAGCGTAAGTAGGAATATTGTCTTTTTTTGAACGCTCAATTATTGTTGTAGTTGTGTTGTAAATTTCTTCTGCTTTATCCATTGCCCATTTGGCAGATAATTCTTTTACTTCAGCATAGCAATTAATTACACCACCAGCATTTAACATAAAATCTGGAGTATAAATTATTCCTTTTTTCATTACTTCAACACCATGAATTGCTTCGTCTTTCAATTGATTGTTGGCTGATCCAGCAATAATAGAACATTTTAAACGACTTAATGTATCATCATTAATTGTAGCACCTAATGCACAAGGAGCATAAATATCCATGTTTAAATCATAAATTTCATCTAAGCCAATTATTTTTGCTCCAAATTTTGAAGCAATATTTTTTAGCGTAGCTTCATGAATATCAGCAATATAAACTTCAGCACCTTCTTTCGTTAAGTGTTCTACCAAATATTGACCAACATGACCAACACCTTGAACGGCAATTTTTTTACCTGCTAATGAATCGTTTCCAAATTGTTGTTTGGCACTTGCTTTCATTCCAACATAAACACCATAGGCAGTTACGGGAGAAGGGTCTCCACTTTTACCTGGTAGTCCTGCAACGTGATTGGTTTCCATGTTTACCCATGTCATGTCTTGAGGAGAAATTCCAACATCTTCAGCGGTAATATATTTTCCAGCTAAACTGTTAACAAATTTTCCAAATCGTCTGAAAAGAGCTTCGTTTTTTTGTGTGCGAGCATCACCAATAATAACTGCTTTTCCACCACCCAAATTTAAGCCTGCTAAACTGTTTTTATAGGTCATTCCTCTTGATAAGCGCAACACATCATTTAGTGCTTCTGCTTCGTTATTGTACATCCACATTCTAGTCCCACCAAGTGCTGGGCCCAAAACAGTGTTGTGTACCGCTATTATTGCTTTTAATCCTGTTGCATTATCTTGACAAAACACGAGTTGTTCGTGATTATATTTTGTCATTTGGCTGATAATTGAGTTTTCAGCTAATTTGTTTTCTTTAACGTCTATCATTAATTTTGGTTTAAAGTTTATTATTTTATTACTAATCTCTCACTCACTTCTTTTTTTTGCCACAAATTTAAACACCACGAGTAGCATCAACGCATTATTTAAAAAAATAAACAAGTCGTTGATAAATCTGTGAAACACCACTAAGTAGCATCAATATCTTATTGTAAAATAAAAAAATATTGATAAATCTGCGTGAATTTGTGTAATCTGTGGCATAATAAGTGGCTGAGCAGTAATCTTTTTTTTCATTTCTTATTCTCTGTTTTAGCATCTAAATTTTTAAAATTGTAAATCTAAAATCGTAATTCGTAAATCTAAAATCGTAAATCCTTAGTTTTGCATCCTTAAAAAAACTATGTTTAATCGGGGCGTAAAATTAATGTTTTCTTATTAATAGCAACTCTTTTCTCAGATATAAATAGTGTAATTTAATTAATTTTTTAATATACCAATGAATTCCCTAAAATACTTAAATAAATACTTATGGAAGTATAAGTTTAGATTGTTACTGGGATTTGTATTCATAATTTTTTCTAATCTATTTGCTGTGTATCCTGCTCAGCTGATAAGAGAAGCGTTAGATTTAGTGGAGTCAAAATTGAGTGGTGTTGCTATAGAAAGCACTTCATTTTTAACGGTTTATATTGAAAATATTCCGATAACAAAAGTGGTATTGCTTTATGGCGGAATTGTTTTTGCTGCAGCTATAATTAAAGGGATATTTACTTTTTTTATGCGTCAAACCATCATTATTTCTTCTCGGTTGATTGAGTTTGAACTGAAAAATGAAATTTATAACCATTATCAAGAGCTTGATATTTCTTTTTATAAAGAAAACAACACTGGCGATATTATGAACCGGATTAGCGAAGATGTTTCTAAAGTTCGTATGTATTTAGGGCCAGGAATAATGTATAGCCTTAATCTTGCGGCTTTGTTTGTGATTATTGTCCCTATCATGTTTTCAATAAATGTTAAATTAACCATTTATTCTCTTCTGCCTTTACCAGTTTTATCTATAATAATATATTATGTGAGTAATATTATTAATAAACAAAGTACAAAAGTACAAGCTAAATTATCTGATATTACAACACTTACACAGGAAACGTATTCAGGAATTCGCATAATTAAATCGTTTGTAAAAGAGAATTATTTTACAGCTCAGCTCGAAAAGGAAAATGAAAACTATAAAAACCGATCGATGGATTTAGTGAAAACGAATGCTTTTTTTTCGCCAACTATGTTGCTTTTAATAGGGTTGAGCACTATTTTTACTATTTATGTTGGAGGGCAAGAATACATTGCAGGAAATATTTCAAAAGGTAATATTTTAGAATTTGTTATTTATGTAAATATGCTTACTTGGCCAGTAACAGCAATAGGTTGGGTTTCGTCTATTATTCAGAGAGCATCAGCCTCCCAAACTAGAATTAATGAATTTTTATCAACAACATCTAAAATAAAAAATCCTAGCAATGAAATCATTGAAATTGAAGGAGAAATTGAGTTTAAAAATGTGTCGTTTACCTACCCCGAATCAGGAATAAATGCTTTAAAAGATATTTCATTTAACGTGAAACAAGGCGAAACGCTTGCTATTGTTGGTAAAACAGGTTCAGGGAAATCTTCCATTGTGAATTTATTGCTTAGAAATTATGATGTAAACAATGGGGAGGTGTTGATTGATGGAAAAAACATAAAAAGCATTAACCTTAATAATTATCGCGAAAATGTAGGCTTTGTTCCGCAAGATATTTTTCTTTTTTCGGATACCATAGAAAACAACATTGCCTTTGGATATAAAAACAAATTGCCCGAAAAAGAAGTGATAGAACAAGCTGCAAAAGATGCTGCTATTTATACTTCTATAATAGGTTTTGAAAAAGGATTTAAAACTAGGGTAGGAGAACGAGGCGTTACACTTTCGGGAGGTCAAAAACAACGTGTTTCCATTGCCAGAGCTATTATTAAAGCTCCTAAAATTTTAATTTTTGATGATTGTTTGTCAGCAGTTGACACCGAAACGGAAGACATTATTTTAACCAATTTATCTAAAATAATGAAAAACAAAACCTCTATTATTGTGAGTCATCGGATTTCATCAATCCGAAATGCAAATCATATTGTAATGATAGAAAATGGAGAATTAATTGAAAAAGGAACACACCAAGAATTAATTGCAGCCAAAGGAGCTTACTATAAAATGTATCAAAAGCAATTGATGGAGGAAAACGAGTGAATTAGGGGTTAGTAGTTAGGGAACTAATAAAAATGAATCCTTGTGGTAAAAGGATGTAAAAATAGATGTTTAATACTTGTTTTTGAATACATTAGATTAAATACCAGATAAAATAAAATATTTTTTGAACTATTTCTTGCCAACTAATTTTTAATGTATAAATTTGCAGCCCTTTTAAAGGATAAAAACAATTATTACTATGGAAGCTATTAAATTTGTAGAAAACGATTTATCACCAGTTGCTCAATTCCCTGAGTTTAAATCAGGAGATACGATTACGGTATATTATAAAATTAAGGAAGGAAACAAAGAAAGAACACAGTTTTTTCAAGGTGTTGTTCTTCAACGAAGAAATGCAGGAGCAAACGAAACTTTCACTATCAGAAAAATGTCTGGTGGAGTAGGAGTGGAAAGAGTTTTTCCTTTGGCATCTCCTTTTATTGAAAAAATTGAAGTAAACAAACATGGAAATGTTCGTAGAGCTAGAATTTTCTATCTAAGAGAACGTACAGGTAAATCTGCTCGTATCAGAGAAAAGAAAATGGTTAAAAAAGCATAACAATAAAATTTTGATAGGTTTTAAAATCCTTAGGAGAAATTCTTCTAAGGATTTTTTTTGTTTTTGAAATAATGGAGTGATAGTTTTAGTGTTAACCCGCTTTATTCATGCAAAAGCGAAGCGAATTGTATGA
>PCUH01000127.1:7337-7539 GCA_002770955.1 Flavobacteriales bacterium CG18_big_fil_WC_8_21_14_2_50_32_9 | reverse complement strand
TTTTCTAAAGAAGTTTTTGATTATAGATAATAAAGACTGCTTCAGTTCTATCGCAGCCAGCCAATGCTAAACTTCGCAGTGACGGAAAAGATTAGACTTTGTAGCGTTGGTTAAGTCCCCCTTCGGGCTCGTCCTCGGCTGAAAGACGGGAGGATTTAGGGGGCTGACATAAAAAAAAAGGCTGCCCATTGGACAGCCTTTT
>PCUH01000127.1:1017-7330 GCA_002770955.1 Flavobacteriales bacterium CG18_big_fil_WC_8_21_14_2_50_32_9 | reverse complement strand
GTGATATAATTACAATTATCTTTTGTCAATAGGAACAAAATCTCTTTTTGTTGCTCCGGTATAAACCTGACGAGGACGACCAATTGGTTCTTTGTTTTCAATCATTTCTTTCCATTGAGCAATCCAACCTGGTAATCTTCCCAAAGCAAACATAACGGTAAACATTTCTGTTGGTATGCCTAATGCTCTGTAGATAATTCCTGAATAGAAATCAACATTAGGATAAAGTCCTCTAGCTTTAAAGTATTCATCTTCTAACGCTACTTTTTCTAATTTTTTAGCAATATCTAAAATAGGATCATCTACTCCTAAAGCAGCCAATACATCATCAGCAGCTTTTTTAATAATGGTAGCCCTTGGATCGAAGTTTTTGTAAACTCTGTGTCCAAAGCCCATTAAACGGAAAGGATCATCTTTATCTTTGGCTTTAGCAATAAATTTATCTGTATCACCTCCATCGGCTTTAATTGCTTCGAGCATTTCAATAACTGCTTGGTTTGCTCCACCATGTAGAGGTCCCCAAAGAGCTGAAACTCCAGCAGAAATTGATGTATATAAATTTGCTTGAGATGAACCTACCACTCTTACCGTTGCTGCTGAACAATTTTGTTCGTGATCGGCATGTAAAATAAGTAATTTATTTAGTGCTTTGGAAACTAGTGGGTCAACTTTATAATCGTCAGTTGGCATTGCAAACATCATGTTCAAAAAGTTTTCACAATAATCTAACTTGTTACTTGGATAAATAACTGGGTGACGCATGGCATTTTTATATGCCCAAGCAGCTAATGTTGGTAGTTTAGCAATTAATCTATATATGGTTAAATTAATCGCTTCACTGTTTCTATTTGGGTCTAAAGATTCTGGATAGAATGTTGAAAGTGAAGACAATGATGCTGCCAAAATTCCCATTGGATGAGCTTTTGGAGGGTATGCATCAAAAAAATGTTTCATATCTTCATGAATCAACGTATGCTTGGTAATAGTTTCTTTGAACTGTTCATAAATAGCTTTGGAAGGTAATTCACCATAAATCAATAAGTAAGCTACTTCTAAAAATTCAGCTTTTTCAGCCAATTGTTCGATAGGATACCCTCTATAACGCAATATACCTTCTTCACCATCTAAAAATGTAATAGCACTTTTAGTGGAGCCAGTATTTTTAAATCCACTATCTAATGTTATATATCCTGTTAAAGCCCTGAGAGAAGATATATCTATGGCCTTTTCATTTTCTGTGCCTTGAATTACAGGAAATTCATATACTTTTCCATCTAATTCTATTTTTGCTATTTCTGACATATTATAATATTTTTAATGATGGTCGCTAAATTAATAAACTAGTTGCAACTTTTTCATGATATTAATGAAGAAATTTAAAATCTTTTCCTATGTATTGTGCAGAATGACCTAACATTTCTTCAATACGTAATAATTGATTGTATTTTGCCATTCTATCTGAACGAGATGCAGAACCTGTTTTAATTTGTCCTGTGTTTAATGCTACAGCTAAATCGGCAATGGTTGTGTCTTCTGTTTCTCCTGAACGATGACTCATCACGGAAGTAAAAGATGCTCTATTAGCCATATCCACAGCATTTATTGTTTCTGTTATTGTTCCTATTTGGTTTACTTTTATTAGGATAGAATTTGCAGATTTTTCTATAATTCCTCTGCTTAATCTTTTGGTATTAGTAACAAACAAATCATCTCCAACAAGTTGAATTTTACCTCCTAATGTTTTTGTTAGTTCAGCCCATCCTTTCCAATCGTCTTCATCTAACCCATCTTCGATAGATAGAATAGGGTATTTTTTTGTCCAATCCTTCCAATAACTTACCATTTGAGAAGAAGTTAACTTATCACCTGTTGATTTTTTTAAGTGATACATTTTTTCTTTAGTGTCATAATATTCAGAGCTAGCTGCATCCAATGCAATAAACATATCTTCTCCTGGCTTATATCCCGCTTTTTCTATTGCGGTAAGTACAGTTTCTATTGCTTCTTCGTTTGATTTTAAATTGGGAGCAAAGCCACCTTCATCACCTACATTGGTGGAGTAGCCTTTCTTTTTCAACACTTCTTTTAAATTATGGAACACTTCTATTCCCATTTTTAGTCCTTCTGAAAAGGATTTGGCACCAACGGGCATTACCATAAATTCCTGAAAATCGATGTTATTATCGGCATGGGAACCTCCATTCAAAATATTCATCATAGGTATAGGCAATACGTTTGCATTAACCCCTCCAATGTATTTGAATAGTGGTAAACCAGTTTCTTCCGCAGCAGCTTTTGCAGCAGCCATAGAAACGCCTAAAATTGCATTTGCCCCTAAATTTGCTTTGTTTTCAGTTCCATCTAGTGCTATTAATGTTTTGTCAATGGTTGTTTGGTCTAACACATAAGCACCATTAAGTTCTTCATTAATAACAGTATTGATATTTTGTACTGCTTTTAAAACACCCTTTCCTAGGTAGTTTTTCTTGTCGTTATCACGTAATTCAACGGCTTCGTATTTTCCTGTTGAGGCTCCAGAAGGAACGGCAGCTCTACCTAAAATTCCGTTTTGAGTAATTACATCTACTTCTACAGTAGGATTTCCTCTTGAATCAAAAATTTGACGTGCGTGTATTTGTGCTATGTAACTCATATTTTTATAGTTTGATGTTTATAAATAAAATCCGAAGATAAAAAATTTCTGTGTATTCTGACTTTGGTTTTCCGTATTCAACACATCACCCACCTTAGTTGTCCGAATATATTCGGAATCTCAAGGGAGGAAATCCAACGCACAAACCAACTTCGGTCTTCCGACATTATTATTTTTCTCTAATTAATACTTCGTCTATCATTCCGTATTCTTTTGCTTCAGAAGCTATCATCCAATAATCTCTATCTCCATCTTCCCAAACTTTGTCATAAGGCTGTTTGGAATGTTTAGAAATAATATCATACAATTCTTTTTTCAGTTTTTGGATTTCTCTTGCTGTAATTTCAATATCTGTTGCTTGTCCTTGAGCTCCTCCCATAGGTTGGTGTATCATAACTCTTGAGTGAGGCAAAGCAGTTCGTTTTCCGTCAGCTCCAGCACATAATAATACTGCTCCCATTGATGCTGCCATTCCTGTACAAATTGTTGCTACATCTGGAGCAATGTATTGCATGGTGTCATAGATACCTAAACCAGCATAAACACCTCCACCAGGAGAGTTTAAGTAAATCTGTATGTCTTTTTTTGCATCAACCGACTCTAAAAAGAGCAATTGTGCTTGAATAATATTAGAAACGTGATCATTAATGCCAGTTCCCAAGAAAATAATTCTATCCATCATTAAGCGGGAAAACACATCCATAGAAGCAATATTTAATTGTCGTTCTTCTATAATTGTTGGCGAAATATAATCAGCATAAATAGACTGATACTGGTCATAAACCATACTGCTAATTCCCTGGTGCTTAGTTGCATATTTTTTAAATTCATCGTTGTAATTCATAGATATATTGTTTTAAATGTTGGGTGTAAAAATAATGTACTAATGTACAATTATATGTCGTAATGTCGTCAAAATTAAAAATAAATTTTACATAAAAAAAGCCCCTCAAAACGAGGAGCTTTTAATACTTATTTTTGTTTATTTACTAAACTAACAAAATTCTCATAATCAATTTCTTTTTCTTTCAATTTGAATGTTGATTTATAGATATCTTTCAACTTTGAATCATATAACATTTCATAAATTCGTCTAGCTTCTTCTTGATTTTGCAATACGTTATTAGCTGTTTCTGAAAGTCGTTCATCGTCAATATCTCCCATGCCCATGCCTTGCATTTGTTGCATAAGTAATCCTTTGGTATAATCTACAACCTCTTCAGCAGCAACTTTCACATCATTCAATTCAATGATTTTATTTTTTATCAATTGCCATTTTAATCCTTTTGCATATTGGTCATATTCAGCTTCAATTTGCTCGGAAGAAATTGGTTTTTCGTTTGAAGCAACTATCCATTTTTTAAGAAAAGCATCAGGTAATTTTAAGTTTAATGATTTCAACAATTCTTCTTGTACATCATTAATAAATTTATTTTCACTATCAACCAACAGTCCTTTGTTTAATTCTTCTGCAATTTTTGCTCTAAATTCTTTTTCAGATTTAACAGTTTCTGGACCAAAAACCTTATCAAATAATTCTTGATTAAGTTCGGTAGGAATAACTCTATTTACTTTTTCTACAGTATAATTAAATTGTGAGATAATTGATTTTAATTGGCTCACATCAACACCTAATGCTTCTGCTTGGTCTGTTTGGTGTTCAGAAACACTTTTTGGATTTACTTTAAATGTATCTCCTTTTTTTGCTCCTACCAATTCTTTCTGTAATTTTTTATCAGTTACTGACTTAATAATTATAACAGAAGAATGGTTAATTCCACCTTCTTTACTATTTCCTGTAGCATCTAATTCTTCAAATTTACCAAAAAGCATATCGCCTGCTTCGGCAACTTCTGGATTGGTCATTTTTCCGTATCTACGAGCCAAATCATCTACATATTTCTGCACATCTTTATCTGAAACTTTAATTTTATAAATCTCAAATTTGAATTTATCTAATTTATCTAATTTAAAACTAGGAGCTAATCCGACTTCATATTTAAACTCAAATTCTTTTTGATTTTCCCAGTCAATTTTTTCTTCATCTTCCATTTTTGGCAACGGATTTCCCAACACGTCTAATTTTTCATTAATTAGATAGTTTTGTAATGAATCAGATAAAATTTTATTCAATTCTTCAACCAACAAATTGGTTCCAACCATTTTTTTAATCATTCCCATAGGAACATTTCCTTTTCTAAAACCAGGAATACTGGCTTTTTTACGGTATTCTTTTAGTTGAGTATCAATTTTATCTTGATAATCTTCTTCTTTCAACTGCACTTTTATAACTGCATTTAAATCATCAATTTTTTCTTGAGTAATATTCATATATTAAGGTTTAATTTTTTTATTGATAAGATTTCCTTTTTCAGTGGAACAAATTCAACTAACCACTCCTTTAGGGGAGTGGAGTTTCACTAAATTAAAAAAGGTATAAGGCTAACCTCATACCTTTTATTTTTTTCTTAAGGAACAGCTCCTTACTTTGTGCGGGTGAAGGGACTCGAACCCCCAAGCCGTGAAGCACTAGATCCTAAGTCTAGCGTGTCTACCAATTTCACCACACCCGCAAAATTTTTAATTAAAAGTTTACTTTAAAACTTCCTCAAAAAAGGATTGCAAAGATATCTTTTTTTGTTTACTAAACAAATGCTTTATCGGAAATTTATCTAAACTGTTGATTTTTTTTAATTATACCGAAAGGATTCAGATTTACAAAATAATAATCGACCTCAGGTTATTAATTTTTCACAATTTTTTTAGTGGTGATTATGGTATTATTTTCATCCACTATCTTAAGCATATAAAATCCTTGAGGCAAAGTTGTAAAAACATCTAATTTAACTTTATTACTTCCTTTTGAAAGTTGAATATTTTTCTCGATAACAGCTCCTAATAAATCTGTTATAATAAATTTATAATTTCCTGATGAAGCGATTTTGAGTTCAATATTCAATACGTCATTTACAGGGTTTGGAGAGATTGCAACATCTCCTTCTTCCACTCTTCTAACCGAAATAATATCAGAATAAGAAAATTGCCCATCAAAATCAACTTGTTTTAGTCGGTAATAAACTAAGTTTGCCATTGGATTCTTATCAAGGTGGTTATAGCTCAAAAATTCATTTGAATTTCCTGCTCCATTAATATTAGCAATAGCTTCAAAATTTTGTGCATCTATTGATGCTTCTATCACAAAATAATCGTTGTTTATTTCAGAAAGTGTTTGCCACGAAAGTTCGTTGCCTCTGTTAGTTGGAACACCTGAAAATTGTGCTAATTCTATTGGTAGTACAATACAAGGGCCAGCACAATTATTAGTAAATCTCCAAGCAGTGTTTGTTGCGTTCCAATTGGTTGGATAATTATAACCTGCGGGAACTCTTGCAATAGTCCCATTAAAATTATGCAATCCTAATATGGCATCACCGCCATTCCAACCCGTACAAATAGATTTGCTTGCAATATGCATCTCAATATTATTTGTAGTTTCAAAAAGCTTTAACTGACCTGTAAACAATGATGACGTACAACTGTAATAAGGTATGTTGTTCAAAGTTAATACAAATCTTCTATTTGGTGCTGTACCTAAGGTCTGATATCTTATTGTTCCTCCAACTGCAGGATTAATATCTTGCCAAGGAAATAAGATAGCAT
>PCUH01000127.1:0-794 GCA_002770955.1 Flavobacteriales bacterium CG18_big_fil_WC_8_21_14_2_50_32_9 | reverse complement strand
AGCAATGTTGGTGCCTGCATTCAAATCAGGAGCAAAACCAATGGAACTAATCGCATAATTTAACCCACAAGTTGGAGTACTGGAGCTAGTTACACTTATATTAAATGGAGTACAGGTTGGCGATGGATCGGTATCTATCATAATGTAATAAGTTGTTCCCGCAGTTAAACTTACTCCGCACAATGTTGGATTACCAGAAGAACTAGTTGCACTAGCAATGCAATTCGCGCTTCCTACACTTGGGCAATTATCAGTAATAAAAATGCCTGTGAAAGATAGTGTTCCTGTTAGGGTAATATCAATGGTTTGATTTGCTGATGGAGTATACGTGTACATAAAATCTTCTCCATCTTGATAAGAACTTAAACAACCGTTTGCAGGAGTATAACTATTAACTCGACAGCAAGTAGTTTGTCCTGAATTTGAATAAGGTAAACTAGCAATATTAGTAGCACTCGCACAATTACTTGGTGCACCAGGAGGAGCAGGTTCATAAGCACAAATATCAAATGGGCCAAACGAATCTCCTCCATATTCCCATACCCTAACATAAACTACTGTTCCTGTTGGAAGTTTAGCATTTTGAGCACAATCACCAGGAATAGTACAAGATGCTCCTGTTCTACAAATCATTGGCATAGAACCATTTTGACTATCATCATCATCACATTCCACTAAAGCTGTTAAATTATTACAACTTGGACCTGTGTACCATGCCATACCCATATCGGTTGGTCCTCCATTTGGAGACAAATCTATAATCAAACCACCAGCAGGAACAACTACTGCAAACC
>PCUH01000309.1 GCA_002770955.1 Flavobacteriales bacterium CG18_big_fil_WC_8_21_14_2_50_32_9 | reverse complement strand
AATCATCATGGTTGTTTTTGCGGTGGCTTCAGTAAGTAGTCGTAAAATGCTCCGCTCTGTTGTTTATCTATTGTTTGTATTAATAGGCATGGCAGGAATCTATTTTTTAATTGATTATAATTTTTTAGCAGCCATACAACTCACTGTTTATGCAGGTGGAATTATTGTTTTAATGATATTTTCAGTATTGTTAATTCATCACATCGAAATGGAATTAGAGGTTGCCAAAACATTTAAAAAAATAATAACTGCCATTGTTTGTCTGGCAGGGTTAGGTATTTTTTTAACTACCATTTATTCGCATCCATTTAATGTGATAGAAAACTCAAATTCGACAACAATTAATGAAATTGGAAAAGGCTTTTTAAGCTACGAAGCAGGTGGATTTATTTTGCCGTTTGAAGTGATTAGTGTGTTGTTGCTTGCTGCAATGATTGGAGCAATTGTAATTGCAAAAGGAACAAAGAAGACCGAAGTTGGAAGACTGAAGTCGGAAGAATGAAATTGGAAGTTAAATAATAAATGGAATTTAAAGAAATTATATTGAGAATAAATTACGGTCTTTGGTTTTTGGTCTTCGGACTTCAGACTTCGGACTTCAAACATTAAAAACATGATACTCGGAGTTAGCATATACGAAATTCTTACCTTAACATCCATACTATTTTTTATTGGTGTGTATGGATTTATTACCCGAACCAACTTAATCTCCATGTTAATTTCGGTGGAGTTGATTCTAAATTCTTCTGTGGTAAATTTTGTAGTTATCAATAAATATTTATTTCCTGAGGTATTGCAAGGAGTTTTCTTTGCCGTTTTTATTATTGCTGTTGCTGCCGCAGAAACGGCCTTAGCCATTGCAATCATCATTAACTTGTACCGATTAATTAGCTCGGTTGAAGTTAAAGATACAGAAGTAATGAAGTATTAAGGGAAAGGGACAAGGGAAAGGGACAAATAACAAATAACAAATAACAAAAAGCAAATAACAAAAATCGTAAATCGTAAATCCAAAATCGTAAATCAAAGATGAACATAAGTTATATCATATTAGTCCCATTAATTCCCTTAGCACTTTTTGTGTTATTAGGATTATTTAGTAAAAAAATCCCGCCTTCAATTGCTGGGTGGATAGGTTCTTTAGGATTAGGAACTGCTTTTGTATTATCCCTTTATACCGCTTATCATTATTTTTTAGGAGCAAAGCTGGATGGAGTTTATCAAACATTTACCTATAAAAGTACATGGATTATATTTTCCGACAAATTACACATGGATATGGGTATGTTAATTGACCCAATATCTGTTATGATGTTAGTTGTAGTTACAACTATTTCATTTATGGTGCACGTTTATAGTAGAGGTTATATGAAAGGTGATGATGGTTACACCCGCTTTTTTTCGTACTTGGCTTTATTTAGTTTTTCTATGCTTGGCTTAGTGTTGGCTACCAACTTATTTCAAATGTATATTTTTTGGGAATTAGTTGGAGCATCTTCCTTTTTATTGATTGGTTATTATTATACCAAACCATCGGCAGTTGCTGCAGCAAAAAAAGCATTTATAGTTACTCGTTTTGCCGATTTAGGATTCTTAATAGGAATTTTAGTGGTGAGCTACTATTCTGGCTCGTTTGATTTTGGTGAATTAAATAGCTTAGATGGAAATGTTATAACCAACTGGACTGCCACTTCTTTTATGGGATTGTCAGTTTTTACCTGGGGTTTAATATTAATTTTTATGGGTGGAGTTGGAAAATCAGCAATGATGCCATTTCACATTTGGTTGCCCGATGCCATGGAAGGTCCAACACCAGTTTCGGCATTAATACATGCAGCTACTATGGTGGTTGCTGGGGTATATTTAGTAGCCCGTTTGTTTCCACTATTTTATTTTGTTGAGGATGGATTTGTATTATCTATTGTTGCCTATATTGGTGCCATTTCTTCATTAGTCGCAGCAGTTATTGCGATAACACAAACTGATATAAAAAGAGTGTTGGCATTCTCTACCATGTCGCAAATTGGTTACATGATGTTGGCTCTTGGAGTGTCAAAATATGAAGGACACGAAGGCTTGGGCTATATGGCTTCCATGTTCCATTTGTTTACTCACGCAATGTTTAAAGCATTGCTTTTCTTGGGTGCTGGTTCAGTAATTCATGCCATTCATAGCAACGAATTAGCAGACATGGGTGGTTTACGTAAATATATGCCCATCACTCACATTACTTTTTTAATTGCAGCATTATCTATTGCTGGTTTTCCTGGTTTTGCTGGATTCTTTAGTAAAGATGAAATTTTAGCAGCAGCATTCGAAAACAATAGGTTAATTTATGTAAGTAGTGTTATTGTGGCTGGTTTAACAGCGTTTTATATGTTTCGTTTATATTTTGGAATTTTTTGGGGTAAGGATAAAAAATATGAACACACCCCACATGAGTCGCCACTTACTATGACCATCCCTCTTATCTTTTTGGCGTTTATGAGTGTTTTTGGAGGATATATTCCATTTAGTGAATTTATTTCTGCCGACTTAAAATCTTTTACGTCTCATTTAGATTTACCATTAGCCGTAATTGCTTCTACAGTAGGAATTATTGGAATTTGTTTAGCCTACGTTTTCTATAAAAAAGAAAACAATTTGTCTGAAAAAGCAACTCAACTATTTGGTGCATTTTATCAATGGACTTTTCATAAATTCTATTTTGATGAAATTTACCTTTTTATCACTAAGAAAATAATTTTTGGAATTTTAGCTGCAGCAATCGCCTGGTTTGATAAATATGTTGTTGATGCTTTTATGATAGGTGTAGGAAATGTAACGATGGCTTTTTCTAATCAAATAAAAGGAATACAATCAGGAAAAGTTCAAGATTATGCCATGGCGTTTGTTGGAGGGGTTGTTGTACTTGCTATGGTTGTATTTTATATATGGATAAATTAATTTAAACCAATGGATATTTTATCACTTTTTGTAATCGTCCCTATTTTAACTGTTTTAGCATTAATTTTTGCTAAAAATTTAAAACAAGCAAGAATTGTATCATTAATAGGAATGGCTATTCAATTTGCCATGGCTATAAATTTAATATTCGCTTATATTAAAGAGCGAGCTGTTAATACCGATATCATGGTTTTTACCAAAGATGTGCTTTGGTTTGGAACATTTAATATTCATTATAGTATTGGTGTTGATGCCATTTCAGTGGTAATGATTGCTTTAACAGCTATTGTTGTATTAGCAGGTGTTTTTATTTCATGGCAAATAGACGATTTACCTAAAGAATTTTTTGTGTCATTAATTACATTATCCGCAGGAGTTTTTGGATTTTTTATCTCCACCGATTTATTTACCATGTTCGTTTTTTACGAAATAGCGGTAATTCCGATGTATTTATTAATAGGTATTTGGGGTTCAGGCCCTAAAGAAAATTCGGCAATGAAATTAACATTAATGTTAATGGGGGCTTCTGCATTATTGTCGGTAGGAATTTTTGGTATATACTTTAATTCAAATGCCGATGGAGGTCCATTAACCTTTAATATTTTTGAAATTGCACAAGTTCATATTCCAGTTGCAGCTCAAAACATATTTTTTCCATTGGTTTTTATTGGATTTGCAGTAATTGGAGCATTGTTTCCGTTTCATACTTGGTCACCTTCTGGTCACGCATCAGCACCTACAGCGGTATCTATGTTGCATGCTGGAGTATTAATGAAACTAGGTGGTTATGGAGTATTTAGAATTGCCATGTATTTACTCCCATTAGGAGCATTATCATGGACTAACTTCTTTTTAATATTATCCGCCATAGGTGTAATTTATGGAGCATTTGGAGCCATTATGCAAAAAGATTTAAAATATGTAAATGCGTATGCTTCTGTTAGTCACTTAAGTTTGGTATTATTTGCTTTATTAATGTTAAATAAAACAGCATGGACAGGAGCTATTATTCAATCCTTATCACATGGATTGTTAACCGCATTATTTTTTGCTTTAATTGGAATGGTGTATGGAAGAACGCATACCCGAGAGATTGCTAAATTAGGAGGTATCATGAAAATTTTACCTTTTATAGGAGCGGTATATGTAATAACAGGATTAGCTTATTTGGGGTTGCCTGGATTTAGTGGGTTTGTTGCCGAAATGAATATTTTTGTTGGGGCTTTTGAACATCCCGATATGTTTCATCGAATTATTACCATTGTAGTGATTTCATCTATTGTGGTTACCTCTGTTTATATTTTAAGAATGGTTGGAAAAATTATGATGGGACCTTTGGCTGATGAAACCTATAAAGATTTACCTAAAGCCACTTGGTTTGAAAAAGTAGGATTAGTATTGTTGATGATTCCTGTATTATTTATTGGAACCATGCCTCTTGGATTAAGTGAAATGATAAAAGCAAGTATTCAACCATTTTTGGAACGATTACTTTAAAAATTTAAAAAAATGAACTTAGAAAGTTTTTTATTAATGCGTTCAGAAATTGGATTATTAGCAATTATCCTATTCTTATTGATTTTTGAATTATTTTCCAACCAAAAACAAAAAGCAGCAGTAATTCCATTGGCACTATTTCTTTTGGCAATTAATACCTTAATTGGATTTTTACCATTAACAGAAGGCGAATTATTTGGAGGAATGTTTAAAACAAATGCACTATTAGTTTTATTTAAAACTACATTAAGTTTTGGTGTCTTAATCTTATTACTTCAATCTGCCGATTGGTTGAAAGAAAAAATTGTTGCCGAAAATAAAGCAACAGAGTTTATTATACTTCTTCTTTCCTCTTTATTAGGAGCATTTTATATGATTTCTGCTGGCGATTTTTTAATGTTTTATATAGGATTAGAATTAACAACACTTCCTGTGGCAGCTTTAGTGGCGTACGAAACCTACAAAAGAAAATCAGCAGAAGCGGGAATTAAATATATTTTATCTTCTGCTTTAGCTTCGGGTACTTCTATCTTTGGAATTTCGTTGTTGTATGCAACAACTGGAACACTTTTTTTTGATGCTTTTGCTGAAGTTATCACCATTTCTAACCTTTCTATTTTAGGATTTATCTTATTTTTCTCTGGTTTAGCTTTTAAAATTTCGTTAGCACCTTTCCATTTTTGGACTGCAGATGTATATGAAGGAGCTCCGATAAATGTGGCTTCTTATTTATCTGTAATATCAAAAGGAGCTGCTGTGGTAATTTTAATGATTGTGCTCTTTACAGCATTTAAAACATTAATGCCAATTTGGGAAAAAATTATTTACATAGTAGCCATAGCAACCATGTTTGTTGGTAACCTATTTGCATTAAGACAACAAAACCTAAAACGATTTTTAGCCTATTCATCCATTGCACAAGCAGGTTTTATTTTGTTAGGATTGTTATCTGCCGATCAACTAGGTTCAGCAACCGTAGTTTATTTTGTTGCCGTTTACATCTTCTCTAATTTAGGGGCTTTCGGAGTTGTTCAAGCAATATCCTCGGCTTCTAACAAAGAAAATATTGATGATTATGAAGGGCTCTACAGAACCAATCCTTATTTAAGTTTACTTATGATGTTGGCACTGTTTTCATTGGCTGGCATACCCCCATTAGCAGGATTTTTTGGTAAATTCTTTTTATATGCAGCAGCAGCAAGTAAGGGGTATTATGTATTAGTATTTATAGGGGTTGTAAATGCAACCATTTCATTATACTATTATTTATTAGTGGTTAGAGCTATGTTTTTAAGAAAAAATCCAGATGCCATTCCCTATTTTAAAAGTAAAATTTACATGAAATTAGGTTTGTTAATAGCAGCTGCTGGTATTTTGATTTTAGGATTATACAGCCCATTTTATGAATATATATTTTCTATCAGTAATAGTTTTTAAATAAAATAAGGACATGGCAACATTAGACGGAAAACATTCATTTGGAAGCATTGGTGAAACAAGGGTAACCTTTATCGAGAAAAATGTGGATGCCAACAGAAAAGATTTTTTAAAAAAACTGTTGGAACACAATGGATTAGAAGTGGTAATTGATGAACCTGCACCAAAAACTCCTGAAGACCCACAACTTTATACTGTTGGTGTTACCGACATGACTTTTAACCCAACCATTTTTGTTTTTGAACGCAGATTAAAAACCCTTGACGGTAAAATAGTTAATCAAGATTATTGGTTTCAACGAACAAGTGAAGATTTAAAACCTCAATACTGGAAAAACGATTGAAGTAATATTTAAGTAAAGAAGATTAATGTTTAAAATAATTTTCTAATTTTAAGCATCAATAAATTCGATTTACTTATGATACTAAAAATTAACTCCTACGAAGCATATCAGCAACAATATCAAAAAAGTGTAGCAAACCCCGAAGCCTTTTGGGATGAAATTGCCCAAACATTTTTATGGAAGAAAAAATGGGACAACACCCTAGAATGGGAATTTAAAACACCATCTGTAAAATGGTTTGTAAATGGTAAGCTCAACATTACCGAAAATTGCTTAGATAGGCATTTGGCAACACAACCCAACAAAACAGCTATTCTTTGGGAGCCTAATGACCCTAAAGAAAAAACGATTAAACTTACCTATAAAGAATTGCACGAAAAAGTGAGTGCTTTTGCCAATGTATTGAAATCCAATGGAGCAAAAAAAGGCGACAGAATTTGTTTGTATATGCCGATGGTACCTGAATTGGCTATTGCTACCTTGGCTTGTGCCAGAATTGGAGCTATTCATTCAGTAGTATTTGCAGGTTTTTCTGCCAAGGCACTTGCCGACAGAATTAATGATGCTCAGTGCAATATTGTAATTTGTTCTGACGAATCTTACCGAGGGGCGAAAACCATTCCTATTAAAGCGGTGGTGGACGAAGCTTTACAACAATGTACTTCGGTAACAACCAACATTGTGTTGAAAAGAACAGGAGCTGAAGTTGCTTTTAATGACAACATAGACAAATGGTGGAACGATGAAATGGCGAAAGTTTCTACCGATTGCCCTGCTGAGGAAATGGATGCGGAAGATCCGTTGTTTATTCTTTACACTTCGGGTTCTACCGGAAAACCTAAAGGAATTTTACATACTACAGGCGGTTACATGGTTTTTGCTCAATATTCGTTTCAGAATGTTTTTCAGTACAATAACACTCCTCCTTCGGGGGAGTTGGAGGGGGCTGATGATATTTATTGGTGTACTGCCGATATAGGTTGGATTACCGGACATTCCTATATTGTGTATGGTCCTTTATTGGCAGGAGCAACTACGGTAATGTTTGAAGGTGTTCCTACTTGGCCAGATGCAGGCAGGTTTTGGGAGATTGTGGCTAAACACAAGGTAAACATTTTTTATACTGCACCAACTGCCATCAGGGCTTTAATGGCGTGTGATATTAATTTTGTGCACCAACATTATTTATCGTCATTAAAAGTATTGGGAAGTGTAGGAGAACCCATAAACGATGAAGCGTGGGAGTGGTACCACGAGCATATCGGTAAAGGCAAA
>PCUH01000254.1:6803-13342 GCA_002770955.1 Flavobacteriales bacterium CG18_big_fil_WC_8_21_14_2_50_32_9 | reverse complement strand
GAAATAAGAAACAAAAAACTAGTAACTAATACATGGCAAAACAAGCATCGATAGAACAAGATGGAACAATAATAGAAGCATTATCAAATGCACTATTTAGAGTAGAGCTTGAAAACGGACATACAATAGTGGCTCATATTTCTGGTAAAATGAGAATGCACTACATTAGAATCTTACCAGGAGATAAAGTAAAAGTGGAGATGTCTCCTTATGATTTAAGTAAAGGAAGGATATCTTTTAGGTACAAATAAAATTAAAAATACATACAATGAAAGTAAGAGCATCAATTAAAAAAAGAAGTGCAGATTGTATCATCGTTCGAAGAAAAGGACGTTTATACATTGTAAACAAAAAAAATCCTAAATTTAAACAAAGACAAGGATAATAAAAGTTCGAAGTTTATAGTTCGATGTTTGTGCGTTAAATTCAAACAAAGGCATTAAACTCTTTAAACCTTAAATTTAATAATAATATGGCAAGGATTGCAGGTATTGATTTACCAAAACAAAAAAGAGGAGTAATTGGGTTAACTTATATCTTTGGTATAGGGAGATCATCTTCTAAACAAATTTTAGATAAAGCTGGTATTGACGAAAATAAAAAAGTTCAAGACTGGGATGATGATGATTTGGCTAAAATAAGAAAAATTATTACTGAAGACTTTAAAATTGAAGGAGCCCTACGTTCAGAAGTACAACTACATATCAAACGATTAATGGATATTGGTTGCTACAGAGGAGTTAGACATAGATCAGGTTTACCTTTAAGAGGTCAACGTACAAAAAATAATTCAAGAACACGAAAAGGAAGAAAGAAAACTGTTGCTAACAAGAAAAAAGTTACAAAATAATTAAACAATAAGTTCAAGGTTTAATGGTTAAAGTTCAAGGTTAGTTCAGAACTCGAAACATTAAACATAGAACTCGAAACATAAAAATTATGGCAAAGTCAAATGCAAAAAAGAAGAAAAAAGTAAATGTTGAAGCTTATGGAGAAGCTCATATACATGCTTCTTTTAACAACATTATTATCAGCTTAACCAACAATAATGGACAAGTAATTTCTTGGTCATCAGCTGGAAAGATGGGATTCAAAGGCTCCAAAAAGAACACGCCTTATGCAGCTCAGTTAGCAGCAGCAGATTGTGCGAAAGAAGCCTATGAAAATGGATTAAGAAAAGCAAAAGTTTATGTGAAAGGACCTGGAGCAGGGAGAGAATCTGCAATTAGAACATTACATAACAGTGGTATTATTATCACTGAAATAGTAGATGTTACTCCACTACCTCACAACGGATGTCGTCCTCCAAAAAGAAGAAGAGTATAATTAAATAATAAATAAATAATCGAAGAATTAGTTGTCGAAGGATAGTGACCTTAATTCATAATTAATTCTTTTTAAAACAAAAAAAAATGGCAAGATACAGAGGTCCCAAGTCAAAAATCTCTAGAAAATTTAGAGAACCAATTTTTGGTCCTGACAAGGTTTTAGAAAAAAAGAATTATCCTCCTGGACAACATGGTCCAAATAAAAGAAGAGGTAAACAATCTGAGTATGCAATTCAATTAGCAGAAAAGCAAAAAGCAAAATATACCTATGGTATATTAGAAAAGCAATTTGCTAATATTTTTGAAAAATCTTCAAGAAAAACTGGTATAACAGGTGAATTATTACTTCAATTTTGTGAAAGAAGATTAGATAACATCGTTTTTAGATTAGGTGTTGCACCAACAAGAAGCGGAGCTAGACAATTAGTTAGCCACAGACACATAACTGTAAATGGTAAAATTGTTAATATTCCTTCCTATACATTAAATGTAGGAGATGTTATTGGTGTAAGAGAAAAATCTAAATCATTAGAAGCTATATCTTCATCATTAGCTACAAGATCTGTTAACAAACATGAATGGTTAAACTGGGATGGAGCATTGATGTCTGGAACAATTATTAATTTACCAGAACGTCAACAAATTCCTGAGAATATCAAAGAACAATTAATCGTAGAGCTTTACTCTAAATAAACTTTAAATATATAAAATTATGGCAATTTTAGATCTCCAAAAACCTGATAAAGTAATAATGAATAGTTCTGACGACTTTTTTGGTTCGTTTGAATTCAGACCTTTAGAGCCAGGTTATGGTATAACTGTTGGAAATGCACTCAGAAGAGTTTTGTTAAACTCTCTTCAAGGTTATGCAATTACTACTGTTAAGATTGAGGGTGTTGATCACGAATTTTCAGCAATTAAAGGTGTTGTAGAAGATGTGTCTCAAATTATCCTTAATTTAAAACAAGTACGTTTTAAAAGACAAATTGAAGATATTGAAAATGAAAAAGTTATTGTAAACATTGGTGGTCAAGAAACATTGACAGCTGGTGATTTAGGTAAATTTACTTCGGCTTTTCAAGTATTAAATACTGATTTAGTGATAGCTCACATGGAAAAATCAGTTAAACTTCAATTAGAAATAACAATCAATAAAGGAAGAGGATACATTCCTTCGGAAGAAAACAAACCAAACGATGCAAATATTGGTGTTATAGCTATTGATTCAATACATACTCCAATCAGAAATGTAAAATATACTATTGAAAACTTTAGGGTTGGTCAAAAAACAGATTACGAAAAACTAGTTTTTGAAATTGCAACAGATGGTTCAATTCATCCTAAAGAAGCATTAAAAGAAGCTGCAAAAGTATTAATTTATCACTTCATGTTGTTTTCTGATGAAAGAATTACATTGGATTCACCAGAAAGTTCTTCAGCAGAAGAGTTTGATGAAGATTCATTGCACATGAGACAGTTGCTTAAAACTAAATTAGTTGATATGGATTTATCCGTAAGAGCACTAAATTGTTTAAAAGCTGCTGATGTTGATACATTAGGAGACTTAGTATCATTCAATAAAAATGATTTGTTAAAGTTCAGAAATTTCGGAAAAAAATCATTAACCGAATTAGATGAATTAGTTGAAAGCAAAGGATTAACATTCGGGATGAATGTTGCTGCCTATAAATTAGATAAGGAGTAATAACCATGAGACACGGAAAAAAAGTAAACCATTTAAGCAGACAAGCACCACATAGAAAAGCTATGTTGGCAAATATGGCTTGTTCTCTTATTGAACATAAAAGAATTAACACAACAGTTGCAAAAGCAAAAGCGTTACAAAAATACATTGAACCGCTTATTACAAAATCTAAGACTGATTCAACGCATTCTAGAAGAACTGTTTTTAGTTATTTGAAAAGCAAAGAATCTGTAACAGAACTTTTTAGAGAAGTTTCAACTAAAATAATGGATAGACCAGGAGGATATACCCGTATTCTTAAAACAGGTTTTAGATTAGGTGATAATGCGCAAATGTGTTTCATTGAATTGGTTGACTACAACGAGAATATGTTGAAAGATAGCTCTACTAAAAAAACAACAGCTAAAAGAAGAAGAGGAGGATCTAAAAAAACAGATGAAAAAATAGTTCCTGTTGCAGAAACAAAAGTTGAAGATGTTGCAGTGGTAGATGAACCAAAAACTGAAAAAGTTGAAGATGCTAAAGTAGAGGAACCTAAAGCTGAAGAAATTGAAAAAGCTGAAGATGCTAAAGTAGAAGAACCTAAAGCTGAAGATAAAACGAGTGAAGAATCTAATGAAGAAGATAAAAAAGATTAAGAATTGATGTTAAATCATTTTAAAAACAGAAAAGGATAGTGTAATTTTACACTATCCTTTTTTTTTACAATTTTATGGAAGACAAAGCAATATTACTTCTCGAAGATGGCACTGTTTTTTACGGTAAGCACGCAGGTTTTAAAGGAACAACAACCGGAGAAATCTGTTTTAATACAGGAATGACAGGCTATCAAGAAATTTTTACAGACCCATCCTATTATGGACAAATTTTAGTCGCAACAACTTCTCATGTAGGTAATTATGGAATTACTAACGAAGAAGTAGAATCTGATGGAATTAAAATTGCAGGATTAGTTTGTAAAAAATTTTCTGATATGTTTTCTAGAACTAGAGCCAATAAATCCATAGATACTTATTTCAAGGAAAATAAAATAGTTGCTATTTCTGATGTTGATACCAGAGCAATTGTGCGTCATATTAGGAATAAAGGAGCAATGAATGCAATCATTTCTTCTGAAACTGATAACATTGAAGCATTAAAACAACAATTAACCAAAGTTCCATCTATGGAAGGGTTGGAATTATCTTCAAAAGTTTGTACAAAAGAACCCTATTTTTTTGGTAATGAAAATGCAAAATATAAAGTAGCGGTGTTAGATTTAGGAATTAAAAAAAATATTTTAAGGTGTTTAGCAGAGAGGGATTGTTACCTCAACGTATTCCCTATGGACGCAACTTTAGATGAAATGATGCAATGGAAACCAAATGGTTTTATGCTGTCTAATGGACCTGGAGATCCTTCTGTAATGAAACCTCAAATTGAATTGGTTCAACAGATTGTAAATTCTAATTTACCTGTATTTGGAATCTGCTTAGGACATCAAATTTTAGCATTATCAGCAGGGCTTTCAACATCAAAAATGCACAATGGACATAGAGGTTGTAATCATCCTGTGTTGAATTTAGAAACAGGTAAAGGTGAAATTACTTCTCAAAATCACGGTTTTGTCGTTAATTTTGATGATGTTCAAAATAATACTGAGGTGGAATTAACACACAAGCATTTGAATGACAATACAGTAGCTGGTATTAGGTTTAAAAATAAAAATGCATTCTCTGTACAGTATCATCCAGAATCATCACCTGGACCACATGATTCAAGATATTTATTTGATAATTTTATTGCTAACATTGTAAATAGTATGCAGGTTGTTGGTCGTAAAATGAATGTACTTTAATAAAAAACATAAATATTATGGAAAATAAACATGTTAAATGTTCTTTTTGTAGCAGATCAAAAAATGAAGTTGATGTAATGATAGCAGGTGTTTCAGGACATATCTGTAACCATTGTATAACACAAGCACAACATATTGTTAAGGAAGAAACTGTTGGAAAAACAGCCAAAGAGTTAGCTAATCAATTGGTACTTTTAAAACCAGCAGAAATAAAAAGTCATCTTGATGAATATGTTATAGAACAAGATAGTGCTAAAAAAGTGCTTTCTGTTGCTGTTTATAATCATTATAAAAGATTAACTCAACAAGGAATTAAATCCAATGATGATATTGATATTGAAAAATCAAACATACTTTTAGTAGGGGAAACTGGAACAGGAAAAACATTGTTGGCAAAAACAATTGCCAGAATATTGAAAGTTCCCTTTTGTATTGCTGATGCTACTATTTTAACAGAAGCAGGTTACGTTGGTGAGGATGTGGAGAGTATTTTATCTCGTTTGCTTCAAGCAGCCGATTATGATGTAGAAGCAGCACAAAAAGGTATCGTTTTTATAGATGAAATTGATAAAATTGCAAGAAAAAGTGATAATCCTTCCATAACAAGGGATGTTAGTGGAGAAGGAGTTCAACAAGCATTACTTAAACTATTAGAAGGGTCGGCTGTAAACGTACCACCTCAAGGTGGAAGAAAACATCCAGAACAAAAAATGATTTCTGTAGAAACAAAAAACATTCTTTTTATTTGTGGTGGTGCTTTTGATGGAATAAAACTAAAAATAGCCAGAAGATTAAAAACACATGTTATTGGCTATAAAAATATCGAGCAAGAACAAGTTGATGAAGATAATTTATTACAATACATTACACCATTGGATATAAAATCTTTTGGTTTAATACCCGAATTAATTGGAAGATTACCAGTGTTGAGTTATTTAGATCCATTGAGCAAGCCTGCTTTAAGAAGAATATTAACTGAACCAAAAAATGCTATCATTAAGCAATATATAAGGCTTTTTGAGTTGGATAATATAAAACTTTCGTTTGATAAAGCTGCATTAGATTTTATAGTAGATAAATCTATGGAATTTCAGTTAGGAGCGAGAGGGTTGCGTTCTATTTGCGAAGCAATTATGTTAGACGCTATGTTTGAACTACCTTCACAGCAAGATGTTAAAGAATTAAAAATAACATTGAGTTATGCTAAAAATAAATTTGAAAAATCTAAAGTTAGCAATAAGTTGAAAGTAGCATAATGTAATGGGAAATGAGGTGTTAGTAGTTAGTGTCATTCTGAACAAAATCCCGAAAGTTTTCGGGATGAAGTGATGAATCTAAAGTCTAATTTCTAATGACTAATTTCCAATATCTAATATCTAATTTCCAATATCTAATGACTAATTTCTAATCTCTTTCAACTTGGGAATCATACAACGACAAGCCTTATTGAACACTATTGTTAACTATCTCGGAATAATTATAGGGTTTGTTAATGTAGTTATTCTTTTTCCATTATTTCTTTCACAAGAAGAGTTTGGACTAACTCGCTTGGTACTTTCATTAGCAACAACAATGGCTCAGCTTTCTTCATTTGGAGTACATCGTATTGCCATTAAGTTTTTTCCTGTTTTTAGGAAAGAAACTCACAAAAATAATGGTCTTCTTTCAC
>PCUH01000254.1:5979-6797 GCA_002770955.1 Flavobacteriales bacterium CG18_big_fil_WC_8_21_14_2_50_32_9 | reverse complement strand
TAATCATTTCTAGTGCTGGATTTATTATAGTTACAGCAATTTATTTGTTGTTTAAACCAATGATTATACAGTTTTATAGTGATGATTCGGCTCTTTTTAGTAACTATTATAGTTGGATACCATTGGTAACATTCGGGTTTTTACTTTTTTTGGTGTTTGAATCTTTTTTACAAGCACTTCGCAAAACAGTGTTTACGAACCTTTTGAGAAATGTGATTATTAGAATTTATTGGCTTATAGCTATACTTTTCTACTATTATGGTTTTTGTACCTTCTTTCAATTTATGTTGATTTATATGATGGGCTACTTTTTAACAGCAGCTCTTTGTGTCATTGAATTAATGAAAAGTGGTGAATTTGTTTTTGACACAAATCCAAACTTTTATAAAAAAAGAATATTAAAACCATTACTGAATTATGGCACTTATTCCATCTTGAGTGGAGTTACTTTAATCTTGGTTATAAATGTTGATTTATTAATGATAGGAGCACTTTTGCCCGAAAATAAATTAGAAAGCGTGGGTATTTATGCTATTGCTACGTATATAGTATCTATTATATATATCCCTGCAAATGCGTTATCTAGAATTTCTGCTCCTATTGTTGCCTATGATTGGAAACATAAAAATTTACAAAACATAGCTGATTTTTATAAAAAAAGTTCAGTGATATTGGCTTTTTTAGGAATGTTACTTTTTGGTTGTATAGCCATAAATATTGATAATTTATTAGCATTAATGAAACCAGAGTTTATCCAAGCAAAATATATTATATTAACTTTAGGATTAGCACGAATTTTTGATATGGCTTCGGGATTA
>PCUH01000254.1:0-5943 GCA_002770955.1 Flavobacteriales bacterium CG18_big_fil_WC_8_21_14_2_50_32_9 | reverse complement strand
CTATTGGAACTGCTGCTGTTTTTTTGGTATTTAATGTTATTGTGTTTATTTACATTTGGAAAAAGTTGAAAATGCAACCTTATAGTTGGGCAACATTCATAATGTTACTTACAGGCTTTATTGTTGGAGTAATTATTTATTTTATACCTTTTACTTTAGGTAATAAAATAATTTTAATTTCACTTAAATCTTCAATTTTTGTTTTGCTTTATTCCTTACCTATTTATTACTTTAAAATTTCTTTAGACATCAATTCTTTTATAAATAAATACCTTCCCGATGGAATTTGGAAAAAATATTAAGAATTAACCCGCTTTATTCATGCAAAAGCGAAGCGAATTGTATGAATGTGTGAAGGGCTGTGGGAAGCAAAGCGGTTAATACCGATTTAGTAATACCAAAATTTGGGCTATTGAAAATAGCTAAATTTGTTGGTATTACTTAAATCGTAGAAAATTTGTGAATTTTCTGGGTTAAAAGTTAAGTATAAAAAAAGGATTAACGATTGAAATAATATTTTTCTATGAGATTGTTGTTATAAATGGGCTGAATTTGAAAATTTATATCTTCTAAATAATTCATGAATACAGTATTATTAGGCGTGTAAGAACTTCCACTTTCCTTTATAATGTATAATGCTTTTTTATTGATTATTTTCTCGAAAATAGCGATAAGTTCAAGAATACTTGTCTTGTTATTAAAGCAAACATCTAATATTTGATTATCGAATTTTCCTGCATTAATCATACTAGAAAGTATAAGACCCAAATCATCAATGTCTATTAAATAACGATGGGCTTTATCAAATAAAGTAAACTTCTCGTTGTTTTTTATTTTATTGAATAAAAAATTAGTGAGCGTGAAAGGATTCGTGTTTTTCCCAACCACTATGGGTAAACGAAAGATTATGAAAGAATAAAAATTTTCAGAAATATATTTTTCAACATTAAGTTTATGGCGAATATATGAAGACTCTTTTAAGCTATCATCTATAACACTACAAGTGCTGAAATAGATAAGTTTTGAATTACTTGAAACAAACTGTTGAAGAAGTTTAAATTCTCTTTCATATTCTGCAGCATTAGATTCTCCCGAATTAGAAACACCAGATGCAAACACAATAACTTCTGAATTATCTGAATAATGCTTAAATGTACTTGCTATTAAACCTTTTCCTATTAACATATTGTAAAAATATAGATTTTATTCCTTTTAACTTTTAATGGTTGTTGAAATATGTAATTGAGCTAAGTTTAAATTCATATACTTTAAATTAGCTTACTTAATCACAAAATTAAGTATTAAGATTATTATTAATTATCATAAACAAATGTACATTTACCTATGAGATAGGCAAGGATTTTAATAAATGTGAAAATGATAAGTATAGCTATAATAAAAATATTTTCACTTAAATTAGATATAAAGTTTTATCTTTGACAACAGTTAATTTAAGTTATAAACTAGATAACTTAAATAAGTTTGTGTCTTTTAGAATCTACATATTAATTGAAACCTAAAATCCTATATTTTTATCCAGTATCTATTTCTTTTGTAAGAAATGACATCGCATTGTTATCAAAACACTTTGAAGTTAAAATATTTTCGTTTCGTCCTTCAAAAAAAATTCTAACTCCTTTTGTCTTTATAAAACAATTTTTTTATTTACTTTTTAATATACGAGGAACTTCAATTGTAATAAGTCAATTTGCAGCATATCACTCTTTTTTACCAAATCTATTTGCAGTTATTACAAAAAAAACATCACTAATAGTACTTGGAGGGACTGAATGTGTTTCTTTTCCGTCAATAAATTATGGTAATTTTAACAGACATCTTTTAGGGTTGTTTACAAAATGGTCATTAATGCTATCAAAACACCTTTCTCCTGTTCATGAAAGTTTGGTTTTATCTGACTATACATACACAGATAAAGATTTTCCAAAACAGGGATATAAATATTTTTGTCCTGAGCTAAAAACCCCTCATACTACAATTTGTTATGGTTATAATCCAACTCAATTTTTTAAAACATCAGATAGTAAAACTAATTCTTTTATTACGGTTGGACAAATGAATGCTCCCAATTATTATCGTAAAGGTGTTGATTTGATATTTGAAATGGCAAAACGATTCCCAACTTGTACTTTCACAATTGTTGGAAATACACCAAAAATGAAGTATCCAAGTGTCCCACCCAATGTAACTTTAATATCCTTTGTTCCTTATGATGAATTAAAAGATTACTATAGTTCACATAAATTCTATTTTCAATTATCAATATGTGAAGGGTTTCCTAGTGCAATTTGTGAAGCTATGCTTTGTGAGTGCATACCTATTGGATCTGATGTTGCTGCTATTCCTGAGATAATAGGAGATACGGGTTATATACTTAAAAAGAGAGATGAAAATGAATTAGAAAAATTAATATCGCTTGCTTTATCTTCTAAAAAAGAAAACCTTGGTTTAAAAGCGAGAGAACGAATTATAGATAGATATCCACCAACAGAAAGAGAGAAGCTAGTGAATTTAGTTAATAAATTGATTTCTGATAATAACGATAAATAATAAATATCTTCATTGTTTTAATTTAAAACCCCATGAAAATACTCTATAAAATAATATATCATCCTACTATTAACTACATTTTAAGAAATTTTCTTAAGTTGAGTGGTAAGTTGTTATTAAAGCCTATAGTTATTTCTGTGAGTGGGAAATTAAAGGTAACTTATGAAAAACATTTGTTTTTTCTTCATACCAATCAAACGTGTTATGTAACTAAGGAAATTTTTTATAATGGTGCTGAAAATTATGAATTTACAACTCTTTTTGAGCATTTAATAAAGCAGTCAAATGTTTTTTTTGATGTTGGTGCTAATATTGGTTATTTTACAGTTTTAGGAGAGAAAATCAATCCATTAGTAAAAATATTTTCTTTTGAGCCATCTATTGGGCCATTGTATTATTTGAATAAAAATGTTAAAGAAAATTTTTTAAATAACACTACAATTATTGATAAAGCCGTTTCTGATATTGATGGAAAACTTGAGTTTTATGATGTGATTAATGAAAAATATCCATGGTTGAAACATAATTTGAATGGATCTAATAGTCTTCAAAATAAATTTGGACTAATAAAATCTTCTTCTTATTTAGTTGATGTAACTACTTTACAAAGTGTAATAACTAATAATGATATTAAACAAATTGATTTAATTAAATTAGATACAGAATGTACAGAACATCTAATTTTAGAAAGTAGTTTAGGTGTAATTAATAAATTTCAACCAATAATTATTTGTGAGGTTTATGATGTGATTGAAAAAGAGGTTCAAGAATGTATTGATAAAATGACAGATTATAAATTGTATCATTACATTGAAGCAACAAAGAAACTAAACTTTATTTCTTCTTTAAATGAAGTAACGAATGATGCTTATAATAGAAACTTTATTTTCTGTCCAGCTAGTAAAATGGATAGGTTAGATGGTTTTATTAGTTGAGTAAATTATTACTTTCCCACCACAACAAAATATCCCAAAGGAAATTTCTCAGCAGTTTTTTTAGAAACTTTTTTACCGATACCTGTTTTTAAAAATAAACGAGTAATAAATTGACTCAATAAAACGGTCGGTTTCCCAATAACAGGAACAGCTAACACATTTTTACAAAAAATATCGGTCATTATTTCTGGTACACCTCCCATAGGTTCAAGTTTTAACACCTTAAAACCAGCATCTTCTAACATTGATTGAAGGGCAAATTTGGTATATCTGAAATAATCAAACGGTTGTTCGTGTAACCAATAGAAAAAAGGAACATTTAAAATAAATTTTCCATTGGGTTTCATTATTCTATGGATTTCTGCAATAAGTTCTTCAGGTTTTCTGATGTGTTCCAGTACATCGGATAAAATTACAGTGTCAAAAATTTCATTTTCAATAGGAAGTGGTTGATTAATATCTGTTTCAATATCTAAGAAAGGATTTTTATGAATGGTATTTTGCCAATCGACACAACTATTATCGGAAATATAATTTTTATAAGCTTCATAAAGTGGAACTTTTCCACAACCTAAATCTAATAAGTTTCCAGAAACATAAAGCGGAATATTTTCTTGATAAAATGAAGCTACCAAATCTACAAACAATCGAGATGAAATGGTTACATCTTTCTTGTCTCTAGATCCTTTAAGGTTGTCATTTTTTAAGACATATTTACTTGGACTCCATTGCTCTTTGTTTTTCATAGTTGGTAAAGATAAAGATTATCTTAAAATAGAGGACACAAAGAAATTAAAAAAGAATTAATTCTTTGAGAGAATGGAGTTGTGGCACTTATTTTTTTTTATTAGCTTACATGTTGTGCTTAAACATTAATTGTTTATATTTGTTACACATTATATAGATGTGAATTATTATTTTTTATTTATAATCTAATCCCTTTTAGTATGAAAAAAATCTTTACAATTTTAGCAATCGCGTTTTCAATAAATGCTGTCGCACAAATACCAACAAATGGATTGGTAAGACATTATACCTTTTCAGGTAATGCAAATGAAAATGCAAGTAGTCAACATGGAACAGTGTTAGGAGCTACTTTAACCACAGACAGGTTTGGGAATCCTAATTCAGCCTATTTTTTTGATGGTATTGATGATTATATTGACTTGCCTTTAAGTGGTCTTACGCTTAATGAATATAGTTATTCTTTATGGGTTTCAGCGAGTTCATTTCCTCCTCCAAATGTTTCTTTATTTGTTTTTACAATTGGTACAACTAGACCTGGTAATTCATTGGGAGGTGACCAAGCTATTATTGTAAATAATAGTCAAGCCAATAATGGTTGGGGACTTATGGGGTATAATAATCCAAATTCTGCTTTTTTAACATTTAATGAAACTAATATTAATCCTTTAGATTGGTATCATATAACTGTAACTAGATCTAACAATGTTCAAAAATTATATGTTAATTGTAATTTAGTTGCAGTAGATAGTAGTTCAACAAACGTAACTCCTTATTATGGAGATATACCTACCGCAAAAATTGGAACAAGACAAACAAATACAAATTTTTTCCATGGAAACATAGATGATGTAAGAATTTACAACAGAGCTTTATCAATTACTGAAATTGTAGCATTATGTGAAGAAGGGCTTGTTTCAATTGATGAACAACCTGAAAATCAAAACATTCAAATTTATCCTAATCCTACCAACTCAACGATAACAATTAATATAGAAGCTAATACGAGTGTAAATGGTTATAAAGTTGAAATTAATAATTTGTTAGGTCAAACCGTCTATGTTAGCACAATGAATACTACTAAGAAAACGATAGACCTATCAACTTTAGAAAATGGAGTATATTTCGTGAAAATACTTGATGAAAACAACAATGTAGTTGATATCCAGAAAGTGGTTTATCATTAATTTGATACTATGAAAGATATTAAGATTATCTTAAAAGTGTAACAGCACCTTTAAATATCTTGGTTGTTTCATTTCCGTCTTCTTTCAAATTTATGGTAAAAATATAAAAATAGGTGCCTTCAGGAACATTTTCTCCTGCCCTTGTTCTACCATCCCATTCTTCAGCAATTTGATTGGATTCAAAAAGCAATTGCCCCCATCGATTATATATTTTTTTATTGATGGATGTTATACAACCACCAAGGATATTGAACCCATCATTCATTCCATCAAAATTTGGAGAAAAAACATTGGGGATTATTAATGGAGAACTTCCCTCTACAAATACCATTATGGTATCTTTATTAGAACAGCCATTTACAGTGCCTGAAACTATATAAGTTGTTGTGATGATTGGTGAAGCGACTGGATTTGGACAAGAAGTACAACTTAAGTCTGTTGATGGACTCCATAAGTAGCTTATTCCTCCAGTTGCATTGATTAGAACAGAACCACAAGCTTCAATAGTG
>PCUH01000006.1:5592-7960 GCA_002770955.1 Flavobacteriales bacterium CG18_big_fil_WC_8_21_14_2_50_32_9 | reverse complement strand
CAGAAATTATACAATAATGGTAAAATGTAAAAATAAATTTAAAGTGTTTAGAAGATATATAGGTTAAAAAAATTTGAATTATGAAGTTAGTGAATGCTAACATAAAAACATAAAAAATGGCTAAAGTATTAATATTAGGAGCAGGCATTGCAGGACATACTGCAGCTGCTCACTTAAGACGTAAACTTTCTAAAGAACACGAAGTGTTAGTAGTTTCGCCAAATAGAAATTACCAATGGGTGCCCTCCAATATATGGGTAGGAACAGGTAGAATGAAAGCTAAAGAGGTTCATTTTCCTTTAGAACCATTGTATAAGAAAAAAGGCATTGGTTACAAGCAAGCAAAAGCAGTTTCGTTTTACCCCGAAGGGGACAATGAAACCAGCCCTTATGTTTTAATAGAATACCTTTATGGTGAAGAAGCTGGTAAACAAGAAAAAGTTACTTATGATTATTTGATTAATGCCACTGGTCCAAAACTAGCTTTTGAACTTACCGAAGGGTTAAACCCAGGAACAAATAAAGCCTTTTCGGTTTGTACTTATGATCATGCTCAGCATGCATCAAATGCTTTACATCAATTAATTAATCAGCTAAAAAATACCGCTAAAAAAGCCAAAATACTTATCGGAACTGGGCATGCAAAAGCAACTTGTCAAGGAGCTGCATTCGAATACATTTTAAATGTAGAAAAAGAACTTACTCGTTTTGGAATTCGAGACAAATGCGAAGTTACTTGGATTTCAAACGAATACGAACTAGGCGATTTTGGTATGGATGGCATGTTGTTAACTTACGGCAATACCACCATGAAATCGAGCGAAATGGTGGAAATGGTTTTTGCTGATAGAGGCATTAAATGGATTTTAGGTGCTGGTGTTAATAAAGTTGAAGATGGAAAAGTTTCTTATGAAAATTTAGATGGTGAGTTTAAAACCGAAGAATTTGATTTTGCGATGTTAATTCCAGCCTTTTCTGGTCATGGTTTTAAAGCTTACGACAAAAACAACAATGATATTACAGATAAACTCTTTAAAGGTTTTATGATAGTTGATGCCGATTACACACCAAAACCTTACGAAGAATGGCGTGTACAAGATTGGCCAGAAACCTACCAAAACCCAAGCTATGAAAATATTTTTGCTCCAGGAATTGCATTTGCTCCGCCTCATGCTATTTCAAAACCCCGTAAAAGCAAGAACGGAACAGATATTTCTCCTTCTCCACCCAGAACTGGTATGCCTTCGGGAATAACTGCAAAATTAGTTGCCGACAATATTATTGATGCCATTGAAAATGGAAAATTGACTTTACACCATAAAGGCTCGATGGGAAATATGGGTGCAGCATGTATCGCTTCGGCAGGTTATGGAGCAACTAAAGGTAGTGGTGTTAGTATTACAACTTATCCTATTGTTCCTGATTATGTAAAATACAAAGAAACACAAGGTAGAGACATTAAAAAAACATTTGGAGATATTGGTTTAGCTGGTCATTGGCTAAAATTAACCTTGCATTACGCTTTTATTTATAAGGCCAAAATGAAACCTTTTTGGTGGTTAATTCCAGAGTAATTTATTGTAATTTAAAATATTAAACATCTAAACTCAATTATCATGTCAGCAGCAATATCAAAATCAAATCATGCAAAAATGCAAAATCCAATTATTCAGTTTTTTAAATACATTTGGCTGAGTATCAAAATTATGTTAATTGTTTTAAAAGGACACGGAGGAACAAGAAACAAATCATAATTACTAAAAATTAAAAATTTTTACATCATGAAGTTAGTGAATACTCACATGCAGATTATAGTTTTACTATTATTTATTTCATTTTTAGGCAAAGAAATGAACGCCCAAACTTACTCGTTGCAGCAATGTATTGACACCACTTTGGCAAACAATAAGCAGCTACAAATAAGCAAAAACAATCAACAAATTAGCGAACAAAAACGAAAAGAAGTTCAGGCAAATCTTTTTCCTAGAATTGATGCCAACGGAGAATATAAGTATTATATAGATTTGCCTTATCAACTCATGCCGCTTTCTACGTTTAATCCAACAGCACCCGAAGGTCAATTTAAAGAAGCACAATTTGGTGTTCCTCACAACATCAACGCTAATCTTCAATTGTCTATGCCCTTGTACAATCCACAATTATATACCAACATTTCTGCTACCAAAATTGCTATTGAAATGAGCAGTTTGCAGCACAAAAAAACCGAAGAAGAAGTATTTTTTGATGTCAGTAATTTGTACTACAATGCTCAAATCCTTCAAAATCAACTGGCGTTTATCGATAGCAACATTAATAACAATAAAGTATTGCTAAAAAATATGCAATTATTACACAGTCAGTTGCTTGC
>PCUH01000006.1:4126-5571 GCA_002770955.1 Flavobacteriales bacterium CG18_big_fil_WC_8_21_14_2_50_32_9 | reverse complement strand
AATAGAATTGCAATTGCAACAACTGATTACCCAACACGAATTGCTTTTGAGCAAACAAGAACAAGTTATAAATATGTTAAAAATAATGATGGGAATAGGTTTAGAAAGTAACATCAATGTGGAGCAGCAAGTTGTTTTTGAAACGCAACCTGAGCAAACATCTATTAATAATATAGATGTTGCTTTGGTTCAGCAAAAAACTAGGTTGTTGGATGTGGAATTAAAAAGCATAAAAAGAAGTCGCTTGCCAACACTAGCTTTATTCGGAATGTACGGAACTACCGGATTTGGCTACGACCAGCAACCCAACGAATTTTTAAATTTTTATCCCATAAGTTTTGGAGGAATAAAATTGCAATATCCAATTTTTCAAGGGTTTTCTACCCAACGAAAAATTAATCAAAAAAAGTTGGAGTTAACCAATGCCAATCTTCAGTTGGAAATGCTCAACGACCAAACCAACATGCAAACAATAAATGCTCGTCAGCAAAAAATTATCACACAAAAATCAGTTGAAAACACACAAAAACAAGCTGAATTAGCTTCAAAAATTTACCAACAAATCTTGTTGCAACAAAAACAAGGAACAGCCAACTTAACCGAAGTTCTAATGGCAGATAATGCCTTGCGTGATGTTCAACAACAATACCTTTCTGCTATTATAGAATATTTAAAAGCAGATTTAGAATTAAAAAAATTAACAGGAAATTTTAAAACAATTAAGAATTAGAGATTCTTCGTGTAACTCCGTGTAAAAACTCTGTGAAACTCCGTGAAAGAATAAAAACATATATTATGAAAACAAACTGGAAAAAATACATCGGCATTATTGCAGCAGTGGGAATTACTGCCTTGGTCATTTATAAATTGGCAAGCAACAAAAAAACTACTGAAAGTAAGGTTTATCATTACGATAAAACTGCTCCAATAGAAGTGAAAACCATAACAGTTAGTTTGCTAGAAGCTGAATCTCAATATACGTTTTCGGGAACTTTTGAAGCCAACAAAGAAGTGAAAATCAATGCTGATATTCAAGGTAAAGTGAATGATGTTTTGGTCGATTTGGGCTCGGAAGTTAAAAAAGGTCAGGCGTTGGTTCAGTTAGATAATTCCTTGTTGCAGCTTCAATTAAAATCGGTTGAAGTACAAATTGAAGGTTTAGAAAACGATGTAAACCGCTACAAAGTTTTAGTGGAAGCTGATGCCATTCAAGGAGTACAATTAGAGAAAGCCGAATTGGGATTGAAATCAGCTAAACTGCAACGCAGCACTTTGTTGGAACAAATTTCGAAAACCACTATAAAAGCTCCTTTTGATGGCGTTATTACCATGAAAATGACCGAAGCTGGAGCTTTTGCAGCTCCTGGAGTTCCACTGGTTCAGCTTACCGAAATACAACAATTGCGTTTTACCATTTTTGTTTCTGAAAACGATTTACATTTGTT
>PCUH01000006.1:448-4120 GCA_002770955.1 Flavobacteriales bacterium CG18_big_fil_WC_8_21_14_2_50_32_9 | reverse complement strand
CAACAAAATAGTAACCGTTTCTACTGATACCTATAATGAAATTTCGTTAGAAGGAAAAATTGTGGCAGTAGGCAGTCGCTCAAATCCTGCCAACGGTTTTCCAGTTCAGTTTTTAATAAAAAATACTGATGAAAATTTGATAAAAGCTGGAATGTTCGGAAAAGCACAACTTAAAAATACGGAGAACGAAAAAGGCTTGTACATTTCGGCAGACCTTATTCAGGGTGGTGAAGAAACACCTAGCGTTTATTTGGTAAAAGACAATAAAGCAGTTCTTCAAAAAATTACCATTGCCAAAAGAGTGCAAAACAAGGTGCTGGTAACAAAAGGAATCCAACAAGGCGATGTGCTAGTTAGCAAAGGTTTTATCAATTTATTTGATGGAGCGAATGTGGAAATTAGAGATTAGAGATTCTCTGTGTCCTCTGTGTCTCTGTGTCTCTGTGTCTCTGTGGTAAAAAAATTAAATAGAAAAAAAATGAACATTACATCCATATCCATTAACCGACCTTCACTTATTATAGTGTTGTTCAGCTTATTTATTTTGCTGGGATACATCGGTTTTACCAACTTAAGTTATGAGTTGATGCCCGACTTCAATCAACCTGTTATAGTTATAAAAACAGGCTATCCTGGTGCTGAACCAGAAGAGGTAGAAACATCTGTAAGTAGAAAAATTGAAGATGCGTTAGCAAATCTCGAAGGGGTGGACTTTTTGGCAACTAAATCGCTGCCCAATGCTTCTGTTGTTATTGCCAACTTAAAATACGGCACCGACTTGGATAAAACCATGCAAGATGCTCAACGCTATATCGACAACATTAGAAAGGATTTGCCAGAAGAAATTTTAAGCCCAGTAATGAGCAAAGTTTCTCCCAACGATTTGCCCATTATGTCAATTAGTGCAACCAGCGATTTGGAGCCAACCGTTTTTTATCAAAAAATGAAAGATGAGTTTTTGCCTCAAATTCAACAACTAAAAGGAGTTGCAGAAATTACGCTGTTGGGTGGTGAAGAACGAGAAATTCAAGTAAACATTGACCCCAATCGTTTAAAATTGCATAAAATTTCGATGTTGCAAGTGGTAGAAGCCATTAATCGCTCGGGATTGGATTTGCCTGCTGGAAAAGTGCAAACCGACAAAGAAAGTAATTCGGTTCGGTTAACTGGGAAGTTCAACACCTTAAAAAACATCGAAAATGTACAAATTGCCATGCCAGTTCCGGGCAGCCCAGTTTATGTTAAAGATGTGGCTACGGTTAAAGATGCTCATGTTGAAACCACTTCCATCAGCCGTTACAACGGAAAAAGTGGCATAGGTTTGTTGCTTAAAAAACAAGGCGATGCCAATGCGGTAGATGTTTCTAAGTTGGTAAAAGATAAATTTATAGTTATCGAACAACAAAATGCTTCATCCAACATACAATTTATTATTGCCGATGACAGTACCGACAACACCATCGCAGCTGTAAATTCGGTAGTTTTCGATTTAATTTTAGCCGTAATATTGGTTTCGTTGGTAATGTTGTTGTTTTTGAGAAGTTTCAGAAACTCCATTATTGTTTTGATTGCTATACCAACCTCTTTGGTAACTGCTTTTGCGGTAATGTGGATGTTGGGTTACACCCTTAATTTAATGACTTTGTTAGCCATGTCGCTGATTATTGGAATTTTGGTAGATGATGCTACCGTGGTGCTCGAAAACATTCAACGCCATTTGGATATGGGTAAAGATAAAAAGGACGCAGCCATGGACGGACGAATGGAAATTGGCTTTTCTGCTCTATCCATTACCTTGGTAGATGTAGTGGTTTTCTTGCCAATATTGTTTTTACAAGTTTTTGTTGCCGATATGCTCAAGCAGTTTTCGGTGGTGGTTATTACTTCTACCTTAACCAGTTTGTTGGTGGGTTTTACACTTACTCCGTGGATGGCTTCACGCATGGGAAAAAAAGAAGATTTGCAGCCCACTAATTTCTTTAATAAATTTTTATTATGGTTTGAACATCAGCTCGATAAGTTTACCAATTGGTATGGAAAACAGTTGGAATGGGTGCTCAATCACAAATTGGTTTTTGGTGGCATTATCATCGCACTTTTTGCCTTAACAGGAATAATGATGAAACAAGGTATAATTGGTAAAGAATTGATTGCTACTGGCGACCAAGGTAAATTTATGATGTCGTTGGAGTACGATAAAAACACATCTATACACTACAACAACAAAGTTTCGTTAGAAATTGAAAAATATATTTTACAGTTGCCTGAGATAAAAACCTTGTTTAGCAACGTAGGTGGACCAAGCACCGGAATTGGAAGTTTGGGAGTTGGCTCGCCTTACAAAACCGAATTTACCATTCAATTAAAAGATAAAAAAGAGATTAACAACATTGCTACCGAGCAGTTTATGCAAGACCTTCGTAGCGGTTTACAAAGCAAATTTCCAGGAATTAAATACAGAATTGCAGCTTTAGGATTAATTCCTCGTTCTGCACCCATCGAAATTACGTTGAGTGGTGCAAATTCAAATGAAGTAATGAAAACTGCTCAGCAGCTTAAAACTATTATTGAAAAAACTCCCGGAGCAGATAACGTAAAACTTTCGGTAGAAGAAGGCAGTCCGGAGTATAAAATTATTCCTGATAAAGACAAAATGCAGCGTTTGGGTTTAAACACGGCTTATGTGGGTATGAATTTACGAACCGCTTTTAGTGGAAACGATGATGCTACCTTAACCGAGGAAGGCACGGAATATCCAGTCCGTATCCAGCTAGCTGATTTTGATAGAAAAAATTACAACGATGTAGAAAAATTAGTCATCGTAAATCCTATGGGAATGCCTATTGAAATTGCTCAGTTTGCAGAGGTAAAACAAAGCAATTCGCCATCGTTATTAGAACGCTTAGACCGACAATCGGCAGTAACCATTACCGCAGATGCGTTGGGAAAACCATCGGGAACAGTTGCCGATGAAGTGGTGGCTTTTATTAAAGAAAATCCATTGTCAGAAGGCATTCAAATGACTTGGGGCAGCGATATCAAACGACAAAACGATAGCTTTGGAGCGTTGGGTTCAGTACTCATCATCTCCTTTTTGCTTATTTACTTGATAATGGTTGCTCTCTACGACAGTTTTATTTATCCGTTTGTAGTGTTGTTCTCCATTCCTGTTGCTGCCATTGGAGCGTTTTTAGCACTGAACTTAACACTTAGTCATTTAAGTTTGTTTGCCTTGTTGGGATTAATTATGCTAATGGGTTTGGTTACCAAAAACGCTATTTTAATTGTCGATTTTACCAATCAACTTAAAGCAGAAGGAAAACATTATAAAGAAGCATTAATTATTGCCGGAAAAGGAAGAATGCGACCCATTTTAATGACCACACTTTCTATGGTTGTCGGTATGTTGCCCATTGCTTTAGCCACAGGTTCGGCAAGTGAGTGGAAAAACGGCTTGGCTTGGGTAATTATTGGCGGATTGCTTTCCTCGCTAATATTAACGGTTTACTTAGTACCCGTAGTTTATGCAGCGGTTGATGGAATTAAAGCAAAATTTAAGATTAAGGATTGAATATAAAATTCTGCAGAAATATGTATTATATTTTATTAATAAAGAAATTTTATTGATACTTTTGAAGTATATTCAAATCACTTAGCTTTTCGGGGAATTTA
>PCUH01000006.1:0-418 GCA_002770955.1 Flavobacteriales bacterium CG18_big_fil_WC_8_21_14_2_50_32_9 | reverse complement strand
GGTATCAAGGCTAAATTTTCAAGCATAGCCGTAGCTATGGTTTAAAATTTTAACGCAGATAACGGCAAAAAGAGTAGGTCAAAAATTCGGAAAGCTAAGTAATTTGAGTATACACCATTTTGATAACCATAAAATAGTCGTAGTAGATAACACATTTCTCATTAATTTTATTTTAAAGCAATACAACCATGAAACATTCCATATTTATCTTATCAATACTATGCTCTGTTACTTTATTAAATGCTCAAACAACTAAACAAAGTATTCATCAATTTAAAGTAACCGACCTGTATGGCGAACCCTTTGATTTTAGCACCTTAAAAGGAAAAAAGATTATGGTGGTCAATACTGCTTCCAAATGCGGATTAACACCTCAGTATAAACAACTACAAGAAATTTACGAAACATACAAAGATTC